>JBHHZM010000126.1:0-8917 GCA_046758065.1 Alphaproteobacteria bacterium | reverse complement strand
TGGCTGGGGGACCTGGATTCGAACCAGGACTAAGCGGGTCAGAGCCGCTCGTTCTACCGTTAAACTATCCCCCAGGGGACGGCGCCGGCGCGCGCAGCGAACTTAGGAAGGCGCCGGGGACCTGTCAAGGCGAGGCGCCGGCGGCTTGCGCCGCTCCCGGCCGGCGCGGCGGTCAAATGTTCGCGACCAGCGCTTCCCCGCCGTCGCAAGTCTGTTATAGACGTAAGACGCGGCGTCATGACAGCCGCCGCGCGCATCTCAGGGGAGGCGCAGTTGGAACCGCCACGAGCGGGGGGGAAGACCGAGCGGGGGGGACGCGGGCGTCGCGCGTCGTCGCCGGTCTACGCCGCCATCGACCTCGGCACCAACAACTGCCGCATGCTCATGGCCCGCGCCCGCGACGACGGTTTCCGCGTGATCGGTGCGTTCTCGCGTATCGTCCGCCTCGGCGAGGGGCTGGGCGCGCGCGGGCGGCTTTCCGAACCGGCAATGGAGCGCGCCATCGCCGCGCTCGGCGTCTGCGCCGGAAAGGCGCGGCGTCGCGGAGTCACCCGTCTGCGCAGCGTCGCCACCGAGGCCTGCCGCCGGGCCGCCAACTGCGACGAATTTCTCGACCGCGCGGTCGCCGAGACCGGGATCGCACTCGAAATCATCCCGGCTCGCGAGGAAGCCCGGCTCGCACTTGCCGGATGCCTGCCGCTGATCGACCACGATGCCCGGCGGGCGCTGGTCTTCGATGTCGGCGGCGGCAGTACCGAGATCGTCTGGCTACGCTGCGCGGACGCCGCCCCGCCCGAGGTGATCGCCTCGACATCGCTGCCCTGCGGCGTCGTGACGCTCGCCGAGGCTTACGGCGGAGACCGGGTCAGCCGCGCGGTCTACGACGACATGATCGCCTACGTCGGCGGTTTGCTCGCCGCCTTCGACGCGGCGCACGGCATCGCACGGGCGGTGGCCGGGAACGGCGTCCAGATGCTCGGCACCTCGGGCACGGTGACGACCATGGTGGGCGTCCATCTCGATCTGCCGCGCTACGACCGCGCCCGGGTCGACGGCCTGCGGCTCGCTTTCGACGACGTCGCCCGGGTGTCGTGCCGCTTGCTGGCGCTCGACTGCGCCGGGCGCGCAGCGATCCCGACGGTCGGACCCGAGCGCGCCGACCTGGTGATCGCCGGCTGCGCCATACTCGCGGCGATCCGGCGCATCTGGCCGGTCGGCAGCCTGCGCGTTGCCGACCGGGGCGTGCGCGAAGGCATGCTGCTCGACATGATCCGCGCCGATGCCGGAGAGACGTCGGCGCCGCTCCGTTTTCCGGCCTGACGGCGCCGTGCCGGGGGGACGCAAACGGCGCAGCGCCGCCGCCGCCCGCAAGGGCCTTTCGGGTGGCGGGAAAGGGCGCAGCGCCTCGTCGAAGCGCTGGCTCGAGCGCCAGCATCGCGATCCTTACGTCGCCGCGGCGCACGAGGCGGGGTGGCGTTCGCGCGCCGCCTTCAAGCTGATCGAACTCGACGAACGCTTCCATCTGCTGGCGCGCGGCCGGCGCGTCGTCGACCTCGGGGCGGCGCCCGGCGGCTGGAGCCAGGTTGCGGCGGCGCGCGTCGGCGCGGACCGGACCGGCGGCGGTCGCGTCGTCGCGATCGACCTCCAGCCGTTCGATCCCGTCCCCGGCGTCGTGACGATCGAGGGCGACGCCCTCGCGCCCGACATGCCGGCGCGGACGCGCGCCGCTCTCGGCGGGTCGGCCGACGCGGTGCTGAGCGACATGGCCGCGCTGGCGACCGGCCACCGGGCGACCGACCACCTGCGGGTCACGGCGCTCTGCGAGGCGGCGCTCGTCTTTGCCGAGGCGGTACTGGCCCCGGGCGGCACCTTCGTCTGCAAGGCGCTCAAGGGCGGCGCCGAGACCGAACTGCTGGCCCGGGTCAAACGGCGCTTCGCCACGGTCAGGCATGCCAAGCCGCCGGCGAGCCGCGCCGAATCGCGCGAGGTCTACCTGGTTGCCACGGGCTACCGCGGCGGCGGCGAGGACGAGCGGGCGAGCGGCCCGGAACAGGGGGAATGACGCTTGGCGGCGCGGCGATTTCGTGTATCATGCGCCGCCAACCGATTTGAGGGTTGGCATGAGTTTTCGCGAAGCACTCGCCTTCGACGACGTCCTTCTGATTCCGGCCGCCTCCGAAGTCCTGCCCGCTGACGCCAGGACGCATACGCGCCTGACGCGACGCATCGCGCTCGGCATTCCGCTGATCTCGGCCGCCATGGACACGGTGACCGAAAGCCGTCTCGCCATCGCCATGGCGCAGACGGGCGGGCTCGGCGTCATCCACAAGAACTTCTCGCCCACCGAACAGGCCGACGAGGTGCGCAAGGTCAAGAAGTTCGAGGCCGGCATGGTCGTCGATCCGCTGACGATCGGCCCCGATCAGACGCTTGCCGAGGCGCTCCGGCTGATGGCCGATCACGCCATCTCGGGCATACCCGTGGTCGAGGCCGACCGCCGGCTGGTCGGCATTCTGACCAACCGCGACGTGCGTTTCGCCAGCCGCGCCGATCAGCCGGTACGCGAGCTGATGACCAGAGACGAACTGGTGACCGTGCGCAACGGCGTCGACTCCGAGGAAGCCAAACGGCTGCTGCACGGCCATCGCATCGAGAAACTTCTGGTGGTCGACGACGACTACCGCTGCACCGGCCTCATCACGGTCAAGGACATTGAAAAGGCCGAACGTTTTCCCGACGCCTGCAAGGACGAGCAGGGCCGCCTGCGCGTCGCCGGTGCGACTGGCGTCGGCGACGACGGCGTAACGCGGGCCGAGGCGCTGCTCGACGCCGAATGCGACGTCATCGTCGTCGATACCGCGCACGGCCACTCGCGCGGAGTCCTCGACGCGGTGAAGCGGATCAAGACGCTGAGCAATTCGGCGCAGGTCATCGCCGGCAACGTCGCCACCGCCGACGGCGCCCGGGCGCTGATCGACGCCGGCGCGGATACCGTCAAGGTGGGCATCGGACCCGGCACGATCTGCACCACGCGCGTCGTCGCCGGCGTCGGCGTGCCGCAGTTCACCGCCGTGTGCGACGTGGCCGAGGTCTGTCGCGAGCGCGACGTGCCGATGATCAGCGACGGCGGCATCAAGTTCTCGGGCGATCTCGCCAAGGCGCTTGCGGCGGGCGCCGACTGCGCCATGATCGGCTCGCTGTTCGCCGGTACCGACGAAAGCCCGGGCGAGGTCTACCTCTACCAGGGTCGCTCGTACAAGACGTACCGCGGCATGGGGTCGATCGGCGCGATGGCGCGCGGCTCGGCCGACCGCTATTTCCAGCAGGACATCCGCAACGCCCTCAAGCTGGTGCCTGAAGGCGTCGAGGCGCGGGTCCCCTACCGCGGCCCCATCGGCAACGTCATCCACCAGCTCGTCGGCGGCCTGCGCGCGGCGATGGGCTATACCGGGAGCAGCGATATCGCGGCGCTGCAACGCAACGCGCGCTTCGTTCGCACCACCGCGGCGGGACTGCGCGAGAGCCACGTGCACGACGTATTCGTGACCAGCGAAGCGCCCAACTACCGGACCGAGCGTTGATCTTCGGGCGTCGTCGCCGCCAGCGATTGGACGGCCGACAAGCCGAAGGGCGGCGGTCGAAGGTCTTGCCGCGGCGCCACGCCAACGTCCGGTCCGCCGCTTCGTGACCGACCGGGTTCTCATCCTCGATTTCGGCGCGCAAACCACGCAGCTCATCGCGCGGCGCCTGCGCGAGAGCGGGGTCTACAGCGAAATCCGTCCGTTCAACGTCGCCGGCAGCGAGATCGCCGGGTTTCGGCCGAAAGCGATCGTGCTGTCGGGCGGGCCGGCCTCGGTCACCGGCGCCGAAACGCCGCGCGCGCCTGAGACGGTGTTCAGCCTCGGCGTTCCCGTCCTCGGCATCTGTTACGGCGCGCAGACCATGTGCGCCCAGCTCGGCGGCGAGGTCGAGACCGCCGAACACCGCGAGTTCGGCCGCGCCTTCATCGACGTGACCGGCGATTGCGCGCTTTTCGCCGGGCTGTGGCGGCCCGGCGACCGCGAGCAGGTCTGGATGAGCCACGGCGACCGGGTGGTCCGGCTGCCTGCGGGCTTCCACGCGGTCGCGGAAAGCGAGGGCGCGCCGTTCGCCGCTATCGCCGACGACGCGCGCCGCTTCTACGGCGTGCAGTTCCATCCCGAAGTGGTGCATACGCCGCACGGCGCGCGGCTGCTCGAAAACTTCAGCCACCGGGTCGCCGGCTGCCGCGGCGACTGGACGATGGCGGCGTTCCGCGAGGAGGCCGTCGCGCGCGCGCGCGCGCAAATCGGTTCGGGCCGGGTGGTCTGCGGCCTTTCGGGCGGCGTCGATTCCTCGGTGGTCACCATGCTTCTGCACGAGGCGGTGGGCGAACGGCTCGCCTGCGTGTTCGTCGATACCGGCCTGTTGCGCGAGGGCGAGGCCGAACAGGTGGTTACGCTGTTCCGCGACCGCTTCAACATTCGGCTCGTCCATCGCGACGCCGGCGCGCTCTTTCTCGGCAAGCTCAAGGGCGTGACCGAACCGGAAGCCAAGCGCAAGACGATCGGCGCCGCCTTCATCGACGTGTTCGAGGAGGAGGCCGCCAAACTCGGCGGCGCCGACTTCCTCGCCCAGGGGACGCTTTACCCGGACGTCATCGAATCGGTCTCGTTTTCGGGCGGGCCGAGCGTCACCATCAAGTCGCATCACAACGTCGGCGGCTTGCCCGAGCGCATGGACATGGCACTGGTCGAGCCGCTGCGCGAACTGTTCAAGGACGAGGCGCGGGCGTTGGGCCGCGAACTCGGTCTGCCCGAGAGCATCGTCGGACGCCACCCGTTCCCGGGGCCGGGGCTCGCCATCCGGGCGCCCGGCGAGGTCACGGCCGAAAAGCTCGCCATCCTGCGGCGCGCCGACGCCATCTACCTCGAAGAGATCCGCGCCGCCGGTCTCTACGACGCCATCTGGCAGGCTTTCGCGGTGCTGCTGCCGGTGCGCTCGGTCGGGGTGATGGGCGACGAGCGCTCCTACGACCACGTCTGCGCGCTGCGCGCCGTGACCTCGACCGACGGCATGACCGCCGACGCCTATCCCTTCGCGCCCGGGTTCCTGGGCCGCGTGGCGACCCGCATCTGCAACGAGGTGCGCGGCATCAACCGCGTGGTCTACGACGTCACCTCGAAGCCCCCCGGCACGATCGAGTGGGAATAGGGACGGGCCGGAGCTAGACCTCGAGCACTTCGAGAAAGCCGGGCGCGCGCAGCGCGACGCCGAGCGCGTCCTCGAGCAGCTTCACCACCATCGGCGACCAGGCGCCGCCGCCGTAGCGGCCGCGGGCGCTCTCGAACTTGCGTTCGACCAGCGCCGCGAGTTCGAGTGGGACGGCGAAGCTCTCGCCGAGCTGGCGCGCCAAGCCGAGATCCTTGCACGCCAGATCGAGCGTGAAGCCGATGTTGTAGCTGCCGTTCAGGATCACCTGGCTTTCGGTCTCGTGGACGAAGCTGTTGCCCGAACTCGCGCGGATCGCCTCGAACGCCGTTTTCAGGTCGAGGCCGCCACGTTTGGCCAGCATCAGCGCCTCGCCGGCGGCGACCAGATGGATGAAGGCCAGCATGTTGGTGATGACCTTGATCACCGTCGCGTTGCCCAGCGGACCCATGTAGATGACCGGTTTTCCCATCGCCCGGAAGGCCGGCAAATGCGTTTCGTAGACCGCCTCGTCGCCGCCGACGAACACCGTGATGTCGCCCGCGACCGCCTTGTGGACCCCGCCCGTCACCGGCGCTTCGAGGGTCGAAATGCCTTTGTCCGCGGCGAGCGCGGCGAGACGCTTGACCTCGTCGAGGTCGTTGGTGCTCATGTCGATCCAGGCGCCACCACTTTTGAGTCCGGCGAGAACGCCGGCTTTTCCGGTCATCACCGCATCGACCGCGGCGGGCGACGGCAGGCAGGTGATGACGCTGTCCGCCATTTCGGCCGCCGCCTTCGGGGACGAAGCCTAGCGGGCGCCCGCCTCAATCAGTCCGGCCGCCACCTCGCGATCGAGATCGTGGACGGTAACGTCGAAACCGTTGCGCAGCAGGCTGGCGGCGAGATGCGCACCGAGATTGCCCAGTCCGATGAACCCCAGTTTCATCGCGCGATCCCTTCGTTGCGATTGATCCGGCGGCGGTGCGCCACGCCGCGCTGTCGTCAGACCGGCCGGTCGAGCATGTCGAGATGAAGCCTCTTGCCGGTGTAGGGATGCGCGGCGGCCACCTCCTCGTCGAGTTCGACGCCGAGGCCGGGCGCGGTCGGCGGAATGATGTAGCCGTCCTCCCAGCGCATCGGTTGTTTCAGGATCTCGGCATGGAAGCCGTCCCAGGTCCCGATGCTTTCCTGGATCAGGAAGTTGGGGCTACAGGCGCCGAGCTGCACGTTGGCGGCGCCTTCGATCGGTCCGCAGTAAAGGTGGGGCGCGATCTGCGCGTAATGCGCTTCCGCCATGCCGGCGATCTTTTTGGCTTCGAGGATACCGCCGACCCGGCCCAGCGCCATTTGCAGGATCGAGGCCGCCTGCCTGTCGAGCAGCCGGGCGAACTCGTACTTGGTCGCGAGCCGCTCGCCGGTCGCGATCGGGATGCTGGTCTGTCGGGCGACGCGGGCCATTTCCTCGACGTTCTCGGGCGGCACCGGCTCCTCGAACCACAGCGGATCGTACTTCTCCAGCCGCCGGGCCAGGCGAATGGCACCCGAGGTGGTCATCTGGCCGTGCGTCCCGAAAAGCAGATCGCAGGTGTTTCCAACCGCCTCGCGCAGGGTCCTCACGAAGCGCTCCGAACGATCGAGCGCTTCGAGTGAAAGCTGACGGGGATCGAACACGGAATAAGGCCCGACGGGATCGAACTTGACGGCGGTGAAGCCCTTGGCGACGTACGCGGCGGCGCGCTCGGCGGCGAGGTCGGGATCGGCGTAGACGTCGGTGCTGTCGGTTTCCTCCGGATAAAGATAACTGTAGGACCGCAGCTTGTCGTGGACCCGACCGCCCAGAAGCTCGTAGACGGGTTTGTCGAGTTCCTTGCCGACGATATCCCAGCACGCCATTTCGATGGCGCTGAGCACGCCCATCACCGAGGTGTCCGGGCGCTGGGTAAAGCCGCTGGAATAGACGATCCGCCAAAGCCGTTCGATCTTGAACGGATCGGCGCCGATGACACACCGCTGGCAGACGTCTTCGATCATCTGCGTGACGACGCGGGGATGGAACGGGACCGAATAAGCCTCGCCGAAGCCTTCGATCCCGCTGTCGGTCGTCAGCTTGAGAAAAACGAAATAAAGCCCACCGAAATGGGGCGGCGGGTTGCCAACGACATAGGTCTTGACGTCGGTGATTTTCAACGCGCTCTCCCTCGTTCCGGCGCCGGTCTCGTTTTCACTGGCGCAATCACGATTGCGGCTCCACCGGCGTTCCGCCGCCGAGCAAACGCCGAATAGAGGAAAACCGGCGATCGTACAAGTCCGCCCCAAATCTCGCCCTGCCCGATGCAGCTCGTCCCTGCGCAGAGCGGTGCGCCGGCGCAGGTTCCGGCCCAGGCTGTCGCTCTCCGTAACCCGCGCCAAACACGCCAAAGCCCCGCCGTCGTTGCCGATTCGGCGGGGCTTCATTTCGGCCGGTCATTTTCCGGCGCCCGACCATAAGGCCGGGTTTCAATCGTGATAAGTCGTCAGATTGTCGGAACGAACCAGCGTGTCGGGTGGGGTCATCATCTTAACCCCCATGCTTGAGCTACGTTAACAATACTATCTACCAGCCGGCGTCCGCGGTCAAGACTTTCAAGTGGAGTCGCCGCCTGCATGGGCGCGGCTTCCATCGCCGACGGGCGGCGTGGGAAAAGGTAACATCGCGGGCGCTGAAAGAAACCTCAAGGGTAATCCCAACAATTTGTCTGACATTTCAAGGGAATTGAAAGAAAAACCCTTTGAAATATTAAGGCTTGTTTAAATTCCTGCGTATAGTTTTCAAACGGTATGTCCGCGCCGGTCGCGGTCGGCTCGGCATGGGACTTTTGAATGGAGACGACGCCAATGATCACCATGCGGGTCATCGCTCTTGCGGCACAGAAGGGTGGGACGGGCAAGACGACGCTCGCCGGTCATCTCGCCGTTCAGGCCGAACGCAAGGGCGCCGGACCGGTCGCGGTGATCGACACCGACGCCCAGGGAAGCCTTTCCGCTTGGTGGAACGAACGGCAGGTGGAAACGCCGCGCTTCGCAGCCACCGATTTCGCCCGGCTGCCCTACGATCTCCAGAAGCTCGAAGAGGCCGGCGTCCGGCTCGCCGTCATCGACACGCCGCCGGCGATCACCATGGCGATCCGGCGCGTAATCACGGTCGCCGATCTGGTGCTCGTGCCGACGCGGCCGAGCCCGCACGACCTGCGCGCGATTATCGCTACGGTCGATATCGTCGAGGACGCGGGCCGGCCGCTGATCTTCGTGATCAACAGCGCGACCCAGCGCGCGCGCATCACCAGCGATGCGGCGATCACGCTTTCGCAGTACGGCACCGTCGCGCCGACGACGATCCACCACCGCACCGATTTCGCGACCAGCATGATCGACGGTCGCACGGTGATGGAGTTCAAACCCGCCTCGCGCTCGGCGCAGGAGATCGAGACGCTCTGGGATTACGTCGCCTCGCGACTGGCACGGCAGGAAACGAAAGCCCCGGTGCAAGCGGCACCGGTACGGCCACCCATGCGTCGCGGCACCTTCGGCCGCCGCGTGGCGACACGCTGAAACACGCTCCCGAGGACGCGTGAAAACGGTGAAGGCCCCGGTAACCCGACGGCCGCGGTCCGGAATCTTTCCCCGGGTTCCGTCCGGGCGCCGGCGAGCGGTAAAGCGCGAAGCCGGG
>JBHHZM010000125.1:0-8987 GCA_046758065.1 Alphaproteobacteria bacterium | reverse complement strand
GGGCTATCTCAAGAACCCCGGGGCGACCGAGGCGGCGTTCGCCGGCGGCTGGTTCCACACCGGCGATCTCGGGGTCATGCATCCGGACGGCTATATCGAGCTCAAGGACCGCTCCAAGGACATCATCATCTCGGGCGGCGAGAACATCTCGACGATCGAGATCGAGGGTGTGCTTTACCGTCATCCGGCGGTGCTCGAAGCCGCGGTGGTCGCCCGGCCCGACGAGAAATGGGGCGAGACGCCGTGCGCCTTCATCGCACTGAAGGACGGCTCGGACGCGGTGAGCGAAGCCGACCTCATCGCCTTCTGCCGCGACAACCTGGCGCATTTCAAGACGCCGAAGACGGTGGTCTTCGGCCCCTTGCCCAAGACCTCGACCGGCAAGGTCCAGAAATATGTCCTGCGCGAGCGCGCCAAGGCGTTATAAGAAAACCACCTCCACCCCGTCATCCGCCGTTACCAACGCGATCTAAGCCCCGGCGAAGAATGAACAACCCTTTTCCCCTCGCTGCGCGTATCGCCGAGCTCGCCGCGAGCCGCGTCCTCTGCGTCGGTGACGTGATGCTCGACCGTTTCGTCTACGGCGCGGTCAGCCGAATCTCACCCGAAGCGCCGATCCCGGTATTTCAGATCGAACGCGAGGCAAACATGCCGGGCGGAGCCGGCAACGTGGTGCGGAACCTCACGGCGCTGGGGTCGGCCGCCTGTTTCGTCACCGTTGTCGGCGACGATCCGGCGGGTGACGAACTCACGCGCATGATCGGTGGGGACAAGCGGGTCGAGCCCTACCTACTCGTCGAACGCGACCGGCCGTCGACCGTGAAGACGCGCTACATCGCCGAGGGCCAGCAGCTCCTTCGCGCCGACGCCGAAACCACCCGGCCGATTTCGGCGGAGACCGCCGAGACGCTGGTCCGCGTCGTCGGCGACACGGTCGAGGCCTGCGATATCGTCGTGCTTTCCGATTACGCCAAGGGCGTGCTCGCCGATAACGTTGTCGGGGCGGTGATCGAGGCGGCACGCGCCGCAGGAAAGCCGGTCGTCGTCGACCCCAAGGGCGGCGATTTTACACGCTACCGGGGGGCGACGGTGCTCACCCCCAACCGGCGCGAGCTTGTCGCCGCCACCGGAATGGCGGCCGATGACGATGCCAGTGTCGCAGCGGGCGCGACGGCGCTGATCGAACGCTGCGGCGTGCGCGCCGCCGTCGTTACCCGCGGTCGCGACGGTCTGACGCTGGTCGAGCGTGACGGTGCGGCCGAGCACCTCACGGCCGAAGCGCGCGAGGTCTACGACGTCTCGGGCGCCGGCGATACGCTGTTGGCGACGCTGGCGGCGGCTCTGGGCCGGGGCGCAGCGCTCGCCGAGGCGGCGCAGCTCGCCAACAGCGCCGCGGGCATCGTGGTCGGCAAGCTGGGCACCGCCGTGGTCTTCGCCGACGAGCTGCTGCACGCCCTCCACGCCAACGAATGGTCGGCGATCGAGGCCAGGATCGCCACCCGCGCGGGCGCCATCGAGCAGGTCGAACGCTGGCGCCACGATGGCGAGCGCGTCGGATTCACGAACGGTTGCTTCGACCTGCTACACCCCGGGCACGTTTCGCTTCTCGCCCAGGCGAAAGCGGCCTGCGACCACCTCGTCGTCGGCCTCAACAGCGATGCCTCGGTGACCCGGCTCAAGGGGCCGGACCGCCCGATCCAGTCGGAGGCCGCGCGCAGCCAGGTTCTCGCCTCGCTCGCCAGCGTCGACCTCGTGGTGGTGTTCGAAGAGGACACGCCGACGGCGCTGCTCGAAGCGCTCCGGCCCGACCTGCTGGTCAAGGGCGCGGACTATACGCTCGACGAGGTAGTCGGTGGCGATTTCGTCAGGAGCTATGGCGGCCGGGTCATGCTGGCGAAGCTCGCGCCGGGATACAGCACCAGCGATACCATTGCGCGGATCGCGAGATAGACGTGCGTCAGCGCCCCGCCGAAAAGGCGGGAACGCAATGCCGTCGTGCCGCGGAACGCGCTCAGGCGTGCTGCAGGCGGGCGATCTCGTCCTTGATTCGGAGTTTTTGGCGTTTCAACCGGAGAATCCGGAGGCTATCGGGCAATGGCCGATGGTTTTCGTCGTCGATTGCTTCTTCAAGCTCGGTATGTTTGCTGGTTAGAGCGACAAGACGAGCTTCAGCTTCCATGTTGACTACCCCATTGGATCAAGCGGTTTTTCCTTGTGTCCGGCTCCCAAAACCCTTGTATTCAGGTGGCGCGCAACCCTTAATGCCGCGCCTAGTTCCACCTGCCGCATTATGACATGACGTTTGGCGTATGACCAGAGCGAGTCGCCTCATCATCGGAATTAGCGGCGCCTCGGGCGTCGTCTACGGCGTGCGTCTTCTCGAACTCCTGCGACCACTCGCGATCGAGACCCATCTGGTGATGACCCGGGCGGCGGAGATGACGCTCAGTTACGAAAGCGACCGCAAACCGGCCGAGGTGCGGGCGCTCGCCGACGTGAACCACGCGGTCAACGATCTCGGCGCCGCGCCGGCGAGTGGCTCGTTTCCGACGATCGGCATGATCGTCGCGCCGTGTTCGATTCGCAGCATGTCGGAGATCGCCACCGGCATGACGACGAACCTGCTGACCCGTTCCGCCGACGTCGCGCTCAAGGAACGCCGCCGCCTCGTGCTGATGGTGCGCGAGACGCCATTGCACGCCGGGCATCTGCGCAACCTTGCAGCGCTCGCCGAGCTCGGCGCCGTGATCGCCCCGCCGGTGCCGGCGTTCTACACGCGGCCGGCATCGGTCGCCGAACTCGTCGACCACAGCGTGGGACGCGCGCTCGACTTCTTCGACATCGACGTCGGCGTGGTCAGGCGTTGGGGCGAAGCCGTCCCCGAGCGCGGCGCCGTCGACCGCCCCAAATAGGCGCAAGGCCGACGGCTTCCGATCGTGTCGTTCATCCTGCATTAACGTTAACGCGCGCTTAACCAAGATGGTCTACTGCTCAAGCGTCATCCCGGCGCGGTTTCGGGGTGGAGCACGTGAAACCGTCGCGTGCGATCGTGACGACATGCATGAGGGCAGTGAACGATGCTTGGAAGACCTGACAGCACGTGGAATACGGCGGCCCCGACGGCCGAACCCAGCGCCGAGCCGGCGAGGAGCAGCGGGACGCAATCGACGATCAGCGCCGATCTCAAGATCATTGGTGACCTGCACAGCGAAGGTCACGTCCAGATCCTCGGAAGCATCGAGGGCGACGTGAACAGTCGCATGCTCACCGTTGGGGAAGGCGCGCAGATCGCCGGCTCGATCACCGCCGAGACGGTGCAGATCAGCGGCTCGATCAAGGGACAGCTCACGGCGACGACGGTGAAGATCGCGAAGACGGCGAAAATCGTCGGCGACATCGTCTACAAGACCCTGGCGATCGAGGAAGGCGCCGCGGTCGAAGGCCAGTTTCGTCCCCAGGCCAACGCATCGGCCAAGGGGCAAAGCGACGGCGAGGTCTCGTCGCTGAAGCCGGTCAAGCCGGCGAAGGACGCAACCTCCGGCGCGGCGAGCGCCGCGCGGTCGGCAACGACGAAAACGACGGCCGCCGCCTGAGCCTTGCCGCGCGGGGCCCGGCGGCATCGCGCCCGCCGGGCACCCGCGCGATTCCCGGGGGGATTCGCCGGCCAGTCGCCGCGCCGGCCGACACCGGGTTGCCGCCTACCCCTTCACGGCCAAGTCTGTTAACATATTCGCCGCTTCATTGGCGAACTCTCGAGGCAATGGCCGAAGACGACGCGAGGAACCGGAAGATCGCCGCGCTGCGCGAAGAACATCGCAAGCTCGATGAAAAAATCGCCGGGCTGAGCAAACACGCGGTAGCCGACCAGATCGAGCTCCAGCGGCTCAAGAAGCGCAAGCTTCAGCTCAAGGACGAGATTGCCCGTCTGGAAAGCGACATCCTGCCTGACATCATCGCCTAGAGCGGTTCCCGGTTGATCGGACCCATTTGACCGGGATGATTTTGCGCGTGGGCTAGACGCCCGTCGCATGGCGATGCGGGGACATCGGAAAAGACGGGCAACGACGCCGGCGCGCAAAAGAACCCGGCCTGCGGTGGGGCAAATCGGCCCCTCGGCGGCGTTGCGCCGCTTGCCCGATGCGCCGGCATCGCGCGGCGCGGCGCGGCTGACCGACCGAGCCGATTTGCACCCATCAAATTGGTTCCTACCGACCGGGAACCGCTCTAAGCGTCAACCGGGCTGTCTGTTACGTTGCTTGTTGGCGTACATCGCCTTGTCGGCGTTGGCGAGCGCCGTCGACACGTCCTCCCCCGGCTTGAAGCAGTACGTGCCGCAGGCGACGGTGAGCGGAATCTCGTGATCCTCCCATATGAGCGGCGCGGCGGCGATCTCGTTCGCCAGCGCCGCCGCCTTCTCGTTCGCTGCGGCGTGGTCGGCCTGCGCCAGGATGACGCCGAATTCGTCGCCGCCGAGACGGCCCACGATGTCCGATTCGCGAACGCTCTCGAGCAACGTGCGGGCCACCTGGAGAAGCGCGGCGTCGCCCGCCGCGTGGCCGTAGGTGTCGTTGATTTCCTTCATGCCGTTGAAGTCGAAGTAGAGCACGCTGCTCGGCGCGCCATAGCGCTCGGAATACGCCATGACGCGCGACATCTCGCGTACGAAGGCGCGGCGGTTGGCGATCGGGGCGAGCGCATCCTGGTCGGCGAGCTGCTCGAGGTGCTCGACCCGGCGCCGGGTGAGGCTCAGCTCCTCGCGCAGGCGCTCGACCTCTTCCATCAGCGTCATGATGGCGGCGCGAACCTTGGGCGTGAACTCCGCCTCGGGAATGTCCATCACCGTGGCAACGTCGTCGAGCTGACGCGCGGCCGCCGGCGATTGCCGTGACGGCGCGTCGGAACTCCGTTTTACCGAACCGACGCCCCCAACCGGCCGTGTCCGCCCGATCCGCATGGACTTCCTGTCTCTCCGCTTTTTCCCTGACGACGCACGCGTCCGCGCCGGGTTCGCCGCTTGCACCCGATCCGGCCGACGCTAGGCTCAAAGGCTTAACAAAGCTTTACGTCGGTCCGGCTTGCCGCCGCGCCCATCACCGAAATATAATGACGCCACTGGAACTTAAGGACAAGTGCGCATGACTGGAACACCGCGCGTCGCCGTCGTCATGGGAAGCCAGTCCGACTGGGAAACGATGCGCCACGCCGCCACGACGCTCGACGATCTCGGCGTGAGCCACGAGGTCCGCATCATCTCGGCCCATCGCACGCCCGAGCGGCTGGTCGATTTCGCTGCGGGCGCGCGCCAGCGCGGTCTCAAGGTGATCATCGCCGGCGCCGGGGGGGCGGCGGCGCTTCCCGGCGCCATCGCCGCGCTCACGCCGCTGCCCGTTCTCGGCGTGCCGATGCACGGCTGGGCGGTCCAGGGCATGGACGCGCTTTTGTCCATGGTCCAGATGCCGTCGGGCTATCCGGTAGGAACGCTCGCCATCGGCAAGCCCGGGGCGATCAACGCGGCGCTGCTCGCCGCCGCCGTCGTCGCGCTCGGCGACCCGGACATCGCCGCGGCGCTCGATCGCCGGCGCGCCGAGCAGACCGCCAAGGTTCCCGAAACGCCCTCCGATTCGGGCTGAAGGACCGCCGTTGCAGGCGCCGGCAATTGCCGTGCTCGGCGCCGCCGTAGCGGCGGTTCTCGTCTGGGCGGCACATCGGTCGCGACCAAGGTCGCGGTCGTCGCTGTCGATCCCGTCACGGTCGGAATACTGCGCACCGTGCTCGCCGCGCTGGTGACGGCGCCAATCGCTTTGCTCGCCGGTATGGCGCGGCCGAAGACGCGCTGCCAGGCAATCTTCCTCGCGGCCTCGGCGCTCGGTGGCTTCGTCGGTTTTCCGGTGCTGTTCAGCCTCGGCCTGGGCTACACCTCGGCGTCACACGGCGCGCTGATCCTGGGCGCGCTCCCGGTATTCACCGGGCTCTTCGCCGCCCTGCTCGAACGCAAGGCGCCCATGGCCCGGTGGTGGACAGGCGCGACCATCGCCGTCGTCGGCGAGGTGTTTCTGATCGGCTTCCGCTTCGGATTCGACGCCGCCGGCGCGAGCGTCTTCGGCGATCTTCTGGCGCTCGCCGGCTGCGCTTTCGCGGCGACAGGCTACGTCGCCGGCAGTCGCCTGAGCCATAGCCTCGGCACCTGGCCGACGACGCTCTGGGGCATCACCATCGGCGGCGTCCTGCTCGCCATCGCTTATCTTGCGCTGGGGCCGACGCTGCTGGCTTACGTGGCGTGGTACTGGGCGCTGGCGCGGGGCGGCATCGCCCGCATGGGCGCCACGCAGTTCGCCCAGCCGGTGGTCGGCTTGGTGCTCGCCGTGGTCATCCTCGGCGAGCCGATGACGTGGCCGCTGGCGCTTGCCATCGCCTTCATCCTGTCGGGCATCTGGATCGTGCAGCGCCGTTAACCCGGACTCGACCCGGCCATCCAGGTTTGGTCCGCGTCCTTGGATGCTCGGGTCAAGCCCGAGCACGACAAGATAGGGGTTCGAGCATGACACGGTTAAGATTAAGAGATACCGACGGTCTTGGGGCTCATCCGTCGGAAGCGGACCTCTGGAACGGAGCCGGGCCGAATTTGCGGCTGCGACCGCGGACAGTGCGCGAACCACCGGCGCGCAGCAGCACGTCCGTGTCAGGCAGGCAGTTCTTCAACTTGCCGAGCGCGCGCGGCACCTTCAGCACCTCGGCGACGCGGCGGTCGAGGAACGCCCAGGTGGCGGCGCTGCCTCGCGATTTGTCGTCGAGCCAGTAAAGCAGCGTCGAGGCGTAGACCCCGGCGAGCAGGCCGCGCTTGGTATAGTAGTTGTAGTCGGTGGCGGTGTCGCCGGCGGCGCGCCACATGGCGTCGACCCTGCGCCACAGCGCGCCCAGCGCATGAGGCGCCTCACCCGGCAACATGGCGCGGCCGAGCGCCAAGCGCAGCGCCTCGCGATGCTCGGCATCGACTTCGAGGCGCAGCCGCACCAGGGTGGCGATGCGCTCGCGCACCCGCATCGAGTCGAGGTCGATATCCGCGAGCATCTCGAGCATCCGCCGGTCGCCTTGCTCGCCCCAGAAGGCGACGAGATCGGCGATTCCGCGCGGGAAGGCGCGCCGTGCCGCGCCCATCGCGACCCCGGCATCGCGCGCGCCGGCGGCGAGCGCCCGCGCGCTCCAGCCCTCGAAGGGAACCTGGGCGAGCGTCGCCGCGAGGAGGTCGCGGCGCAGCACATCGCGGTCCGCCGCCCGCGTCATGTCGCTTGCCCGGCGTCCGGATCCCGCTCCGTGCGGACCGGGCGATGGCGTATCTCGGACTCGAAGACGAGCTGCGACAGATCGGTCATCCGCATCGGGTAGAGCGCGCCGTCGAGGTGGTCGCATTCGTGCTGCACGACGCGCGCGTGCAGACCCTCGGCTTCGCGCTCGATCACGCCGCCGTCGAGACCAAGACCGCGGTAGCCGACGCGGCCGTAGCGCGAGACCAGACCGCGCAATCCGGGCACCGAGAGACAACCCTCCCAGCCGTCCTCGCGGGCCTCGTCCAACGGCTCGACGACCGGGTTGATCAGCACCGTGAGATTCGACCAGGCGTTCTCTTCGGCGCCCGCCTCGTGGGTTCCGGGCGTGCGGAAAATGACGACCCGCTTGGACACGTGGACCTGCGGCGCAGCGAGGCCGAGACCGTCGGCGTCGATCATGGTTTCGAGCATGTCGTCGATCAGCGCGTGAATCTCGGGAGCGGTGGGATCTACCACCGTTTCGGCCGGGCGCAGCAGCACCGGGTGCCCCATGCGGGCGATCTTCAGGATGGCCATCGGTTTACCTCGGCTTTACCAAGAAAAACAGGGTACTCCGGGCGCAGAGACCTTCACAAGGCCCCGCGCCTGTGCTATCAAGCGGCCCTCAACCCATGAGGTGATACTTGGTTCAGGTTACGGTTCGCGACAACAACGTCGATCAGGCCTTGCGCGCGCTGAAGAAGAAAATGCAGCGCGAAGGCATCTTCCGTGAGATGAAGATGCGGCGCGCCTACGAGAAACCTTCGGAGAAACGCGCCCGCGAGACCGCCGAGGCGATTCGGCGCGCCCGCAAGCTCGCCCGCAAACGCGCACAGCGCGAAGGCGCCTGACCGCCGCCCGGGCGCGAACCCGCGCCGCCACCGAACATCGGACGCCGCCCCCTTGGGCGGCCGTTGTTGTTTGTGGCGGCCGATGCGCCGCCCGGCGGCTCAGAACCTGTAGGTCACCTGCAGGGTGAAGATGTCGATCGAGCTGTCGTACTCGCCCGAAAGATTGCCCCGGAAGGTGTTGCCGGTTCCGCCCGTCGTCAGCCCGACCGTCGCGTCGTCGAGAAAAATGTGCGTATAGCCCACGTCGAGGTCGAGGTTGGGCAGCAACGACTTCTTCGCGCCGATGGCAATCCAGTAACGATCGGAGCCGGGAAGGCGCGGGGTGCGGGTGCGATCGGGGATCGGCGATTCGTCGAAGGCAACGCCGCCGCGGAACGTCCAGCCGTTGGTCGCCCGATAGGTGGCGCCGAGGGCGCCGAACCAGGCATTGTGCCAGTCCTCGTCGGTCACGCTGTCGGCCTGAAGCGGATTTTCGAAGCGAAATCTGAGCTCATCGAAGCGGGACCACCGGGTCCACGATCCCTCGGCCATCACCGACCACTGGGCATTGATGTCCTGGTGAATGCCGAATGACACGATCTCGGGCAGCGTCACGCTGGCCTTCGCGCCGGTATCGATGAACTGGCCGGTCGCCCCGGAGATCCCCGCGCCGACGGGGCCGCCCGTGTTGAAGCGTACGCTGCCGTCGAGCTCGTGCGACACCTTCGAGCGATAGGCCACCCCGATGCGCGTTCCCGCGATCGGCTCGAAGAGCAGGCCGAGGTTGTAACCGAACCCCCAGTCGTCGCCTTTCGCTTTCGACGTGCCGTCGTTCTGGGTCGGAACGCCGCCG
>JBHHZM010000124.1:0-8990 GCA_046758065.1 Alphaproteobacteria bacterium | reverse complement strand
CTCAAATCATTTCACAAGATAATGCTTTCATAATTGTTAACGTTGGAATTTCAAATAATGTTACTTAATAAATACTATATATAGTACTTGTTATACTTGAAATATATACAACACTTACTCATGATTTGTATTCGGGCACAGGAATGCACGGTGGTGTTTCGTCGCAGGCGGCGAGGTCTCGTTGCGGGCATGGCCCGAGCATATAGCACGTCGACGCTGACAACTATTGACTCCCTCGCCCTCCCGCAGCGCGTGTCGTTGTCATTGCCTTCGATGTCATTGCCGGACTCGATCCGGCAATCCAGACGGCTTCGAGCGCTCCTTGGATTCGCGGGTCACGCCCGCGAATGACAGGGCGGGGCGGGCCTCGCTCTCTCCCGCAAGGAGAAGGAGTAACAAAGTGCGCCGACACAAAAAGCCCCTCTCCCCGACGCGGGAGAGGGGCTGAGATGAGGGGGGCGTGGGTCAAACCCGCCCCCGCACGTAAATGGTCCCGTTCAGGCGGCGCCGTTCGGTCGCCGCTCGAAACGCGGTTATTGTTGGCCCGTACCGCCCGAAGTCGTGCCGCCCGAGCTCGCGGGAGCCGCGCTCGTACCGCTCGCGCCGCTTGTACCGCTCGACCCAGTGCTCCCGGTGTTCAGGGGCGTCGGCACGCCGGCGCAACGCGGCATGCAGCTCAACGTCGCCTCGACCGTGTTGCGATGGATCGTTACCTGGCGGACCGGGTTAGGCACGACAACCAGCGGCGTCTCGAGGATTTCCTTGCCGGCGCTATCGAGGATGATCAGGTTGGTCTCGCCGACGTCGCGGCCGACGAGGAACACCATGCGCGGCGATTCGACAACCACGTCGGCAATTCCCGGATTGGCGACCATCACCGTGGCTGCATCCTCGGTAAGGCGCAGGAGGTGCGACTTGTCGATGATGAGACGAAGCGCGTCGTCGGCGGGGTCGCTCACCGGCGCGGGCGGGGTCGGTTCAATCTGGCTTGCCTCGCTGAGCGCGACCTTGAGGGCCTTGGTATCGCCGGCATGGAAGTACTGGCCGCCGGTGGCCTCGGCGATGCACTGGAGTTGCTCGCGCTCGTCGGCGTTGACATCGTAGCCGACGACATGGACCGTGACATTGACGTTGCTTGCGGCGAGCGCCGTCGCGACCTCGCAGGCGTTGCGTTTGCAGGTGGCGACGCCGTCGGACACCAGGACGATGGTGTTGTCGGCATCGGGGTCGTCGAACTGCCGACCGGCGACTTCAAGCGACAGCGCGATCGGGGTCTTGCCCTTGGGCGTGATGCCGGCGATCTGCTGCGCCCAGGTCGCAGGGTCGCCCTCGCCGATCGGCGAAAGCACTTCGACGTCGGTGCAGTCGGCCTTGCGGTTCTGGCCGTAGGACATCAGACCGACGTTCATGTCCGCGGGGACGTTGCCCAGAAGGTCGGTCAACAGTTCACGCGCCTTGTCGATCTTGGGCGCGCCGTCGACCCGGCCCCACATCGAGTTCGAGCCGTCGAGGATGAACATCGTGTTGGTCTCGGCCTCGGCGGCGAGAGGCGAGGTCAGACAGAGCGCGGCGCCGAGGCCGATTGCGCTGAGAAGCTTCGCGTTCATCGCGTCCTCCAGTTCATCGCGGCCGGCGTTGGGAGCGACCTCAGGGTCCGGCGCGCCGTGACCTTCCGCTTACAGCATCGGCGTTAAGGAACCCTGAACCCGGGGCGAGGTTCAACACACTCGGCAGCCCCGAGGAGCCCGTGAACGAGGCGTGCGTGGGTGACTTCCAGGCAGGGCGGACATCGCATCCGCCGTGCCGACACCGGTCTATACCGGAGCCAATATATTACCTTACAATACGCTCAGAAACTATTAATTTATATGAATAAAATTAGTTCATATCCATCTTTTCCAGCTTCCCTCTCGGGGGCGGTTGCGAAACCCGTTTCTCGCGTCTACGGACCCGGTCGGCATCGCGCCGGACGGCGGCGCAATGGCCGGCGGGGGCCGCCCCCGATCCCGATGCCGCAACGGCGGCGTGTCTGTGCTTCCTGTCTTTCATCGCTCTGCTCCCGATTTGGCGTCGCCCGGGTGTTGCGCCCCGGTCGAGCAGAAAGTGTCTCCCTACTGATTGCCAAGCAATAATCGTGCCAAAGTAGCTTATGTGCGTTGCTTCAATACCTTATGAACACTCTGCCGAATTTGGCAACCGAAACTGTAAAGAATCCTGACAGTTTTTTGGCGCCACAGGGGGCCAATTCCGGCGATCGAACGGCGATGAGATCAATCATTCAAAGGAATTCTGTTTTAAAGCAATAACTTATGGAAACCCTCTGGCGTGGAAGGTAGTGTAAAGAATTCCGACAAAAGGAGCGTATGCGTCGGCCGGGCGACAGGGGAAACACGGGGAAAACGAAGACGCCGGGACCGCGCCGGGTTAGCATCGGGCGGCCAGCGCGCGCAGGGAGGATGTCATTGATGAGACTCGAGGACCGTGTCGCGATTGTGACCGGCGGCGCTTCGGGCATCGGTCGGGCCATCGCGCGCCGCTTCGCCGCCGAAGGCGCGGTCGTGGTGGTCGCCGACGTCGGCGAAACGCCGCGTGAAGGCGGCGCTCCCACTCACCAACTCATCGCCGAGGCGGGCGGCGCCGCGCATTTCATCGCGACCGACGTTTCGCGCTGGCCGGAGGTCGATGCCCTGGTGGGCGAGACCGTCGCGCGCTTCGGGCGTCTCGACGTCATGGTCAACAACGCCGCGATCAGCGCCGGTGCGCCGCTGCTCGACACCAGCGAGACGCAGTGGGATGGGGTCATGGCGGTCAACCTCAAAGGCGTGTTCTTCGGCTGCAAACGCGCCGTGCTTCAGATGCTGGAACAGGAACCGCGCGGCGAGGCACGCGGCCGTATCGTCAATATTTCCTCGCAACATGGCATGATCGCGGCGCCCGAGGACATCGCCTACGGCGTCAGCAAGGCCGGCGTGGTCTACATCACCCGTCAGATCGCCGCCGACTACGCGGCCGAAGGCATCGTCTGCAACGCCGTCGCGCCGGGCAAGATCCTGACCGGCAAGTCGGGCCGCGCGGTCGAGCCCCGCTGGATCGCGTATTCCGAACACCGCACGCCGATGCCGCGTTTGGGCCGACCCGACGACGTCGCCGGCGCGGCGCTGTTCCTCGCCAGCGACGACGCGAGTTACATCACCGGCGTCAACCTGCTCGTCGACGGCGGCTGGATGGCGAGCTGACTGCAGAAGGTGGAGGTCAATGAACAAGGTCATCGATTACTACTATTCGCTGATATCGCCCTGGACCTATCTCGGCGGCCCGCGATTCGGTCGCATCGCGGCCGAGACCGGGGCGGCGATCAATTTCAAGCCGGTCGATCTCGGCAGGATCTTTCCGGTCTCGGGCGGTCTGCCGCTGGCGAAACGCGCCTCCCAGCGCCAGGCGTACCGACTGCTCGAGCTCAAGCGCTGGCGGGATTTCCTCATCATGCCGCTCAACCCCGAGCCGCGTCACTTTCCCGCCGACGAACGCCTGGCGGCGCGCATGGTGATCGCGGCGCGCCGCGCGGGCGGCGGCGAAGGCCGGCTGTCGAACGCCATCCTCCGCGCGGTCTGGGCCGAGGAGCGCGACATCGCCGATGCCGATACGCTGCGAACAATCGCCGATGAGAACGAAATGGACGGCGCGGCGCTGCTCGCCGCGGCCGAGGCCAAGCCGGTAGCCGAGGAATACGCCGCCAACACCGCCGAGGCGATCGATCGCGGCGTCTTCGGCGCGCCCAGCTACGTTTACCGCGACGAGTTGTTCTGGGGCCAGGACCGGCTGGATTTTCTCGAACGCGCACTGAAGAAACACTGAGTCCCCTCGCCTTCTCCGCCGCTCTCCGCCGCCCGCCAATCCATAGGTTGATCGACCGGTCCCCGCCGTGGGACATTCGCAAGCGAACGAACGCAGCGAAGGCGGGAGGAACCATGAAGGCCGACGAATTGCGCGCACTCCAGGCGCCGCTCAAGGCGCGCTACCGCGACCAACCGCAGGCGGCGGTGATTACGCTCAAGGCCGACGGGACACTCGGAGACGAAGGTATTACCTGCTCGGTCGAGACCGGGAAGGCGCTGGTCGAGGCGGGCCTGCATCCGGCAACCGGCGGCGACGGCCTTGCGGCGTGCTCGGGCGATATGCTGCTTGAGGCGCTGGTCGCCTGCGCCGGGGTCACCCTGCGGGCGGTGGCGACCGCGCTCGAGCTGCCGCTGCGCGGCGGCAGCGTACATGCCGAGGGCGATCTCGATTTTCGCGGCACGCTCGGCGTCGACAAGGAGACGCCGGTCGGCTTCTTGGACATTCGCCTCGCCTTCGACCTCGACATCGAGGCAAGTTCCGAGCAGATCGACACCTTGCTCAGGCTCACCGAGCGTTACTGCGTGGTCTTTCAGACCTTGAGCAACCCGCCGCGCCTCACGCTCTCACATCGGCTGAACCGCACCTAACGCGCCGGGGCGCCTCACTTGCGCGTGAGCGTGCCGGGCCACGGCTTGTCAAACCCGACGTGGCCCGCTACACGGATCGGGTGCATTCCGTGCGGGATATCAACGGTGGCGCAGGACGATTCCCCCAAGGGCCGGGCAGACAAACGCGGCGGCGCGGAAGCCCCCTCGCAAGGGCCGCCTGCGGGGAGAAGCCCGCCGCCGCTCGCCGTCGCCGTTCGCCTGCACCAGACCGGACGTCTGAACGAAGCGCAAACGATCTACCGGCGGCTGCTCGAAGCCGACCCCGACAACGCCGAAGTGCTCTCGCTCGCCGGTCTTCTCGCCCATCAGACGGGCCGCGACGAGCCGGCGATCGGGTTGCTCCGCAAGGCAATCGCGCGGCGGCCCGACTTCGTACCGGCGCACGTCAATCTCGGGATGGTGCTGCGCGGGATCGGCCGGCTCGATGACGCGGCGGCGCAGTTCCGGCAGGCGACTTCGCTGCGGCCCGACTACGCGGCGGCGCACAACAACCTCGGCCTCGTTCTTCGGGAACTGGGCAGGCCTGACGAAGCGATAACATGCTTCGAGCGCGCGCTGCTGATCGATTCACGATTCGCCGACGCGCATAACAACCTCGGCCTCGCGCTGCAGGAACTCGGCCGGCTCGACGCGGCCCTCGATCGCTACCGCAAGGCGCTGAAGCACGACTCCGGACTCGCCGAGGCGCATAACAACATGGCCACGGTGCTCAAGGCGCAGGGCGATCTCGAGGGCGCCGTTGCCTGTTGTCGGAGGGCGCTTGCGATCCGCTCCGATTTCGCCGACGCCCATGTCACGCTGGGGCAGTCACTCGAAGCGCAGGGCCGACTCGACGCGGCGAAGCGCGCGCTCGAACGTGCGATCTCCTGCGCACCGGGCCTCGTCGCGGCGCGGGCCGGCCTCGGCGACGTGCTGCGTCAGTCGGGAGACTACGAAGCGGCGGCGGAACAGTTTCGCCAAGCGCTGCTGCTGGAACCCGGCAACGTTCCGATTCGCTGGGAATTCGTTCATGCGCTCGAACGGGCCGATCCGATCGGCTACCGGCCGGCGTTCGCGGAAGAGATCGAGCGGTGTTTCCGTTCTGCCGACATCCAGGACCAGGACCTGGCGCTGCCGGCGATTCGCCAGATCAAGGCGAAGTACGACCTCGACCGGGCACCGCCGCCGTTCGCCGACGCGCGGGCGTTGCTGGCGGCGCGGCGCCGGGTTTTCGAAGACCCGCTGACGATCCATGTGCTGGAACGGACCATCAATCAGGACCAGGTTCTGGAGAAGGTTCTGACCGGCGCGCGGCGCGCCTTCCTGAGCGCGTACCGCGACGCCGAAGCGGCGCCGATCGCCGACCTGTGGCATCTCTCCCGCCTGGCCCAGCAGTGTTTCAACAACGAGTACGTGTTCTGGGTCGGGCCCGAGGAAAGGGCTGCCGTCGGCGCGATCGAAAGTCTGCTGGACGAAGCGCTTGCGGCCAATCCGGCGCCTGACGCCGGCCTTGAACTGAAACTGCTGCTGTTCGCCATGTACGCACCGCTGCATCGCCTGTCGAACGGCCGGAGCCTGCTGCGCGTGCCGATCGAGGCGTGGAAGCCGCCCCTCGGGCCGGTGCTGCGGCGCACGCTCCACGAGATCGCCGAGGAAACCGAGATCGCGGCGTCGGTCGAATCCCTGACGCCGGTCGACGATCGCACCTCACGGGCGGTGCGCGCCATGTACGAGGAGAACCCCTATCCGCGCTGGCTGTCGATTGCGCGCCAGCACCGGGTGCGTCTGGGGCGGCAATTGGTGGAGTTGTTCCCTCATTTCGCACCGCCGTCCTTCCTCGATGGCCGGTTGAACGTCCTGGTCGCCGGCTGCGGCACCGGCCAGCATCCGACGATACTCGCCTGCCACTACGAGGACGCCGACGTGCTGGCGGTGGACCTCAGCCGCCGCAGCCTGGCCTACGGCATCCGGATGGCGTCCCGGCTCGGCGTTTCGAACATTCGCTTTCGCCATGCGGACATTCTCAATCTTGCGGTTCTCGACCGCGAGTTCGATTTCATCGATTCGGTAGGCGTACTTCATCACATGAAGCGTCCGGTCGACGGCTGGTCGGTCCTCACCGGACTGCTCCGTCCCGGCGGCGTCATGCGAATCGGCCTCTACAGCGAGAAGGCGCGACAGGTGATCGTCAAGGCGCGCCGCCGGATCGAACGCCGCGGTTTGCCTGGCGACGACGACGGCATCCGGCGCTTTCGCCGGCAGGTGATGAAGGAGGGCGCGGCGGGTCCTCTCGGCATTCTTTTGAAACGCGAGGATTTCTACAGTGCCAGCCGCTGCCGCGATCTCGTCTTCCATGTGATGGAGCACCGCTTCACCCTGCCCGAGATCGACCGAATCATCCGCGGGCAGGGGCTCCGTTTCCTCGGTTTCGAGCGCCTGTCGAAGACGCTGGTTCGGGACTACCGGCGGCACTTTCCCGACGATCCCGAAATGTGCGATCTCGCGGCCTGGGAGAAATTCGAGGATCGTTATCCGGGACGAATCCGCGGCTACACCTTCTGGCTCCAGAAACCGCTGTCAGGGTAAGCGGCGGCGCGGGCGAACGCGCGTCGGATTATACGGTTTCCGGGGTTTTGCTCGGCGCGACCGAACGGTAGACTGCGGCTCGGGGAGTTACCGATGCGATCACAGGGAGGAAGGGTCCCATGAGCATTATGCGACACGCGGTCGGCGAACGCATGAGTCAGGCCGTGGTCCACGGCGATACGGTCTATCTCGCCGGTCAGGTGGCCGACGACACCTCGGCCGGCATCGGTGGCCAGACCGAGCAGATCCTGAACAAGATCGATCAGCGTCTTGCCGAGGCGGGAACCGACAAGTCGAAGCTTCTGAGCGCGACGATCTGGATCACCGACATGGCGCGCTTCAACGAAATGAACGAGGTGTGGGACGCCTGGGTCTCGCCCGGCAATACGCCGGCGCGCGCCTGTGTCGAAGCGCGGCTCGCCGCGCCGTGGTATCAGGTCGAGATCATGGTGATCGCCGCGCGCTGAGATACGGCTTCAGGGCAGCGCGGCCAGATCGCGTGCGATGTTGAGCCCCATGCCGCCGCCGGCCCCGGTGACGAACGCGACCTTCCCGGAAAATCCGTTGTTTTCCATGCCTTTATTCCGCAATAAAACCGACCGTCGCGATTGACCGCCTATCGCTATGGGTTCGCTCGCAAGCCACGTGTGTTCCGCTTCCGGTCCATTCAGGCGGGGTTCGAGTCGGCCTCCGGCAAGGTTTGGGAAAGCAGTCGGTGGTACGGTGTCCGACGGGACTGAAACCAGACCGGACGCGGCGCGCCCGGCACACGTGAACGGGACGGATCGGATGGAGTTCTTCGAGAGCAATGCGCAGGCGCAGGGGTTCGCCGAGGCGGCCATGAAAATCATGACCGAACTCGGCGTGCCGCCCAACCCGAAGAACTTCGCCGTCTGGTATTCGTACTGCACCGAGGACTATCCCGATCTCAACGACAAGATCGACGCCATTCTCAAGGACAGCAGGCGGTTCGGCAGAGAGCAAACGGAGGAGATTTACGAGACCTTCTTCGGCGTCGACAGGACAGGCGAGGCGATCCGCGACACCACCAGGCGAATCCAGGAATCGGTCGGCCGGATTCTCGAATACGTCGGGCAGGCCGGACAGGACACCGCGCAGTACGGGCAGATACTCGAAGACTTCTCCGGCAAGCTCGCGGTCGAAGACAAGGCTGAAGACCTGCGCGCGCTTGTCGGCGGAATTCTGAGCGAGACGCACAAGATGGAGAAGCAGAGCCGCGAAGTCGAGACGCAGCTCCGCGCCTCGAGCAAGGAAGTCGTCGCGCTGCGCCGCAACCTCGAGATCATCCGCCAGGAATCGCTTACCGACGGGCTCACCGGCATCGCCAACCGCAAGTCTTTCGACACCTCGCTGCGCCAGGCCGCCCAGGAAGCGGTCGCCGAAGAGACCGGGCTGTGTCTTCTTCTCGCCGATATCGATCACTTCAAGAAATTCAACGACACCTGGGGCCATCAGCTTGGCGACCAGGTTCTCAAGCTGGTCGCCAAGACGCTGGTCGAGTGCATCAAGGGCCGCGATCTCGCGGCGCGTTACGGCGGCGAGGAGTTCGCCGTGATCCTGCCGCACACCCGCATCGAGAACGCGGTGACCCTGGCCGGCAACATCTGCAAGACCTTGGCGACCAAGAAGGTCATCAAGCGGAGCTCGGGCGACAATCTCGGCACCGTCACAATATCGATCGGCGCCGCCGCCTATCGTTGGGGCGAGGATCTTGGCTGTTTCGTCCGGCGGGCCGACACGGCGCTTTACGCCGCCAAGCAGGCGGGCCGCAACCGGGTGCTTTCGGAAGCGGCGATCGAATCATCGCTGGAGGAGATGGCGTCGTAGAGCGAGATGTGATGAGATAGAACCATTCTGACGGAGCGCATTTGCGACAAGGTCAAGGGGTTTGGCGCCGCC
>JBHHZM010000123.1:0-9060 GCA_046758065.1 Alphaproteobacteria bacterium | reverse complement strand
CAGGTGCTAGTGACCGCAAGGTCGTGGAAGTTCGAGTCTTCTCCTGGGCACCACCGGCCTTTCCATCGTGCGTCATGCGCCGCCGGCGCGCCTGAATGACCATCCACCTGCACCGCGGAGATCTTCCCGAGGGGCTCGACTTCGTTGCCAGCGTCGCGGTCGATACCGAGACCATGGGACTCGACCCGCGTCGCGACCGGCTGTGCCTCGTCCAGCTTTCGGCCGGCGACGGGGACGCCCATATCGTTCAGTTCGCGAAGGGGCGCTACGATGCGCCGCGGCTCGGGGCGCTGCTCGCCGACCCTAACGTCGTCAAGCTGTTCCACTTCGCGCGTTTCGACCTGGCGACGATCAGACGTCATCTCGGCGTGGTCTGCGCGCCGGTCTATTGCACCAAGATCGCTTCGAAGCTGGTGCGCACCTATACCGACCGGCACGGTCTCAAGGACCTGTGCCGCGAACTCCTCGGCATGGAGCTGTCGAAACAACAGCAGACATCGGACTGGGGGGCCGCCGAGCTGAGCAAGGAGCAGCTCGCCTACGCCGCTGCCGACGTCACCGCGCTCCATCGCCTGCGCGAGCGGCTCGACGCCATGCTCGAACGCGAGGGACGCCGCGAACTCGCCGAGGCCTGCTTCGGCTTCCTGCCCTGCCGCGCCGCGCTCGATCTTGAGGGCTGGGACGAACCCGACATCTTCGCGCACTGAGGCCGAAAGCGCGGACCAGTCCTCCGATTTTATTGCATTCGTGCCATGCATTGACCATATTGGCATGCAAGATCGGTGCCACACGCAAGCGGCCGGTCGAGCGCCATGAAACGACAAACCATGCATGTGTCCCGTGCCTGACGGATACCGCGCCTCCCAGTCTCGACCGCTCGTTCTGCGCTCGATCGCCGAAATGAGCCGCAAGCGTGCCCTCAGCGTGCGCATCGCCGGGCGTCGGCATGTCGTCGCCGTCAGCACGCGCTACAGCCGATTCGTCGGCGTGATGAAATGGCTGCTGCCGCTCGGCGCCGTGGCCATCGCCGCGCTGGTGGTGGCCTGGCCGTACGCGACGGGCCGTGACGCCGGCGTGCCGCTTTCGTTCGCGGCGATCGAATCGACGGTCGACGAGCTGCTGTACATGACCAACGCCCGGTTTCTCGGCGCCGACGACGAGGACCAGCCCTTCTCCGTCACCGCCGACTCGGTGAGCCAGGAAGTCGACGACCCGGACATCCTCCGCTTCATCGTGCCCAAGGCCGACATCCTGCTTTCCGGCGGCACCTGGTTCGCGCTTACCGCCGATCGCGGCACGCTCGACCGCGCCGCCAGGACGCTGGTGCTCGACGGGGCGGTCAACGTCTTTTCGGACGAAGGCTACGAACTCCGCACCCAACGCGCCGAGGTCGACCTGCGCACCAGCATTGCCAGCGGCGATAGTCTGATCGAAGGTCAGGGGCCGCTCGGGGTGCTCAATGCCGCACGTTTTGAGATCAATCGCGAAAGCCGCACGATCCGGTTCGACGGCGGCGTGCGGCTCGTGCTCTATCCCAAGGCGGGGGGTTAAACCGCCATGCGGTGCCCGGCCCGTCGTCTCGCTCTCCGCAAGCTCGGGGGCGCGGCGGGCTTCATCGCCGCTTTCCTGGTGTTCGTCGCGGCGGCGCCCGCGCAGTTCACCGACAAACTGAGCCACGACACCAGCCTGCCCATCGAGATCTCCGCCGACAGCCTCGAAGTCCAGAAGAACAGCAAGGTCGCGACGTTCTCCGGCAACGTCGATGCCGTGCAAGGCGACCTGACTATTAAGGCCGATCAGCTCATTGTGCATTATCGGAACAATGAAACGGGCGCCAAGAGCGTGTCGCGCATCGAGGCCAAGGGCAACGTCTTCCTGTCGTCTCCCGACCAGACGGCGCAAGGCGATCATGGCGTCTACGATATCGACGGCGAGGCCTTCGAACTCGTCGGCGAAGTCGTTTTGACCCGCAAGGAGAACGTCATCCGCGGCGACCGCCTGACCCTCGATCTGGCGACCGGCCAGAGCCGCATGGAGAGCGTCGCGACGGAGCCCGGCGGCGAGGGCCGCGTCAAGGCGCTGTTCGTGCCGAAATCCGGATCCGAGTGAGCCCCATGAGCGACGCATCCGATCCGGCGACGAACAAGTCTCGGCAGGCGGAGACCGCGGGCGCGTCATCGCGGTCCGGGACGGCCGATCCCGAGGCGCCGCGCCTGATCGCCGACAACACCGGGTTGGTTGCCGGCAACCTGGGCAAGCAGTTTCGCTCGCGCCCGGTTCTGCGCGACGTCAGCCTCTCGCTTCAGCGCGGCGAGGTGGTGGGTCTGCTGGGGCCGAACGGCGCCGGCAAGACGACGTGCTTCTACATCATCACCGGCCTGATCGCACCCGATTACGGCGTCATCATGCTCGACGGCTACAACATCACCGATCTTCCCATGTATCGGCGCGCGCGGCTCGGGCTCGGTTACCTGCCGCAGGAGGCGTCGATTTTCCGCGGCCTCTCGGTCGAGAACAACATCCGCACCGTGCTTGAGGTCGTGGAACCCGTCCGCGAAGTGCGGGAGACGATACTCGACGAACTGCTCGCCGAGTTCTCGCTCACCCATTTGCGCCGCGCGCCGGCGCTCGCGCTCTCCGGCGGCGAGCGCCGGCGCGTCGAGATCGCCCGCGCGCTCGCCACCCAGCCGAGTTTCGTGCTGCTGGACGAGCCGCTTGCCGGCATCGACCCCATCGCGCTCGGCGAAATTCGGGACCTCGTGGTCCACCTCAAGGATCGCGGCATCGGCGTACTGATCACCGATCACAACGTGCGCGAGACGCTCGATATCATCGACCGGGCCTATATCCTCCACGACGGTGCGGTGCTGATGGAGGGCGGGCCATCCGAGATCGTCGCCCATGAGGACGTCAGACGGGTCTATCTAGGCGAGCGGTTCAGCCTCTAGACGGGCCCCGGCCATGGCTCTGACCCCAAAACTCAGCCTGCGGTTAAGTCAGACGCTGGTCATGACGCCGCAGTTGCAGCAGGCGATCAAACTACTGCAGTTGTCGAACATCGAACTCACGACCTATATCGAGACCGAGCTCGAACAGAACCCGCTGCTCGAAAGGGTCGATGACGACGATGGCGACATTTCACCCGCTGCCGACGCCGAGAGCGGGCCGGTCGCGGGCGACGCGCCCGCGTCCGAGGCAACGGGCAAGGCGGACGCCGTCGCCAACCTCGGCGCCGATTACGACAATATGTGGCACTCCGATGGCGTCGGAGACGGCAGCGGCGCCGCTCCGCCCGAGACCTGGCGCAATGTCGGTGGTTTCCACGATGCGAGCGAACTCCTCGAGCAGACTCCGGCCGAAGCCATCGGCCTGCGCGGCCATCTGTTCAATCAGCTCAACGTCGATCTCGACAACCCGGCAGACCGGGTGATCGGCGCCCACCTGATCGAATTGCTCGACGATGCCGGCTACCTCGACGAGGACCTGACCCCGGTGGCGCAGCGCCTGAGCTGTGGCGTCGGACGTATCGAGCAGACGCTCGAAAAACTTCAACGCTTCGATCCGTCCGGCGTGTTCGCCCGCAGTCTGCGCGAATGCCTCGCCATTCAGCTTCGCGAGCGCAATCGGTTCGATCCGGCTATGGCGGCGCTGCTCGACAACCTCGACCTGCTCGCCGAGAACGAGACCGAGGCGCTCCGCGCGCGCTGTGGCGTCGACGCCGAGGACTTCGAGGAGATGCTGGCCGAGGTCAGATCGCTCAATCCCAAGCCGGGGCTTGTTTTCGACCGCGAGGTGACACAAACGGTCGTGCCCGACGTCTTCCTTCGCAACACCTCCGACGGCGGCTGGCAGATCGAACTCAACAACGATACCCTGCCGCGGGTGCTGGTGAACCAGCGCTATTACACGACCATTAGCCGCCAGGCGAAAACCCGGGAAGAAAAGGACTACCTTACCGAGCGCCTGATCTCGGCCAACTGGCTCGTCAAGGCGCTCGACCAGCGGGCCAATACCATCCTCCGCGTCGCCACCGAGCTGGTGCGCCAGCAGGGCGACTTTTTCACCCATGGCGTACGTCACCTGCGCCCGCTCATCATGCGCGACATCGCCGGCGCCATCGAGATGCACGAAAGCACCGTCAGCCGGGTCATCGCCAACAAGTACATGGCGACGCCGCGCGGCGTCTACGAAATGCGCTACTTCTTCACCAACGCGATCGCCAGCACCGCGAGCGAGAGCGAAGGATACTCGTCGGAAGCGGTGCGTCATCGCGTCAAACAACTGATCGCGAACGAAACGCCCGAGAAACCGCTAACCGACGACCGCATCGTCGCCATGCTGCGCGCGGAGGGGATCGACATCGCGCGACGCACGGTGGCCAAATACCGCGAAGCCCTACATCTGCCGTCGTCGCTGGCGCGCAAGCGAGCTTATGACCGGGGGCGCTGAACCGGGCGCGGCGGCCGCGGCGCAAGCGCTGCGGTCGATTTCACCACGCCTTGCGAGGTGGTATTGACTCGCCATCCGGCGGGAACTATGTTCCGCCCCTCCACGGCCACCCGTCGAGCATTATATATATTCGGGAGCTCCCGGGACGGGCCGTCGTTGTTCGGAATCCCGTTGTCATGCAGATTACGGTCACTGGCCAGCAGATCGATGTCGGCGAGACACTGCGCGAGCACGCGACTCGGCGACTTGGCGAAGGGGTCGAAAAATATTTCGATCAGGCGATGGTCGGTCATGTGGTGTTTTCGCGCGACGGCTCGCGGTATCGCACCCACATCCAGGTTCGCGTCGGCAAGGGCATGGCGTGGGAAAGCCAGGCGGACAACGCCGACATCCGTCTGAGCCTGAACGAAGCGGTTGAGCGCCTCGAAAAGCAGTTGCGTCGGCACAAACGCAAGCTGCGCGACCACAACAAGGGTGGCGACGGCGTCGCCGCGCACGAAGCGTAAGCTGAGGAGAAGGCCATGGAAATCGCCGATCTGGTTAGCCCGGAAGGCGTCATCGCCAACCTCAAGGCGACCAGCAAGAAACAGGCCCTGCAGGAACTCGCCCACAGGGCCTCGAAGATCGTCGGGCTGCACGAGCGCGCGATTTTCGACACCTTGCTCGAACGCGAGCGTCTGGGCACCACGGGCGTTGGGCTGGGCATTGCCATTCCCCACGGCAAGCTCGCCGATCTCGACCGGCTTTACGGCCTGTTCGCCCGGCTCGATCAGCCGATCGACTTCGACGCCATTGACGACCAGCCGGTCGACCTGATCTTCCTTCTGCTCGCGCCCGAAACGGCGGGGGCCGACCATCTCAAGGCGCTGGCGCGCATATCGCGACTGCTGCGCGACAAGTCGTTCTGCAAGAAAGTGCGCGGTTCGGAAAGCGCCGAGGCGATCTATGCGCTGCTCACCGAAGCGTCGGAAACCCGCGCCGCCTGATCCGTCGGAACCGAACTCTCAAGTGCGGGCTGCTTGCGATTGACAGCATCCGGGGGACGGACCACCCTCTGGCGATGGCCAGCCAGATCCACGGCACCTGTGTCGATCTCGACGGAACCGGCGTGTTGTTGCGCGGGCCGTCCGGCAGCGGCAAGTCGGATCTCGCGCTCCGTCTGGTCGACCGCGGCGCCCGACTGGTGGCCGACGACCGCGTGGTGATCACCGCCGCGGGCGACGGCGTGATGGCCAGCGCGCCGCCGCGACTCGCCGGCCTGCTCGAAGTGCGCGGCCTCGGCATCGTGCGCCTGCCCAGCGTCGAACGCAGCCGCATCGGCCTCGTCGTCGACCTCGCCGGGCCGGGCGCGGGCGAGCGTCTGCCCGAATCGGCGAGTTGCGAGGTGCTCGGCGTCAGACTGCGCAATCTGCGCCTCGACCCGTTTGCCGTCTCGACCGTTGCCAAGCTTCGGCTTGCCGTCGAGACGCTGAAACACGATATACTGGTCGAGCCATGACGCCCGAGCCCACTTCATCAGGCGCGGGTGCGCCGTCGGTTCCATCATCCGTTTCGGGCGCCGGCCGCGCGCGGCTGGTGCTGCTCACCGGCATGTCCGGCGCCGGCAAGACCACCGTGCTCAAGGCGCTCGAGGACATCGGTTACGAGGCGGTGGACAACCTGCCGCTGTCGCTGTTCGCCAACCTCGTACACCCGGCGGGCCGGCAGAGCGAGGCACTCGCCATCGACATCGACGTCCGCAGTCGCGACTTTTCGGTCGACGCTCTCGAAGCGGCGCTCGAACCGCTGCTCGATCGCGACGATCTCGACCTCAGATTCGTTTTCGTCGACTGCGACGACGAGGTCCTGCGCCGGCGTTTCACCGAAACGCGCCGCCGTCATCCGCTCGCCGGCGACCGGCCGCTGACCGACGGCATCCAGCACGAGCGCGCACTGATTTCCCGGCTGCGCAAGCGTGCCGACACGGTGATCGACACCAGCGATCTCGTGGTCGGCGAACTCAAACGACTGGTGTCTGCGAACTTCGCGATCGACGACCGGCCGGCGCTGAGGATCTTCGTGACCTCGTTCTCGTATCGCTTCGGACTGCCGCGCGAGGCCGATCTCGTGTTCGACGTGCGTTTCCTCGCCAACCCGCACTACGATGCGGCGCTCAGGCCGTTGACCGGGCGCGACCGGGCGGTCGGCGACTACGTCGAGCGCGATCCCGGCTTCGGGCCCTTCTTCGCCGGCCTCGAGGCAATGCTGGTGCCGCTGCTGCCGCGTTTCGAGAGCGAGGGCAAGAGTTATCTCACCATCGCCATCGGCTGCACCGGCGGACGTCACCGTTCGGTCTACGTCGCCGAGCGCCTCGCCGCACTGCTCGGAGAACAGGGCCAGCGGGTCGGCTTGCGTCACCGCGACCTCGATCGCAGCCCTGGCTAGAGCGGTTCCCGGTTGATAGGACTCGTCGCGAAAGGAACACGTCATGATCGGATTGGTGCTGGTGACCCACGGCAGGCTGGCGGAAGAGCTGATCGCCGCCACCGAGCACGTCGTCGGCGCGCAAACCAACCTGCGGGCGATTTGCATCGGCCCCGACGACGACATGGAGCAGCGTCGCAACGATATTCTGCAGGCCACGGCCGATGTCGACGACGGCGCCGGCGTGATCCTGCTCACCGACATGTTCGGCGGCACGCCCTCGAACCTGGCGATCTCGATCATGGACAAGGCCAAGGTCGAAGTGATCGCCGGCGTCAATCTGCCGATGCTGATCAAGCTCGCGAGCGCGCGCGATGGCGATGATCTGGAGGGCGCGGTGAAGAGCGCCCAGGAGGCCGGACGCAAATACATCAACGTTGCGAGTGCGTTGCTCGCCAACCAGAAATGAGCTCCGCGCCAGGCTCCGGGAGCGTCGACGGCGTCGTGCGCCGCACGGTGACCATCGCCAACGAGCGTGGCCTGCACGCCCGCGCCGCGGCCAAGTTCGTCACCGTCGCCGGCGGTTACGACGCCGAGGTCGCCGTCCGGAAGGACGGCGCCACGGTCTCGGGTCTGTCGATTATGGGGCTGATGATGCTGGCTGCCGGACCGGGATGCGAGATCGAGCTCGTCGCCCGAGGTCCGCAGGCCGGCCCGGCGGTCGACGCGCTGACCCGCCTCGTCGCCGCCAGGTTCGAAGAAAATTGAGGAAACGACGATGACGGCGGGCATTGCCAGAGACGACGAGCGCGGCGAGGCGTTGAACCTTGACGGCCTGGGGGTCGCCGTCGGCATCGCCATCGGGCCGGCGCACGTCATCGATCCCGGCGTCATCGACGTCCCCAAGTACAACGTACCGCCCGACGGGATCGCGGCCGAGCGCGCGCGCTTCGCCGATGCCGTCGAGCGCGCCCGCGCCCAGATCGGGAAGCTGCGCTCTAAGGCCGTGTCGCTGCCGGGAAGCGCCGCCGAAGAGCTCGGCTACCTGCTCGAGGCGCACGGCCAGATGCTCGCCGGCTCGCGGCTGGTGCGCGGCGTCGACCGACGCATCGCCGAACAGGGGATCAACGCCGAAGCCGCGGTGTCCGAGGAGTTGAGCGAGATCGGCCAAGCCTTCGCGGCGATGGAGGACGACTATCTCGCCGGTCGGGTCCAGGACGTGCGCGACGTTGCCGCCCGACTGTTGCGCTGTCTGATGGAAGTGCCCTACCAGGCGTTTTCCGGTCTCGACGAGGGCAGCGTCATCATTGCCGAGGAACTGACGCCGGCGGACACGGCGCTGATGGACCCGCGGGTCGTCGCTGGCTTCGCCACCACGCTCGGCGGCGCCCAGGGCCATACGGCGATCATGGCGCGTTCGCTCGGTCTGCCCGCGGTGATCGGCGTTCCCGGGCTGGTGAGCAAGGTGCGGTCGGGCGATCTGGTGATCGTCGACGGCGCCGCCGGACGGGTTCTGGTCAACCCTTCGCCGGAGACGCTCGCGCGCTACGAGGCGCGTCGCGCCGAACTCGAACGCCGGCAGCGCGTGCTCGCCCGCCTGCGCGACGTTCCCGCGATCACCACCGACGGCGTCGAGATCGCGCTCCAGGCCAACCTCGAACTTCCCAGCGAGATCGAGGGCGCGCTCGACGCCGGCGCCGACGGGGTCGGGCTGCTGCGCACCGAGTTCATGTACATGAACCGCGACGAGCCGCCGAGCGAGGACGAGCAATACGCGGCGCTGCGCGGGATCGTCGAAGGCATGGGCGGCCGCCCGGTGACCGTGCGCACCCTCGACGTCGGCAGCGACAAACTCGCCTATTCGGTCGCCGGGCATATCCCGCACAGCGTCAATCCGGCCCTCGGGTTGCGCGCCATCCGCCTCTCGCTCAAGGTGCGTCCGTTGCTCGAGGCTCAGCTCTCGGCGATGCTGCGCGCCGGCGCCCACGGCCCGATCCGCATTCTCTTGCCGATGATCGGCACGGTCTCCGAAGTGCGCAAGGTGCGCGAAACCTTCGACAAGGTCGTGCGCCGACTGCGCCGGCGGCGCGTCGCCATCGCCGATCCGTTGCCGCCGCTCGGCGCGATGATCGAGATACCCGGCGCCGCGCTCGCCGCCGACAGCCTGACGCGGGTGTGCGATTTCTTCTCGATCGGCACCAACGACCT
>JBHHZM010000122.1:0-9064 GCA_046758065.1 Alphaproteobacteria bacterium | reverse complement strand
TCTCAAATAGTTGCATCCCCTGCTCTGAGCTCCATCAAGCGGTTGCGCCGACCGACCGCGAACAGGCGCTAAAGATCGCGACATAAATATGTTCAGCCTCGGTGATCCGGAGTACAGCTTGATAAACAAAGCCCGATTACGGAAGCAGTCTGTTAATCCGTATCGCCGATCATGAACCGGACCTCTGTTGACCGGGGGAAGGGAAGAGTGTCGGAGGTCGCTCGATCCCCGGGGACACCAAGGAGGCTGTTATGGCCGTTTGCTCCAAATTCGCCTGTCCGGATTGGTGGCTATCGACCGCGATCGCCGTAGTTGCGCTTGGCCTGTTCGCAACTCCGCCGGCATGGGCGGATCCACCGCCCTGGGCACCGGCGTATGGCTATCGCGATCACCACGATGACGGAGAATACTCATACAAGAAAAAACACCACAAGAAGCACAGGAAAAAGCGTAAACAATACGAAGTCCACAGCGAAAACGACGGCGTAATTCCGCCAGCTATTCGTCTCGGCCGTTGCGACCGAGAACGGATCGGCACCGTCATCGGCGCTGCTGCGGGCGGCCTGCTTGGCGCGAATGTCGGCAAGGGCGATGGTCGGCTCGTCGCCGTTGGTGCCGGCACCTTTCTTGGCGCCATCGTCGGTGGCGCGCTCGGACGGTCTATGGACGAGGTTGATGCCCATTGTGTCGCCCAGAGTCTTGAATATGCGTCCGACGGTGAGCCGATCGTCTGGCGGAACCCCGACGACGGCGCGCGATATGAAGTAACACCCATCGAGACCCGCGATATGGGTGGCGGCACCTATTGCCGTAGGTACGAAACCACGTTCATCATCGACGGACGAACCGAAATCGTGCGCGGCCGCGCCTGCCGCGAGCCGGACGGTCGCTGGCGGATGGTCGAGTAGCCTCCTTACGATCGGTCCCGGCCAGCAGAGACGGTACGCCCCGGGTTAGCATCGGACCCTCGGTGCGCCGTCCTTCGTCGTGGGCTTAGCCCGGATTTCTCACCAAAGTTACGAGCGCCGCCGCGCGGCGCGACCGCGATGCGGCGGCGCCCTGCGCCGGACAGGGGGCGTCAGACCGCTTGGCCGATGCCCCACATCGCCCGGCGCGGTCTTCCTGCCCTGTCCGGCGCATCATCGCCGCGCCGCCGCGACCTTGGTGAGAAATCCGGGCTAGGGATTTCGTTAAACATTGTTATGCACCCCTGCGCCGAAGGCCCCGGAAGCCGTAATTAGTCGGCCCTTGCCGGCCTCTCCAGCTTCGCCGGCGGTGACGTGGACTTGTCGTCCCGGACAACCGGCCGGGGCTACGGACCGGTCCGCTCGGAGGGCGTCGTGCCGGGTTGGTTCCAGCGGCAGGTTCCGGCCGGGTGCGGTTACAGAAGCACCAGGGCCATGCCGCCCAGGATGAGGACGACGAGTACGATGCCGATGGCAATCAGGCGTGTGAAACGGTGCCACATCGCGACGTGTTGCTGATATTCCGTTTCCTGCATGCTGCTCATGTTTTCCGTCTTTCCCCTGTAAATCCGGTCACTCACGCGCTGCGACCCGCCGCATGGCGGCCCCGGTCGATGGGCAATCGACGCGCGGGACTATAGAGCGGTTTCCGGTCGGTAGGAATCAATTTGATGGGTGCAAATCGGCTCGGTCGGCCAGGCGCGGCGCGGTTCTCGTTGATTTTGTCGGTCGTCGGAACCTCGGTCGAAAACCCCCGTCGAAAACCCCGTGACAAAGCCCTTGCGTCGCGTAGACTCGGGCCTTGGTCGCCGGTCGGCAGGCCGCGCGGCGCGATATAAAAGAAATACGCGAGTGGAGGACGTGAACACGCCATGATTGGTCAGAAATCGCCGCCCGGAGCGCCCCGGCACGAGACGCGCGGCCCGGGTCTGACGCCGGTTACGCCCGCGCCGCGCATCCCCGCGGCGCCCCGCCCGGGAGACCTGTCGAAACGCAACGCCGTTCCGAGAACTGCGGCGCTGCGCACCACCGGCGAGACGGAGAAGAGTGACGTTGCTCCCCTGCCATTCGATCCGCGACGTGACGAGGGACGGCTTGTCGTCGGCGCCGGCATCGAGCTCAAGGGCGATGTCTCGGCGTGCAGCCGTCTTGTGATCGAGGGTTGTTTCGAGGGCAACGTCAAGGAGAGCAACGCCTTGATCATCGCCGAGGGGGGCGCGTACCGGGGCGACGCCGAAGTCGACGAAGCCGACGTGAGCGGAGACTTCGACGGTACGCTCACGGTGCGCGAACGACTTACTGTCCGCGCCACCGGCCGAGTGGGCGGGGAAGTCCGCTACGGCGAGCTCGAGATCGAGCGCGGCGGTCGGCTCGCGGGCGCGATCAGCTGCGCCGCCGGACAACAGAACGACGAGATGGCGCAGACCGACGGCGACGCCTGAGCGGCCATGGGGTTGCGTGTTCCGCGCCCGTGGGGCGCTCTCGTGAAGTGTCCTTGTGCCGCGCTTGCGCTTACCGCGTTTTTCGGCCTCGTAGTGGACGACGCCGAGGCGCAGACCCGAACGAACGCGCTGCCGGCCGAAGCGGCGGCGGCGATTTCCGCGGCAGTGCTGTCGGACGAGAAGGTAACGCGCGACGCCGCTTTCACGGCGCGGGTAACGCGCGACCGGATGCCGTCGGAGAGCATCGAGCGAGCGCGCGCGCGGGCGAGCGAAGCGGCGCTCGTGCAGGCGGTGGTCTCGTCGATCTCCCGCTATCCCGCCTCGACGCCGGCGATCATCAGCGCTGCCGTTGGCGCGGCGCCCGCTTACCGCCAGTCGATCGTCGCCCAGGCGAGCGCGGCCTTCCCGGTCTTCGCCGATGCGATCGCCGAAGCGGCGGGACAACCGGCGGCGTTGCCCGCCGCCGCCGTGTCCCGCACGGCTCAGACGGCGGCCGCTCCGAAGATTGCGCCGACGACGCCCGCTCCGGCGCCGGCGCGGCCGGCCGCGTCACCGGCCCCTGGTCCCAAGGCCGCAACGCCCGCACCCGGGAAGTCGCGCTCGCGCGTGTCGCCGGATTACCTGCGTGAATGGCGGGTCGCGCTCGGCGTCGGCGTCGAGGTCCGGCCGGAGTATCCCGGCGCCGACGAAGCCGAGGTCGTACCCATACCGGCGATCGAGATCGATTGGGGCGATCTCCTGTTCATCAGCTCGGACGACGGCGTCGGTTTCAACGTGCTGAGCGCGCCTAAACTGCGGCTCGCGCTGGCGCTGACGTATGTCGAAGGACGGGACGAGAGCGAAGACAGGATCCTGCGCGGCCTCGGCGACATCAACGATTCGGTCGAGTTCGGCGGCCTGATCGAATATCGCTTCTTCGAGCACTGGAAGGCCCGCAGCCGCGTCCGCCAGGATATCTTCGGCGGTCACGAAGGCATGATCGTCGAAGCTGGTTTCGGCTACGACCGGACCTTCGGCGAAGCCTTCGATTTCGCCGCTCGCGCCGGTACGACCTGGGCGGACGAGGACTACATGGACTCGTTCTTCGGCATCGACGCCGGTCAGTCGGCGCGTTCCGGCCTCGCCGTTTTCCGCCCCGACGCCGGGATCACGGACGTGAATTTCGGCGGCACGTTGGTCTATCACGTAACGGCGAACTGGTTCACCAAGACCTTCGTCGACGTGGCGTTTCTCCTCGGCGACGCCGCCGACAGTCCGCTCAGCGAATCCGACACCCAGGTCACAGGCGGCTTCGCGCTGGGCTACAGGTTCTAAAGTGAAGATACTCTGATCGCACTAACACTCACTGATATTATTAAATATATCAGTGAGTTAATAGAATAATTTCAGGTTGCTGGAGGAATGAGCCGACGGCCGGGCTCAGGTGAAGGCCTTGAAAGCGATGATGGTGAACGTGTCCTTGACGCCGGGGAGCGTCTGGACGTGCTCGGTCACGAAGTGGCCGATATCGGCGTCTTCGGCGAGGTAGCACTTCATCAGCAGGTCGTACTGTCCCGAGATCGAGTGCACCTCGGAGATCTGCTCGACGTTCTGCGCCGCCTGGTCGGCGACGCCGTAAGCCCGGCCGAGTTCGCATTTGACCATGACGAAGATCGTTTGCATCGTGCCTCCGCCTACTTCTTGCCCGATTTCGCGGCGCCTCGCAACAGGAACGCGGGGACGTGATCGCCGAGGCCGACCACCGGCGCCTTTTGCCGCTTGTCCGGCCGCTTGTCGTCGCCCCGGCGACTGCGCCCTTTCTGCCTCTCGGCCTTCTCGGCCTTCTTCGCAGGGGGTTTTTCCGCCTTGCGCGCCGGCTTTTCCGCCGCTTTCTCGCGGCCCGCGCCGGGTTTGCCCTTGTCGAGGGTTTCCGCCGGCCCGGCGGATTCCCCCGACCCGGCGGGTTCCGTCGCCGCGGTCTCTTTCGCCGGCTTGCGGCCCCGCCGGCCGCGGCCCCTGGTTCGGCCGGCGTCCTCGGCGGCGGCGTCGATCTCGATCGAGCCCGAGACCTTGATACGCGGGATTTCGCGGTGGATGAGTCTCTCGATCGCGCCGATGAACTTGGCGTCATCGGCGACGCCGATGGTGATCGCCCGGCCGCGATGGCCGGCGCGCCCGGTGCGACCGATGCGGTGCACGTAATCCTCGGCGTGGGTCGGCACGTCGAAGTTGAAGACGTGGCTGAGGCCGAAAACATCGAGCCCGCGCCCGGCGACGTCGGTGGCGACGAGAAAACGTATGTTGCCGGCCTTGAAGGCTTCGAGCGTCTCGGTGCGCGCGGGCTGGGTCATGTCGCCGTGCAGCGCCGCCGCCTGGAAGCCATAGCGTCGGAGCGAGCGGTCGAGTGCCGCGACGTCGCGTTTGCGATTGCAGAAAATCAGTGCGTTGGCGACCGACTCGCTCTTGAGCAGTGTGCGCAGCACCTTGCCCTTGTCGCGCGGCTGCGCCAGGATGAGGGCCTGGCTCACGGTTTCGGCGGGCGAGGCGGGTGGGTCGACGCTTATCTCTTTCGGATTTTGTAGGAATTTGTCGGCGAGCCGGCGGATCGGTGCCGGCATGGTCGCCGAGAAGAACAGCGTCTGGCGCAGGGGCGGCAGCAGCCCGACGATGCGCTCGACGTCGGGGATAAACCCCATGTCGAGCATGCGGTCGGCTTCGTCGATGACCAGGATCTTGACGCCGGCGAGCAGGATCTTGCCGCGTCCGAAGAGATCGAGCAACCGCCCCGGCGTGGCGGTCAGGACGTCGACGCCACGGCTCAGCGCGCTTTCCTGATCGACGAAGGAAACCCCGCCGATCAACAGCGCCTGCGTGAGCTTGTGGTACTTGCCGTAGATTTCGAAGTTCTCGGCGACCTGCGTCGCCAGCTCGCGCGTCGGCGTGAGGATAAGCGAGCGCGGCATCCGAGCCTTGGCCTTGCCGCCGGCGAGAATATCGATCATCGGCAGCGTGAACGCCGCGGTCTTGCCCGTGCCGGTCTGGGCGCTGCCGAGCAGGTCACGCCCCTGCAGGGCGATCGGGATGGCCTTTTCCTGGATCGGGGTGGGCTCGATATAACCCGCGTCCGCGACCGCCTGGAGGACCTCCGTACTGAGGCCGAGATCTTCGAAACGCATGTAAGCGGCTGCTTGCCTCGCCGATTTTTCGCGGGCGTCCGCGCTGCACCGCATATATGGGTGCCGGTCCGCCCTGTCAACCGCGGATACGGCGGCGGCCTTGGCGGGGACCTTGGGCTGGGTTAGGGTCGCCGCCTGTTGTTCCGCGCGCTGCCCAGCCCCTGAAGGAATCCTTCCATGACCCGCAAGACGCCTCTCGTGCTGCTCCCCGGACTGCTGCTCGACGGCGACCTCTGGCAGCGCCAGATATGCGACCTCGCGGAAATCGCCGATATTGCGGTGGGCGACCTGACGAAAGCCGAGACGATGGCCGATCTCGCACGCGCCGTGCTCGACGCCGCGCCCGAGCGTTTCGCGCTTGCCGGATTATCGATGGGCGGGTACGTCGCGCTCGAAGTCATGCGGATCGCGCCTGAAAGGATAACGCGGCTTGCGCTTATCGACACCAGCGCCCGCGCCGACAGTCCCGAGCGCAGCCGGCGACGCAGCGATCTCCTTGCGCTTGCCGAGCGCGGACGATTTCGCGGCGTGACGCCGGCGCTGCTCCCGTTCTATCTCCATCCCGCGCATCTGGAGAACGCGGCGATCACCGGGCCGATCTTCGCGATGGCGACGCGTCTGGGACGCGACGTCTTCACCCGCCAGACGCGCGCCGTGATGACGCGTCCCGATTATCGCCCGGGCCTGCCGAAAATCGCCTGTCCGACGCTCGTCCTCTGCGGTCGCGAGGACCAGGCGACGCCGCTGGAACATTCGGTCGAAATGGCCGAGACGATCCCCGACGCCGACCTCGTCGTGCTCGGCCGCTGCGGCCACCTCGCGCCGCTGGAGCGCCCCGGGGCGGTGAGCGCGGCGCTCCGAAGCTGGCTGGAGCGTTAGCCGAGGCCCGCTTAGACGTCGATGTCGGCGACGAACTTCGCGTTTTCCTGGATGAAAGCGAACCGCAACTCGGGATGGCGACCCATCAGGTTCTCGACCCGGCGGTCGGTACGCTCGCGGTCGTCATCCGCGACCGCCACGCGCAGCAGCGTCCGCGTCGCCGGGTCCATCGTCGTTTCCTTGAGCTGGGCCGGGCGCATTTCGCCCAGGCCCTTGAAACGGGAAATCTCGACCTTGCCGCGACCGGCGAAGCGTTCCTTCAGAAGCGCGTCGCGATGGGCGTCGTCGCGCGCGTAAGCGGTGTCGCCGCCCCGGCTCAAACGATAGAGCGGCGGCACCGCGAGGTAGAGATGGCCGTTTTCGATGAGCGCCGGCAGCTCGCGCCAGAAATAGGTCATGAACAGCGCCGCGATATGCGCGCCGTCGACATCGGCGTCGGTCATGATGATGACCCGCTCGTAGCGGAGCGCGTTGTCGTCGTAACGTGCGCCGACACCGCAGCCGAGCGCCAGGATGAGATCGTTGAGTTCCTGATTGGCGCGCAGTTTCTCGGAGCTCGCACTGGCAACGTTGAGGATCTTGCCGCGCAGCGGCAACACCGCCTGGGCCTCGCGGTTGCGCGCCTGCTTGGCCGAGCCGCCCGCCGAATCGCCTTCGACGAGGAAGATTTCGGTGCTCTTCGAGCCCGTGCGCGTGCAATCGGCGAGCTTGCCGGGAAGGCGCAGCCGGCGGGTCGCCGCCTTGCGCGCCACTTCGGAATCGCGGCGTCGCCGCAGCCGTTCCTCGGCGCGCTCGACGACCAGTGCGAGAAGCGCGTTGGCAGCCTGCGGGTCGTCGCTCAGCCAATGGTCGAAGTGATCCTTGAGCGTGGTTTCGACCAGCCTGGCGGCGCCCGGGGTCACCAGCTTTTCCTTGATCTGACCCTGGAACTGGGGATCGCGCAGAAAGACCGAAAGCATGGCGCAGGCGCCGCCGGTGACGTCGTCGGCGGTAATTCGCGCCGCGCGCTTATTGCCGACCAGTTCGCCGTAAGCCTTGAGGCTTCGGCTGAGCGCCGTCCTCAGCCCGGTCTCGTGGGTGCCGCCCTGGGGCGTGGGAACCGTGTTGCAATAGGAATCGAGGAAGGGCTGGGCGCCGAGCGGCCATGCGATCGCCCATTCGGCCGAACCGGCATCGTTCGGGAAACGGGCCTGGCCGACGAAGGGAGTGGGCGTCGCCATCGCTTGTCCGTCGACCGTCGCGGCGAGGAAATCGGCGAGCCCGCCGGGGAAGTGGAGCGTGGCGTTCGCCGGCGTATCGTCCTTTGGCCCGATAAGCGCCGGATCGCACGACCAGCGGATTTCGACTCCGCCGAAGAGATAGGCCTTCGAGCGCGCCATGCGATAGACCCGCCGGGGACGGAACGCGGCCTCGTCGCCGAAGATCGCGGCGTCGGGCCGGAAACTGATGCCGGTGCCGCGCCGGTTGTGGACCGCGCCGCAGTCCCTGATCGGACCGGTCGGCTTGCCGTGCCGATAGGTCTGGGTCCAGAGCTTGCGATCGCGGGCGACCTCGACCGCGAGCGTCTCCGAAAGCGCGTTGACCACCGAGACGCCGACGCCGTGGAGTCCGCCCGCGGTGCGGTAGATCTTGTCCGAGAACTTGGCGCCGGCGTGCAGCGTGGTCAGAATGATTTCGAGCGCCGAGCGGTTCTTGTACTTGGGGTGCCGATCGACCGGGATGCCGCGGCCGTTGTCGCGCACGGTCAGCGTGCCGTCCGCCGCGAGCTCGACCTCGATACGGCTGGCGTGTCCCGCCACCGCCTCGTCCATGGCGTTGTCGAGCACCTCGGCGAACAGGTGGTGCAGCGCGGCCTCGTCGGTGCCGCCGACGTACATCGCCGGCCGCCGGCGCACCGGCTCGAGGCCCTCGAGCACCTCGATATCCTTGGCTGAGTAGTCGTTGCGGGCGCGGCGCGGGCGTTTCGGCTCGATGTCGAAAAGATCGCGGGTATCGGGCATGGCGCGGATTATAGGTATCGAAGGGGCCGTGGGCAACGCCGATACGGTATGTTTTTGTATGACATTCTACGATATATAGTGATCTGAGCGGTATGACCATGACCGATTCGACATCTCCGACCAGCCGCGAACCGGCGGTGCGCACGCTCGCCATGCCGGCCGACGCCAACCCGTCGGGCGACATATTCGGCGGCTGGCTGATGGCCCAGATGGACATCGCCGGCGGCATCGTCGCGCACGCCCGCGCCCGGGGCCGCGTCGCCACGGTCGCGGTCGACGGCATGGAATTTCACCAGCCGGTCTATGTCGGCGATCTGGTGAGCTGCTATGCCGGGATCGTTCGCATCGGCCGCACCTCGATGACGGTCGAGGTCGAAACCCTGGTCTGCCGCCGCCGCGACGGCGAGACGGTCAAGGTGACGCGCGGCACCTTCGTCTACGTCGCGCTCGACGAGACGGGCCGCCCGCGCGAGGTGCCGGCGGAAGAATAGAGGGCGCGCCGCGCCGGTCAGGCGTGCGGGCGTCAGAGCGCCGCCACGATCGAGATTCCGCCCCAGGCGATCAGGAACCCGCCGCCGATCCAGCCCAGCCCGTGTCCCGCGGGAAGCGACTTCTCGAGCAGG
>JBHHZM010000121.1:0-9272 GCA_046758065.1 Alphaproteobacteria bacterium | reverse complement strand
AGCCGCTCGACGTCAAGAAGGGCGATCGCATCCTCTTCGGCAAGTGGTCCGGCACAGAGGTCAAGATCAACGGCGACGAGCTTTTGATCATGAAAGAATCAGACATCATGGGCATCCTCGAATAGGGAATCGCAAGCATGGCAGCCAAAGAGGTCAAATTCAGCGGTGACGCCCGCGTGCGGATGCAGCGTGGCATCGATATTCTCGCAAACGCCGTCAAGATCACATTGGGACCGAAGGGGCGTTGCGTCGTGCTCGACAAGTCGTTCGGCGCGCCGCGCATCACCAAGGACGGCGTGACCGTCGCCAAGGAGGTCGAACTCGCCGACAAGTTCGAGAACATGGGCGCGCAAATGGTCCGCGAGGTCGCTTCGAAGACCAACGACGAAGCCGGCGACGGCACCACCACGGCGACCGTTCTGGCCCAGGCCATCATCCACGAAGGGTGCAAGGCGGTGGCCGCAGGGCTTAATCCGATGGACCTCAAGCGCGGTATCGACACGGCCGTCGGCGCAGTGGTCGCGGATCTTAAGAAACGCAGCAAGCGTATCTCGACCGAGGCGGAAATCGCTCAGGTCGGCACCATCTCGGCAAACGGCACCAGCGAGATCGGCGAGATGATCTCGCAGGCGATGCAGAAGGCCGGCAAGGAAGGCGTGATCACGGTCGAGGAGGCCAAGGGCCTCGAGACCGAGCTCGATATCGTCGAAGGCATGCAGTTCGATCGCGGTTATCTCTCGCCGTATTTCATCACCAACCCCGACAAAATGCTCGCCGAACTCGACAATCCATACATCCTGATCCACGAGAAGAAGCTGTCCGGGTTGCAGGCGCTGCTGCCGCTGCTCGAACTTATCGTACAGTCGGGTCGGCCGCTTCTGGTCATTGCCGAGGACGTCGAGGGCGAAGCCCTCGCCACCCTGGTGGTCAACCGGCTGCGCGGCGGCCTCAAGGTCGCGGCGGTCAAGGCGCCGGGTTTCGGCGACCGCCGCAAGGCCATGCTCGAGGACATCGCCGTCCTCACCCGCGGCCAGGTGATCTCGGAGGACCTTGGAATCAAGCTCGAGAACGTGACCCTCAACATGCTCGGCAGCGCCAAGAAGGTCGAGTTGACCAAGGACAACACGACGATCATCGACGGTGCGGGCAAGAAAAAGGAGATCGAGGGCCGTTGCGGCCAGCTCCGCGCCCAGATCGAGGAGACGACTTCCGACTACGACCGTGAGAAGCTGCAGGAGCGGCTGGCGAAGCTCGCCGGCGGCGTTGCGGTGATCAAGGTCGGCGCCGCCAGCGAGATCGAGGTCAAGGAGCGCAAGGATCTCGTCGAGGACGCGCTCAATTCGACCCGCGCCGCGGTGGAAGAGGGCATCGTTCCGGGCGGCGGAGCGGCGTTGCTTTACGCCACTCGCACGCTTGCGAAGCTCCGGCCCGAGAACGACGATCAGCGGGTCGGCATCAACATCGTCACCCGCGCGCTTGAGGCGCCGGTGCGGCAGATCGCCGAGAACTGCGGACTCGATGGCGCGGTGGTCGCCGGCAAGCTGCTCGACGCCAAGGATGCGAAGCGCGGCTTCGACGCCCAGCAGGAAAAATACGTCGACATGTTCAAGACCGGCATCGTCGATCCAACCAAGGTCGTGCGCATCGCGCTTCAGGACGCCGCATCGGTCGCGGGCCTTCTGATCACGACCGAGGCGATGGTCGCCGAGAAGCCCGAGAAAAAAGAACCGATGGGTGCTCCCGGCGGACCCGGCATGGGCGGCATGGGCGGCATGGGCGATATGGGTTTCTGAACGAATCCGGACAGTCGGTAACGTTTCGGGGCCGCGTTTCGCGGCCCCTTTCTTTTCGCACGTCGGTTGCCGCGCCGGCACGGTTGCCGCATGATGTTCCGGAGTTCGAAAACCTATCGGGGAAGGGTGCATCATGCCCAAGGTTTCCATGTCGACAAAACTCAGTGTGCCAGCCGACACGGTGTGGCAGACGGTCGGCGGCTTCAACGCGCTGCCCGACTGGCATCCCGCGGTCGAGAAAAGCGAGATCGAAGGGGAGGGGGGTTCGATCGGCACGCTGCGACGCCTGTCGCTGTTCGGCGGCGGCGAGATCGTCGAACGGCTCGAAAACCTCGACAAGGACGCGCGCCGCTACAGCTATTCGATTCTTCAGGGACCGCTCCCGGTCGCGAACTATCAGGCGACGATCCGCGTGGTCGAAGACGCCGACGGCGGTGGCTGCACCGTCGAATGGTCGAGCGAGTTCGACGCCGAAGGCGGTCCCGAAGCCGACGCCGTCGCGGCGATCGAGGGCATCTACAAGGCCGGCCTCGACAACCTCAAGCGGATGTTCGGAACAGATTGAGGCCTGCGGGGGAGTGAGCGGCTTTCCTCCGGCGCGGCGCCACGCGGGCTGAAGTCTGGCCCAATCTCGCGCAATGGTCTGGCTCTTGTGGCCCCTCAGCGGGCTTTCTATAAGATGAGACCACAAGCCACCGGCAAACCGGGGGACGACCCATTCCATCCGTAGTGTCGAGGGGAGGGCAGCATGACACGCATGACCCCGAGCGAAGCCTTCGTCGAAACCCTGGCGGCCAACAACGTCGAGTACGTGTTCGGCATCGTCGGTTCCGCCTACATGGACGCGCTCGACATCTTCGAGCCCGCCGGCATCAGGTTCATTCCCGTCGCCCACGAACAGGGCGCCGGCCACATGGCCGACGGCTATTCGCGCGCGACCGGACGCCACGGCGTCTGCATCGGCCAGAACGGCCCCGGCGTCACCAACTTCGTGACCGCCGTCGCCGCCGCCTATTGGGCGCATTCTCCGGTCGTCTGCATTACGCCCGAGACCGGTTCGAACTCCATGGGCCTCGGCGGCTTCCAGGAAACCGACCAGATCCCGATCTTCTCCAAGATCACGAAATACCAGGCGGACATCCGGCGCGCCGATCGCATCGCCGAGCAGATGGCGCGCGCCTTCGACCTTGCCATCGCCGAACGCGGCCCGGTACAGGTCAACATTCCGCGCGACCAGTTCTACGGCGAGATCGACGTCGAGATTCCCGAGCCCCAGCGCATCGAGCGCGCGGCCGGCGGGCCGGAGAGCCTGCAGGCGGCGGCGGACCTGCTCGCCAACGCCAGGTTTCCGGTCATTCTCGCCGGCGGCGGCGTCGTCATGGGCGGCGGGCAGGCGGCGCTGACCGAGCTCGCCGAGCTCCTCAAGGCGCCGGTCTGCACCACCTATCTCCACAACGACGCCTTTCCGGCCAATCACCCGTTGTGGATGGGGCCGCTCGGTTACCAGGGCTCGAAAGCGGCGATGAAGACCATCGCCCAGGCCGACGTGGTGCTGGCGCTCGGCACCCGCCTCGGCCCCTTCGGCACCCTGCCGCAGCACGGCATCGATTACTGGCCGAACGGCGCCAGGATCATCCAGGTCGACGTCAACCACCGCGCCCTCGGCCTGGTCAAGAAGATCGACGTCGGCGTCCACGGCGACGCCGGGCTCGCCGCTGCGGACATCGTCGGCCGCCTGCGCAACCGCCCGCTCGAGTGCCACGGCAACGCCGGGGAGCGGCTCACCGAGGTCAGGAGGCAAAAGGACGAGTGGGAAGCCGAGCTCGATAGCTGGGGGCAGGACGACGGCTCACCCATCGCCCCGCGCCGCGCGCTGCGCGAGCTCGAAAAGGCGATGCCCGCGAACGCCATGGTCACCACCGACATCGGCAACATCTGCTCGGTCTCCAACAGCTACCTGCGCTTCGACGCGCCCAACAGCTTTTTCGCCGCCATGAGCTTCGGCAACTGCGGCTACGCCTTTCCGACCGCCATCGGCTGCAAGTTCGGCGCGCCGGACCGCCCGGCCGTGGCCTATGTCGGTGACGGCGCCTGGGGCATCAGCTTCAACGAGCTCCTGACCTGCGTGCGCGAGAACATCGGCGTCACCGTGGTCGTCTTCAACAACGGCCAATGGGGCGCGGAGAAGAAGAACCAGGTCGATTTCTACGCCGACCGTTACATCGGCACCAATCTCAGCAACCCGAGCTGGGCCGAGATCGCCAAGGCCTTCGGCGCCGACGGCGTCCGCATCGACCGGCCCGACCAGATCGGCGATGCGCTGCGCCAGGCAACCTCGTCGGGGCGCTGCACGGTGCTCGAAATCATGGCGACACAGGAGCTCGGCGATCCGTTCCGCCGCGATGCGCTCAAGAAGCCGGTGCGCATGCTCGACAAGTACAAGGACTACACCGTCGCGTGAAAAGCGGGGGCGGGGGCGGAAAGGGAGCGCGAGGCAGGCGCCCCCGCGTTCCATGGGGCTAAATCTGGGCCAGGAGAATCGCGGTCGTGGCGACGATGTCGTCGACGCCGGCGCCGCGCGAGAGATCGCTGACGGGTTTTGCGAAACCTTGCAGCATGGGACCGATCGCCCGGGCGCCGGCCAGGTACTGGGTCAGCTTGTAGCCGATGTTGCCGGCGTCGAGATCGGGGAAGACCAGCACGTTGGCGCGCCCCGCCACTGGGCTTTCGCCCGTGACTTTCGTGCCGGCGATTTCGGGAACGACGGCGCTGTCGAGTTGGAATTCGCCGTCGATCGCGAGGTCGGGCGCGCGCCGGCGCGCGATTTCCAGCGCCTTCCGCACCTTGTCGACGCGCTCGTGTCGCGCGCTCCCCCGGGTCGAGAACGACAGCATGGCGACGCGCGGTTCCTCGCCGAGAAGCTTCGCGCCGCTGGCCGCCGAGGCCAGCGCGATATCGGCCAGTTGTTCGGCGCTCGGGTCGATGTTGACGGCGCAATCGGCGAAGATGAAACGCCTGTCGGTCTCGCCCCGGAATTCGGGAAGCACCATCAGGAAGAAGCTCGACGGCGTCGCGATCCCTTCGGCGAGACCGACGGCGAGAAGGCCGGCCTCGATCACGCGCCGGGTGGGGTTGGCGACGCCCGCGAGCATCGCATCGGCATCGCCGGCGCGGACCATCGAGGCGCCGAAGTAGAGCGGTTTGCGCACCAGACGATGCCCGAGCCTGGGGTCGAATCCGGGGCGCGCCGACGCAAGAACTTCGGCATAGGCGTCGCGCTTCGCGCTTGTCCGGGGATCGACCGCGGCGATGCCATCGAGCGAGACGCCCACTTTGGCCGCCGCGGCCGCCACTTCCTCGGCCGCGCCGAGCAGGACCGGGGTCGCGATGCGCGCGTCGCGCAGTCGCCGGGCCGCGAGAACGATGCGCTCGTCGCCGCCTTCGGGCAGCACCACCGCGCGGTTCCGGGTCTTCGCCGCGGCGATCAAACGTTCGATAATGTCCATGCGACCTCCGATGCTTTAACTTCCGGGTAAGGCGACGCCGAACCGGCGGCGCGCGCTGCGAACTTGCGGCCGAAACGCCGTCTCACACGACTCCGGAGCGTGACCGATGACCGACATCTCCGAACGGATCCAGATTCACCGCGGACTGAAGGACGTCTATTTCGACCGCTCCGCCACCACCTTCATCGACGGTCGCGCCGGCGAACTCCGGTATTGCGGCTATTCGATTCACGACCTCGCGCAACATTCGAGCTTCGAGGAAACCGCTTACCTGCTGCTCATGGGCGAACTGCCCACCCGCGCCGAGCTCGACGCCTTCGACGCAGATCTCAAGGCGGGCCGCAGCCTGCCGGCGGCAATCTACGATATCATCAATGCCGTCAGGAACGCTCATCCGATGGACGTGCTGCGGACCGCCGTCTCGGCGCTCGCCGCCTTCGACCCGGACACCGCCGACAATTCGCGCGAAGCGACCCTGCGCAAGGGCGTTCGTCTCGCCTCGCAGTTGCCCGTCATCGTCGCCGCGCATCACCGCATCCGGAAGGGGCGCGATCCGGTCGCGCCGAGCCCGACCCTGGGCCACGCGGCGAATTTCCTCTACATGCTGAGAGGCGAAGAACCGAGCGCCGAGGCCGCCCGTCTGATCGACACCGACATGGTGCTCCACGCCGAGCACGGCTCGAACGCCTCTTCGTTCACGGCCCGCGTCGTCGTCAGCACCGAGGCGAACCTGCACGCCGCGATCACCGCCGCGCTCGCCGCACTCTCGGGTCCGGCGCACGGCGGCGCCGCCGAGGACGTGATGCGCATGGCGCAAGAGATCGGCGAGCCGGCGCGCGCCGTCGAATACGTCAAGCGGAAACGCAAGCAGCGCGCGCCGGTGATGGGCTTCGGCCATCGCGTCTACCGGGCGGAGGATCCCCGGGCGCGCCACATGCGCGACGGAGTCAAGCGGCTGTCGCGGGAGATGGGGGAACCGCGCTGGTATGAAATACTCGACGCGGTGGTGGCCGCCATGGCGCCCTACGCCCGCCACGGCGTCAACGTCAACGTCGACTTCTACGCCGGCGTCGTCTACCACCTGCTCGGTCTTCCCGAGGACATCTTCGTGCCGATCTTCGCCGTCGGGCGCGTTCCCGGCTGGACCGTTCAGGCGCTTGAGCAGCGCGCGAGCAACATCCTGATCCGCCCGCGGCTCCACTATACGGGACCCGGGTTCCGCGATTACATCCCGATGGCGGAGCGATAGAACCGGGTTCGCACGGTCGGGCCGCGCAAGGAGGGAAGGGAACATGAGCGACGCCATCCTCGTGCTCAACGCCGGTTCGTCGAGCCTCAAATTCGCTCTGTTCGACACCGACGGGAAGGGCGCGGACCCTGTGCTCGCACTGCGCGGTCAGGTCGCCGGTATTGGCGCCGAACCCCGCTTCGAAGCGCGCGACGACGGCGGACGATCGCTGACCAGCGGGCAGCGGCCCGGTCCCGGCGCGCCCGGCAGCCATGCCGAGGCGCTGTCGTATCTGCTCGAATGGCTCGAACGCCGGGCGACCGAGCATCGTCTCGTCGCCGCCGGCCATCGCGTGGTGCACGGCGGCAATGCGCGCGAGGCCCCGGCGTGCGTCGATCGCGGATTGATCGACGAAATCGCCTCGCTTTCGCCGCTTGCGCCCCATCACCAGCCGCACAATCTGGCGGCGATCGAGGCGCTCGCCCGCCGCCTGCCCGACCTGCCCCAGGTCGCCTGCTTCGACACCGCGTTTCATACCACCCAGCCGCTGATCGCGCGCCGGCTCGCCCTGCCGCGCGAGCTGCGCGACAAGGGCCTGCGCCGTTACGGTTTCCACGGACTGAGTTACGAATACATCGTCAGCGCGCTTCCCGAAGCGACCGGCGAGCCGTTGCCCCGGCGACTGGTGGTCGCCCATCTCGGCAACGGCGCCAGCATGTGCGCGATCGAGGACGGCCGCAGCATCGCGACGACGATGGGTTTTTCCACCCTCGACGGACTGCCGATGGGAACCCGCTGCGGCGTGGTCGATCCCGATGTGATCCTCTATCTGATGCGCGAAGAGGGCATGGACGAGCCGGCGCTGACCGACCTGTTCTACAACCGCTGCGGCCTTCTCGGTCTGTCGGGGATCAGCGCCGACATGCGCGTCCTGCTCGAAAGCGACGCCGAGGGTGCGGCCGAGGCGGTCGAGCTCTATTGCTACCGCATCGCGCGCGAGGTCGGCTCGATGGCCGCGGCGCTCGGCGGCCTCGACGCGATTGTCTTCACCGGCGGCATCGGCGAACACGCCGCTCCCGTGCGCGCCCGGGTCTGCCGGCGCCTGGCCTGGCTCGGCGTCGCGCTCGACGTGGCGGCGAACGCGGGAGGCGGAGCGCGCATCTCGACACCCGGCAGCCGCACCGCCGCCTGGGTGCTCGCCACCGACGAGGAACTGATGATCGCCCGCCACACCAGGGCGCTTATGTGAAATCCGGATTTAACAGGCTGCTGAAAAGTGCTGCCGCTCGCCCTCGTACTTCGACACGCTCAGCATGAGGGCGAGCGAATCCAGGAACCTGGCCTCACCCTGAGCCCGTCGAAGGGTGAGGATTCGCTCGCTCTCAACACTTTTTCAGCAGCCTGTTAACGGACCGACGGAAAACCTTCCCCCGGCCAGAGCGGATCTAGCGTAGCGCCGCATACTGATGGTTCAGTCCATCCGCCACCCCCGCGAAAGCGGGGGTCCAGCGGCTCGTGGATTCCGGCTCTGCGCTTCGCTCCGGCCGGAATGACGGGTTGGATCAGCGCGTGAATCTTTTGTTTGTATCTGTGCACTACCGCTATTTCTGCCCGACGAGGAACTCCTGGAATTTGAGGTCCACCTTGAAAACGTCCTCGAGGAACAGCGCGAGGAGGTCGGAGAGGTCCTGTTCCGAAATCGCCGAATTTTCGAGTATCCGGGCGATTTTTCCGTCCAACAAGGAGAGGCAGTTCTCGTGATGCGTGATGTGCTCCGCGAGACCGTCGAAGCCCGCTGATCTCATTATGCGTTCTTCGGCGCGGAAATGCTCGCGCTCCAGATCGCGCAGTTCGCCGAGACGCGCATCGAGATCGGGCCGTAGCGCCGCGCCGTTGCGCGCGCCAAGAGAGACGATGTGATCGACGATGCGCTGATGCTGGCTGTCGATCAGCTCGTGCCCGATCTTGAGAGACTCGGGTATCAAAATCGGCTTCATTCCCTTTCTTCGCACTGCCCCGCGAAGGTATCCCCGGGTTGAAACCCAAGGTTAATCCTTGAACGCCGCCCCTCGACGGCGGACTGATTTTCGCGAATTCTGAAGGCATGCCCCGCATCGGGGTTCCGCCGCCGCAATGCGGATTATGTAGCGCCAACACTCCCCGATTCAAGCGTCGTTAACTTTTGTTCGCAATAATAACAAAATAAATAGGGGCTCACCATGTTTCGCCCCACCTCGACAGGACACGACCGAAGGGCTTCGCCCAACCCGATCCAAATCAATGATGCGCTGTTTCATTCCGGCTCTGAACATGGGGGAAAGTCTTTTTTATCTACCTTCGGGCGGGAAGGCGCGGCTATGACGACTCCGTCGGTAGAAACCGACGCCCGGGATATCGCCTGTCCCCGGTTCGAATCGGCCGCGTCCTCCGATGGCCATCGAGAACATTACGCCGCCGGGAGCGATGCGTCATCTCCGCCGGGGGCGGCGGGCGGCTTTCTCGGCACAATTCCCGGCGGGCGCCGCTTTTTATCCGTCGTTCTCGTCTTTATCCTCGGGGTCGGCGTTTCGCTGGCGGCGTTCTTTGTCCTGCGGGACTGGCAGGACGCCGACATGCGGGCCGAATTGGAGAACCACGTACGATTTCATACGGTCGCCCTGCGCCACCGCGCGGCCATGGGTTTTACGGCGCTTCGCTCGGTCCGCGGCCTTTTTTTAGCCTTGCCGGAGGTCACCCCCGCCGAGT
>JBHHZM010000120.1:0-9495 GCA_046758065.1 Alphaproteobacteria bacterium | reverse complement strand
GCTCGACGCAGGCGCGGGTGAGCTGGCCGGGGTGGCGTTCGAGCTTGGCCTCGAGACGCTCGAACAGCGTGAAGGCGTCGGCCGTGGCGCCGGCGAAGCCGGCGAGAATGTTGCCGTCGCCCAGGCGGCGGATCTTGCACGCGCCCGACTTGACGACGGTGTTGCCCATGCTGACCTGGCCGTCGCCGGCGACGACCACGGATGCGGCCTTGCGCACGCACAGAATCGTCGTGCCGCGCCAACGCATCGTATCGCTATCGGACATCGGTCTCCGGAAGGTGGAATCGCGCCGGCGCGCCGCCGGCCCCCCCAGCATGTGGGTGTTTGCGCCGCGCCGTCAAGTAGCGCGCGGCTCAGCGCCTCGCCCGCGCCTCGATCGCGTCCCAGATGCGGGCCGCGAGATTGACGCCGTCGAAGCGGCCGATCTCCTGGATGCCGGTCGGCGAGGTGACGTTGATCTCGGTCAGGCAGTCGCCGATCACGTCGATGCCGACGAAAATCAACCCGCGTTGCTTAAGCGTCGGGCCGATGGCCGCGCAGATTTCGCGGTCGCGCGACGTGAGCGTCGTGGGCAGCGGGGTCGCGCCGACGTGCATGTTGGCGCGCGCCTCGCCGGCCGCCGGCACCCGGTTGATCGCGCCCGCGGCCTCGCCGTCGATCAGGACGATGCGCTTGTCGCCCTCGCGCACCTCGGGCAGGTAGCGCTGGACGATGATCGGCTCGCGGTAGAAGCGGGTGAACATCTCCAAGAGCGCGTTGAGGTTCTCGTCTGCGGGCGCGAGGTGGAAGACGCCGGCGCCGCCGTTGCCGTAAAGCGGCTTCAGGATGATCTCGCCGTGGGTGGCGCGGAACTCGCGGATCAGTTCGGGGTCCGAGGTGATCAGCGTCGGCGGCATGAGCTCGCCGAAGTGGTTGACGAACAGCTTCTCCGGCGCGTTGCGCACTTCGACCGGATCGTTGACCACCAGCGTCTCCGGGTGGATGTGCTCGAGGATATGCGTCGCCGTGATGTACGACATGTCGAACGGCGGATCCTGGCGCATCAGCACCACGTCCATGATCGCGAGGTCGAGGCGTTCGGGGTCGCCGAGGGTGAAGTGGTCGCCCGTCACCCGACGCACGGCGAACGGCCGCGCCCGCGCCATGACGCGGCCGTCGGCGAAAGCCAGATCGCGCGGCAGGTAATGGAACAGGCGATGGCCGCGGGTTTGCGCTTCGAGCGCGAGCGCGAACGACGAATCGGCGTCGATGTCGAGGCCGTCGGGGGGGTCCATTTGGATGGCGACGGCGAGACTCATGGGTGGCCCGCCGCCCGGAAGCCGCGCCGCGGATCGGCCGGTCGGGTCAACTCATTCTCTCGTCCTTCATGCGGACGTGGCTGATCACCTGACGGACGTGACGGATGGTGCGGGCGTGATTGGTGGCGCGTTCGAGCTCGGCCTTGTTCTGGGCGATGCCGATCATGTAGACGACGCCGTTGACCGTCTCGACGTTGTAGTTGATGGCGTCGATTTTCTTGTCGAACAGCAGCCTGCTCTTGAGCTGGGTACTGATCCAGCTATCGCGCGCGATGTCGACCAGACCGCTCTTGTCGGTCACCTGAATCTCGTCGATGACTTCCCTGACGCCGTTGGCCTGCCAGGCGAGGCGCACCGCCTCGACCCGGTCCTCGGGCTTGCGCACGCTGCCGGTGAGCAGCACGCGGCCTTCGACGACCTCGACGTTGACGGCGCTGTAAAGGTCGACGTCTTTCGAGAACAGCGCCTCGTTGACGCTGGTGTGGGTCACCGCGTCGTCGACCGCGTCGCCGACGCTGCGTTCCTGAACGGCGGCCACGCCGACCGTCGTGGTGCCGCCGAGCACGGCGGGAACGCAGCCTTGCAGCGCGACAGCGGCGAAAAGCATGAAGGGAACCAGCGAAGAAAATGCGTGACGTAACGTCATGATCCTCGATCTCCAGGGTGGGAATGGGCAGCGTCCTTGCCGCCGCGCGCATCCTAGCAGGGCGGCGCGGCGATGTGAACGGAAAGAAAACACATTTGTCAAGGCCGCCAGGCGTCGGTCAGGTGGCGCGGCGGCCGCCACGGTTGCACCGTCATCAGGTCGAAGCGCAGATCGAGCGCGGCGAGCTGCGGCCGGCGGCCGAGAAACGCCTGCGCCGCGCGTTCGATACGGGCGCGCTGACGGGCGCCGAGCGGGGTTTCGGCGAGATCGTCGCTGCGCGCCTTGACTTCGATCACGGCGAGCACGCCGCCGCGCCGCGCGATGATGTCGATCTCTCCCACGCCGGCGTCGAAACGGCGGGCGAGCACGCGGTAGCCGCGCAGCCTGAGAGAGACGACGCAAAGCGCTTCGGCGATGCGTCCGAAGCGATAGGCGCGCCGCCGCGCCGCCGCGGTCATCGCCGCCCGCGCGCGAGCGCGATCGCCCGGGCGTAGACCTTGCGGCGCGAAAGTCCGGTCGCCGCCGCGACCTCGGCCGCGGCGTCGCGCAGCGAGCGGCCCTCGAGCGCCGCGCGCAGCCGCGTGTCGAGCTCGTCCGCATCGGCCTCGGTCTCGCGCGGCGGACCGACGACGACGACGACCTCGCCCCGGGGCGCGCCGGCCTGGGCGTAATGGCGGGCGAGCTCGACGAGGCCGGCGCGGCGCACTTCCTCGTAGCGCTTGGTCATCTCGCGGGCGACCGCGGCGGGACGCGGGCCCAGGGTCTCGGCCATGTCGGCGAGCGCCGCGGCGAGCCGGCGCGGCGATTCGAGCAGCACCAGCGTCGCCCTGATTCCGGCAAGCTCGGCCAGCGCCCGGCGGCGCGCCGCCGGGCGGGCGGGCAGGAAGCCGGCGAACAGGAAGCGGTCGCTCGGCAGGCCCGAGACGACGAGCGCGGCGAGCGCCGCCGAGGCGCCGGGCACGGCGCGCACCTCGTGACCGCGGGCGGCGGCCTCGGCGACCAGCTTGTAGCCCGGATCGGAGACCAGCGGCGTGCCGGCATCGCTGACCAGCGCGACCGATTGGCCGGCGTCGAGCCGGGCGAGCAGCTTCGGCCGGACGCGCTGGGCGTTGTGCTCGTGGTAGGAGGCGAGCCTGGCGCGCCGCCCATGGATGGCGAGCAGCTTGCCGGTGACCCGGCTGTCCTCGCAGGCGACGACGTCGGCGGCGGCGAGGACGTCGAGCGCGCGCAGGCCGATGTCGGCGGCGTTACCGATCGGCGTCGCGACCACGTAGAGCCCCGCCCCGAGCGGCGGTCGTTTACTTCGCGCGTCCCTCTCGCTACCCTGCGGCGCTCTCGCACCCTGGAACTCCGAGCGCGATGCCGCAGCCTTCGCCGTCTTCGTCCGCGCCCCGCTCCCTGCGCCGTGTCGTCGCGTCATGGGCCGTCGTACTCGCGCTCGCCGTATCCCTTGCGGCCTGTCAGCAGCGGACAGTAGCGCCTCGCGGCGCGCCCGTCCAAGCCTCTCCCCCGGCCGAATTGATCCCGCCGACGCCCGGGCCGACGGGACCCGGGATCGCCGCGCCGCCGCCGGGTGCGCAGACGCCGCCCGCCGGGCCCGGCCCCGGGGCGCCTCCCGAGGTGGTTCCCCGTGAGCCCGGGCTGCCGCCCGGACCGGTGTCCGTCGCCCTGTTGCTGCCGCTTTCGGGACCGAGCGCCGCGCTCGGCCGGGCGATGCTCGACGCTGCCCAGCTTGCGCTGTTCGACGTCGGCGTCGATAAGTTCGTTCTGCTGCCGAAGGACACCGCCGGCTTGCCCGACGGCGCGGCGCGCGCGGCGGAAGCGGCGATTCGCGACGGCGCCTCGCTGATCCTCGGGCCGCTTTTCAGCGGCTCGGTCGGCGCGGTGGTCCCGCTCGCCGAAGCGGCCGGGATCAAGGTCATCGCCTTCTCTTCCGACCGCAACGCCGCCCGGCCCGGCGTCTACCTCATGGGATTTCTGCCCGACCAGCAGGTCGAGCGCGTGGTCGGCTTTGCTCGTGAGCGCGGCTACGGCCGTTTCGCCGCGCTCGCGCCGGCCAGCCACTACGGCGAGACCGTGGTGCGGGAACTGCGCCGGGTCGCGCAGGCAACCGGCGCCGAACTCGTCGATTCGGTGTTCTATCCGGCCGACGTGCGTGCGGCCTCCGATGTCTCCGATATCATCCGCGTCTTCGCCGATTTTGACGCCCGTCGCCAGCGGCTGCTGGCCCAGCGGCGGGCGCTCGAGGCGCGCGACGACGAGGTGTCGCGCGAGGCGCTGCGCCGGCTCGAGGGCCTCGACACGTTGGGCGATCTCGCCTACGACGCGGTGCTTCTGCCCGAAGGCGGGCTGAGGCTGCTGACCGTGGCGCCGCTGCTGCCCTACTACGACGCCGGACGGGACAAGGTGCGCCTGCTCGGCACCGCCCAGTGGGAAACCGCGGCGCTCGATCAGGAACCGGCGCTCGTCGGCGGCTGGTATGCCGCGCCCCCGCCCGAGGCGCGCCGCGGCTTCGAGTCGCGGTTCGCCGAGCTGTTCGGTCACGCGCCGCCACGGCTCGCCACGCTTGCCTACGATGCGGTGGCGCTGGCCGGCGCGCTCGCCCGCCTGCCCGACGGCCCCGATTTCAGCGCCGAGACGCTGACCAATGCCGGCGGTTTCCGCGGCCTCGACGGTCTCTTCCGCTTCGCGCCCGACGGCACCAACGAACGCGGCCTCGCCGTGCTCGAAGTCACCGCACGGGGCGTCGTGACGGTGAGCCCCGCGCCGCGAAGCTTCGCCGCCTTCTGACGTTCTAGCCGAGCAGCCGCGCGATGACCGCGTCGAGCACGCGGCGTCCGGCGGCGGTGGCGCGCAGACCCCGGTGGTCGAATACCAGAAAGCCGCCATCGACCAGCGGCGCGAGACGTTCGGGAGCCAGGGCGGTTTCGAGCGGTTGCCCGGTGCGCGTCAGGAAACCGGCGGGCGGCACGCCCTCGGCGAGCCGCAAGCCCATCATCAGCACCGCGGCGAGGCGCGCCTCGACGCCGCCCGGCGTGCATTACCGGCCGCCGTGACCGCTGCGACGCACCGCGGCGCGCCAGGCTTCGGGCGCCCGGATCTGGCGCGTCGCCATGGCGCCGCCGCCGAGATCGAGCCGGCCGTGGGCGCCCGGGCCGACGCCGACGTACTCGCCCGAGCGCCAGTAGGTCAGGTTGTGGCGCGATTCGCCGCCCGGCGCGGCGTGGTTGGAAATCTCGTAGGCCACGAGGCCCGCAGCGTCGCACAGCTCCTGGGTCAGATCGTAAAGCGTGGCCGCCCGATCGCCGTCCGGCAGGCTCAGTTCGCCGCGCGCCGCGCGGGCATGGAACGGCGTGCCGGGTTCGAGGGTGAGCTGATAGAGCGACAGATGGTCGCCGGCGAGCGCGAGCGCGGCTTCGAGTTCGGCGCGCCAGGCCGCAGGGGACTGGCCCGGACGGACATAGATCAGGTCGAACGAGAAGCGCGGGAACGCCGCTCTCGCGGTTTCGATCGCGGCGCGCGCCTGGGCCGCATCGTGGTGGCGGCCGAGGAAGGCGAGCGCATCATCGTTCAAAGACTGAACGCCGAGCGAAACACGATTGACGCCGGCGACGCGGTAGCCGGCGAAGCGCGCCGCCTCGACCGAGGTCGGGTTGGCTTCGAGCGTGATCTCGAGGTCGCGCGCCGGCGGCCAGCGTTGCACCACCCGTTCGATGATCGCGGCCACGGATGCGGGGGCCATGAGCGACGGCGTGCCGCCTCCGAAGAAAACGCTGGTGACGGTGCGACCGGGCGCCAGCGCCGCGAAGTAATCGAGCTCGGCGAGCAGCGCGTCGCGCCAGCCCGCCTCGTCGATGCGCGCGCGGACATGACTGTTGAAATCACAGTACGGGCATTTCGCGAGGCAGAAGGGCCAGTGGACGTAAACCCCGAAGCCGGCGTCGTCGGGCGCCGGAGCGCCGGCGGCGTCGCGGACCGCGGCCGGCGTCACGCGCCGCCCCCGGTGGCGAAACAGGCGGCGATGAGCTTGCCGAAGGCGTCGGCGCGGTGGCTGATGCGGTGTTTGTCGTCCGGGTCCATTTCGCCGAAGGTCTCGGCATGGCCGTCGGGCAGGAAGATCGGATCGTAGCCGAAGCCGCGCGTTCCGCGCGGCGGGAACGTCAGGGCGCCGTCGACCCGCCCCTCGAAGGTCTCGCAGTGACCGTCGGGCCAGCCGAGCGCGAGGGCGGCGGCGAAATGGGCGCGCCGGTCGGCGATTCCCGCGAGCGCGCGCTCGATTCGCGTCATCGCCATGGAAAAGTCGCGCCCGGGTCCCGCCCAGCGCGCCGAATGGATGCCCGGCGCGCCGTCGAGCGCGGCGACGACGAGGCCCGAATCGTCGGCGAGCGCCGGCAGCCGCGCGGCGCGGGCGGCGGCGCGCGCCTTGATGCGGGCGTTCTCGGCGAAATCCGCGCCGGTCTCGTCGGGCTCGGCGAGGCCGATCTCGGCGGCGCCCGTCACCGCGATGCGAAAGGGCGCGAGCAGGTCGCGGATCTCGCGCAGCTTGCCCGGGTTGTGGCTGGCGACGATCAGCCGGTCGCCGGTGAACCGGCGCGCCACCGTTTCAGCCGTCGAGGCCGAGGACCCGGCGCTGCAGGGCGGTGAGCCCGGCGACCGCGTCGTGCGCGAGCGCGAGCAGCGCGTCGAACTGGGCGTTGCTGAACGGCGATTCCTCGGCGGTGCCCTGCAGTTCGACGATGCCGCCGCGCCCGGTGAGCACGAAGTTGGCGTCGACCTGGGCGGTCGAATCCTCGGCGTAGTCGAGGTCGCAAATCAAGGTCCCGCCGCAGACGCCGCAGGACACCGCGGCGACCTGGTCGACGAGCGGCACGGCGGATAGCTCGCCGGTCTCGACGAGGCGCGCAAAGGCCATGTGCAACGCCACCCAGGCGCCGGTGATCGCCGCGGTGCGGGTGCCACCGTCGGCCTGGAGCACGTCGCAGTCGATACGTATCTGGCGCTCGCCCATCGTCCCGAGATCGGTGACCGCGCGCAGGCTGCGCCCGATGAGCCGCTGGATCTCGTAGGTGCGCCCGGTCTGTCGACCGCGCGCCGCTTCGCGATCGGTGCGCCTGTGGGTTGCGCGCGGCAGCATGCCGTACTCGGCGGTGACCCAGCCGCGCCCGGTGTCGCGCATGAAGGGCGGCACCCGGTTCTCGACGCTCGCAGTGCACAGCACGTGGGTATCACCGAAGCGCGTGAGGCACGAACCTTCGGCGTACTTTGCGAAACCCGGCTCGAGGTTCACGGGACGCATCTCTTCGGGGGCGCGGCCGGAAGGGCGCATGACGGTCCTCTGTCGCGACGGAGCGCAAATCGTGCGCCGCCGCGAAGCTAGCGTGCATCGGCTGCGCCGTAAAGTCCCGGAAAACCCCGCGCGGGCTGCTTGACTCGCCTGCGGGCCGGCCATACAGTCCGCCGCGCTCAAGGAAAAGTGGTGAGCGCGTTCGCGACGGATCGGGCTGTCCCCGCGCCGGCGCGCTTTGCATTGGAGTCCAGGGACGCATGTTCGAGTCGCTGACCAGCCGGCTGGGCGACGTCTTCGACCGCTTGAAACGCCGCGGCGCGCTGAGCGAGGCGGACGTCAACGCGGCGTTGCGCGAGGTGCGCGTCGCGCTGCTCGAAGCCGACGTCGCGCTGCCCGTGGTCAAGGACTTCATCGCCGGGGTGCGCGAGCGCGCGGTCGGCGCGGAAGTGCTCAAGAGCGTGACCCCGGCGCAGATGGTGGTCAAGATCGTCAACGACCGCCTGACCGAAATGCTGGGCGCCGATGCCGCCGCGCTCGATCTCGCTGCCACGCCGCCGGTGGCCATCCTCATGGTCGGCCTGCAGGGCTCGGGCAAGACCACGACCACCGCCAAGCTCGCTAAACGCCTCAGGGAACGCGAGCGCAAGAAGGTCCTGATGGCCTCGCTCGACACCCGCCGTCCGGCTGCGCAGCAGCAGCTTGCGGTGCTGGGCGAGCAGGCGTCCGTCGCCACGCTCGCCGTCGTCGAGGGCCAGGGCCCGCTCGAGATCGCTCGCCGGGCGCTCGAGACCGGTCGGCTCGAAGGTTACGACGTAGTGCTGCTCGACACCGCCGGGCGGCTGCACGTCGACGACGCGCTGATGGCCGAGGCCGAGGCCGTGCGCGACGCCACCGCCCCCGCCGAGGTGCTGCTGGTCGCCGACGCGCTCACCGGCCAGGACGCGGTCAATCTGGCGCGCGCCTTCAACGACCGCGTGGGCGTCACCGGCATCGTGCTCACCCGCGTCGATGGCGACGCCCGCGGCGGTGCGGCGCTCAGCATGCGGGCGGTCACCGGACGGCCGGTCAAGCTGATCGGTGTCGGCGAGAAGCTCGACGCGCTCGAAGTCTTCCACCCCGAGCGCATCGCCTCGCGCATCCTCGGCATGGGCGACGTGGTCTCCCTGGTCGAAAAGGCGGCCGAGACGATCGACCGCGAGGAGGCCGAAAAGCTGGCGCGCAAGGTGCGCAAGGGCGGCTTCGACTTCGACGACCTCGCCAGCCAGCTCCGCCAGATGCGCAAGATGGGCGGCATGGAAGGCATGCTCGCGTTGCTTCCCGGCGTCGCCAAGGTGAAGAAGCAGCTCGCGGGCGCCAACATCGACGAGAAAGCGCTGGTCCGCCAGGAGTCGATCATCTATTCGATGACCCCGGCCGAGCGCAGGAACGCCAAACTGCTCAACGGTTCGCGCAAACGCCGCATCGCCGCCGGCTCGGGCACCACGGTGCAGGAGGTCAACCGCCTCCTCAAGCAGTACAAGGAAATGAACGGCATGATGAAGCGGATGGGCAAACTGGGCAAGAAAGGGCTGATGCGCCACGGCCTGCCCGGCGTGTCCTCGCGCCCGTTCTGACCGGCTTCGTCCAGATATGAACCACAATCGATCACCGAACTGAGAGAACGAGATACCGATGTCGCTTAGGATTCGCATGACACGCGGCGGCGCCAAGAAGCGCCCCCACTACCGCATAGTCGTCGCCGATTCGCGCAGCCCGCGCGACGGCCGCTTCATCGAAAGGCTTGGCCTTTACGACCCCTTGCTCGACGCCGGCAACGAGAACCGCGTTGTCCTCGAGGAAGAACGCATCCGCTACTGGCTGGACCGGGGCGCTACACCGAGCGATCGCGTCGCCCGCTTCTTCGGCGACGCCGGAATCATCCCGAAGCCCGAAATTCGCGAGCAGCCCGTCAAGAGCCAACCCAAGGCCAAGGCGCAGGAACGCATGAAGGCGGAAGCCGAAGCCAAGAAGGAGAAGCCCGCCAAGGCTACGGTCGAAGCCCCGGAGAAGCCCGCCGGGGCCGCCACGGCAGTGGCGGCGGCGGAAGAAGCCGCGCCCGCCGCGGACGCCCCGGCCGATCAATCGCCGGCGGAAGAAGCCGCGCCCGCCGCGGACGCCCCGACCGACGAACCGCCGGCGGAAAAAGCCGCGCCCGCCACAGACGCCCCGGCCGACGAACCGCCGGCGGAAGAAGCCGTGCCCGCCGCGGACGCCCCGGCCGATCA
>JBHHZM010000119.1:0-9501 GCA_046758065.1 Alphaproteobacteria bacterium | reverse complement strand
AAAGTGTTACCCATGTCTCCAGTATAATCTGTAACCTATGTCTCCGGAACGGACCTTGAAAATAATGGTGCCCAGGGGCGGAATCGAACCACCGACACGCGGATTTTCAGTCCGCTGCTCTACCAACTGAGCTACCTGGGCGCGCTGGGGAAGCACCGGCTTATAACGGATTCGCCTCCCCCCTGTCCAGAGCCCGGAGACGGCCCGCGAAGGCGCGCCGCGTTGCGCCGGAAAGCGAAGGTTTGCCGCGCGTTCGGCGGCGTTCAGTCGGGCCCGTCCTCGCTCTTGGCATCGGCCGGTTCCTCGCCGGGAATGACGTATTTGCCATCGAGCCAGCGCGCGAGGTCGGCGTCGGCGCAGCGCCGCGAGCAGAACGGCATGAATCGCTTGACCATCGGCCGGCCGCAGATCGGGCAGCGCGGCTTGCGTTTACGCGTCGTTTCGCTTGTCGTCACGGCGTGCCTCCCGCTTCAGCCGACGATGATATCGTAACTCTCGCGCGCGCGGCCCGGCGATTCGCGCAGTTCGAGCGTTCGGCCGAGCGCCGCTTCGAGACCCGCGAGCGGACCCGCGCCGGCAGCCGACAACAGCGCCGCCACCTCGGGCGCCGCCGCCACGGTCAGCCGCCCCGGCGGCGCGGTCGCGGCGGTGCGCATCAGCCGGCGCGCGATTTCGAAGGCGACGCTCGGCGCGCTTTTCCACCGGCCTTCGCCGTCGCAGGCGGAACAGGGATCGCACAGCGTCTCGGCGAGCGTCGGGCGGCTGCGCCGGCGGGTCATTTCGACGAGGCCGAGCGGCGTGAAGCCCCGCGGCGGGTTGGCCGCGCGGTCGCCGGCGAGCGCGTCGCGCAGCGCCTCGACGACGCGGCGGCGGTGCTCGGCGCGCGTCATGTGGGCGAAGTCGATGACGATCAGGCCGCCGAGGGCGCGCAGGCGAAGCTGACGCGCGATCTCGGCCGCCGCCTCGAGGTTGGCGTGCAGCAGGGTCGCCGGTCCGTCGCCGCTAGTGCTGCGCCCGGTGTTGACGTCGATGGCGACCAGCGCCTCGGTCTCCTCGATGACGAGCCCGCCGCCCGACGGCAGCGCAATGCCGGGGGCGAGCGCATCGTCGAGCGCCGCTTCAACGCCGAAGCGCTCGAAAATCGGTTCGGCCTCGCGGTAGGCTTCGAGGCGTCCGGCGATCGCCGGGAGGAAACGTTCGCAGAAGCGCCGCGCCTCGGCCAGCGCGTCCGGCGAATCGATCGGTACGCGCTCGAGCGCCGGCCCGGCGTGGTCGCGCAGCGCGCGCGCCAGCGGATCGGCGTCGTCGTGAAGACAGGCCGGGGCGGTCGCCGTCCGCCGTCCGGCCTCGATATCGGCCCACAGCGCGCCAAGCATTTCGGCGTCGCGGGCGATGTCGTCGGCCTCGACGCCGGCCGCGGCGGTGCGCACGACGTACCCGTCGTTCGCTCCAGCAAGCGTTTCGACCAGCGCGGCGAGGCGCTCGCGCTCGGCGGCGGCGTCGATGCGCCGCGAGACGGTCACGCCGGCCCGGCCCGGAGTCAGCACCAGATAGCGCCCGGGCAGGTTCGGCCGCCGGGTGAGCCGCGCCCCCTTGCCGGCGACCGGGTCGCGCGTCGCCTGCACCAGCACCGCCTCGCCTTCGTGGACGTAGTCGCCGATCGCCCCGGTGGGCGCGTCGGCGTCGGGCCGGGCGTCGTCGGCGTTGAGGAAGCCGTCGCGTCCCGTGCCGATGTCGACGAACGCCGCCTGAAGTCCCGGCGCCACGCGCGCCACCCGCCCCAGATAGACGCTCCCGGCGACGCTTGCGCCGCCGGCCCGGCGGTGGAAGACTTCGATCACGCGCCCCTCGGCGATGAGCGCGACGCGGGTCTCCCCGAAGGCGACGTTGACGGCGATGGTGTCGATCACGGGTTCTCTCCGCGCACGCCGCAGGCGGCGAGCAGCGCCGCCGCCTCGCAAAGCGGCAGGCCGACGACGTTCGAGTACGAACCGTTGATCCAGGGAACCAGCGCCGCGGCGCGGCCCTGAATGGCGTAGCCTCCGGCCTTGCCCCGCCACTCGCCGCCGGCGATGTAGCGCGCGATCTCGCCCTCCTCGAGGCGCTTGAAGCGGACGCGGGTGGCGACCAGCCGGCGATGCTCGCGGCCGTCGGCGCCGATCACGCAGAGCCCGCCGTAAACCGTGTGCCGCCGGCCTGAAAGCATCTCGAGACAGCGACGCGCCGCGGCGGCGTCCTCGGCCTTGGGCAGCACGCGGCGGCCGCAGGCCACCACCGTGTCGGCGCCGAGCACGACCGCGCCGGCGTGGCGGCCGGCGACGGCGCGCGCCTTGTCGCGGGCAAGCCGGCGGGCGAGGTCGCGCGGAGCCTCGCCGGGCCTGGGGGTTTCGTCGGGGTAGGCCGGGTCGACGGCGTCGGGCTCGAGGCCGATCCGACGCAGGAGATCGAGCCGGCGCGGCGACGCGGAGGCCAGGATGAAGCGCGGCGCGCGCGAGCCTTCCAACATCCTGCGAAGGCGTTACTTGTAGCGGAAAGTGATCCGGCCCTTGGTCAGATCGTAGGGCGTCATCTCGACGGTCACGCGGTCGCCGGCAAGAACGCGGATGCGATGTTTGCGCATTTTCCCCGCCGTATGGGCGAGAATCTCGTGGTCATTTTCGAGCTTGACGCGGAACATCGCGTTGGGCAGCAGTTCGGTCACCACGCCCGGAAACTCGAGCACGTCTTCTTTTGCCATGTCTCCTTTGCCTTGTGTTGAAGCGCTGGGAACATGGGCGTAAATCCCCGAAAGGTCAAGCGCGTTGACCGTTTACGCAAGCCTGGAGAGCTGCTGCGCCGCCGCCGGGCCCGCGGCGCGCGGCCCCGTCAGGATCGCGCGGCCGTCGCGTCGTCGCGCGGCGGACAAAGCCGATCACAAACCGCGATCAGACCCGATACCGGGACGGGCTTGGCGAACCAGTTTTCGCAACCGCAGTCGCGCAGCCGGGCCCGATCGCCGGCGCCGAGAAACACTGAGACCGCGATCATCGGCGCCGATGCGATCGCCGCGTCGGCCTTTATCCGCCTGACGACCTCCAGCCCGGACTCGCGCACAAGGTCGACGTCCACGAGGATCAGGTCGGGGCGGCAACGCCGCGCAAGATCGAGCGCCTCGCTGCCGTTCGTCGCTTCGAGAACCGCATAGCCCCGGGCGCCGAACAGGTCGCGGAACAGCTTCATATCGAGGACGCTGTCTTCGACGATCAGCACGCGTTTCGCGGTCCGGGATTCGAGTGACGGGCCGGGCGCCGGCTGCTTGAAGCTTGCCGCATCGGGTGTCGAATCGCGAAAACCCGAGGCCGTCGCACCGCCTTTTCGGGCGAGCAGCGCTACGTCCGCCGAAGCCGGCTTGCCGTCGGCGCCGTCCCGCGCGCCGCCCTCCGAATAATGGGAACAGGGATCTCCCCGCCGCATCACGGTCCGATGACGAGGCAGTCGAGTTTGCGTCGTCTCGCCTTCTCGCACAATCGGCGGGCGGCCGCCGCGCTCGTCAATTCGCCCGCCTGCAACCGGTAGAGAGGCGCCTTTCGAGCCCCGAAGTCGGCCCGTTCGACGACCAGGCCAAGATCGCCGAACAGGTCCCGGTGGGTCTTTTGCAGGCGTCGCCACGCCTGTCGCACCGCGGCTTCCGAGTGCAGTGCGTAGATCTGCACGCGGTATCCCGCCTTGTCGCGCAGCGCCGCGATATCGGCCTTCCGCGCCGCCCGGAGCGACGCCGCGGGTGCCGATGGAGCCGGAGGAATCAGGGTGCGCGTCGGCGACGGTTCCGTTGCCGCGGCCGACGGCGCGGGTGGCGGAGACGCCTGAGGCGCATCGGGACCGGCGAGTATCGGGGGCGTTCCGCGCTCGACGCCACGTCCGCGCACATCGACCGGCTGCGGCGGCGCGGACGCATCGTGCGGACCCTCGCCGGGCACCGGGGTCGCGACCGCCGGCGGCGCGGCGCCATCGGCGTCCCCGCCGGGAGCCGATGCAAACCGCTGGTGAACCTGATAGCCGACGAGCGCGGCCACGACCACGAGCGACGGCACGATCAGGCGCAACGGCACCAGCCGCCTGTGCTGCAGGGCGCCGCCAGCAAGCCGGGCAAAACGCCGGCCGGGAGTCCCTCTTTCGCCGGAATCGCATGCACCCGCCGCCGCCGCGGGCGCGTTTGCCGCGCCCGCAAAACCGACCGTGGACGCGGCGCCCTTGCGGACCAGCAAATCCCCGGTCAGCGATGCCGCCGGCCTTTCCGCCACGGAACGCCGTCCTCGACGTCGGCCTCAGTCTCCGCCGAGGCTCGACACGAGGCCGTGCAGACGCGGCAGCATCGTCCGGGTGCTGCCGTTGAGGCGGTTGTCGAGATACTCCCAGAGATCGGCGATCTCGACCGACGACGGCGATTTGCGCCCGATCTCCATCACCGTGCGCCCGTCGATCATGCTTGAAGCGAAGTCGGCGCGCTGATGGATGATCGCCGGCGCGAGCGTGCCGTGCTGCGACAGGGCGATTGCCGCCTGCGCGGTAATCCGCGCGCGCGACGAGGCGCCGTTGACGACGAAGACCAGGGGCTTTCCGAGTTCCTCGACGATCATGACGGTCCGCGCGACCGAACGCAGGTCGTGCGGACTCGGCCGCGTCGGAATCACGACGAAGTCCGAGATTTCGACCACCGTCCGGATCGCCGACGTCAGCGCCGGGGGCGTGTCGATGACCAGAAGCTTGATCCCCATGTTGCGCAAACGCCGGACGTCGCTCTCGAGGCGCAACAGGGAGGTCTGCGCGAAGACGGGGGTGTCCGCCGCGCGCGCATTCCACCAGTCCGCCAGACTGGCCTGGGGATCGGCATCGACGATGGCGACCGGACCACCGCCCATCCTTTCCGCCTGAACGGCGATGTGACCGGCGAGGGTCGTCTTGCCGGAACCGCCTTTCTGCGAAGCAACCGCTATGATCTGCATCGCTTTCAACTCCTCATTTTCCCGCCCAGGGAATGCCTTTGCCGCCGACCCGAACGCGAACCCGCCGGGCCGGCCACCTCGCACGCCCCGCATCGGTCGGCGTCGCATTTCCGGCCGACCGCGAGCCCGACGCGTCAAACGCCTTCCCTTTCGCACAGCCGGGACGACCGCGGGCCGCGACGGCGCGGATGCTCCGGTCGCGGTTCCAAGGCCGAAAGAGAGGATTTCGCAATGGCGCCAGGCCGCCACCGCCCGGCCGACCGCTCAAGGACGGCCGTCAACACAGGACAGCAGCCGCGGCCCCATCGCCGTGCGTCTCGCTCCAGGTTCCGTCGGGAAAGAGTCAAAGGGCGACCCTAACCTTTCCCACAACATCTAGTAGTCGGTTAATGAATATATACCTGATCTCGGACACGTCAACCATGTCCTGGCCAACATATCTTGGCCAACATTTCGCCGCCGCCCCGCTTTTCGCCGGACAATTATCCGACCAGATGAGCAAGGTAATCCCACCGGCCAGAGCGAGATGTGATGAGATCGGATCGATTCTGTTTCCCGGGCGGCGCGGCGACCCGCGAACCCGGGCGCCTCAACGCCGGCCGGCCGGCCCGATCGCGCCCCGGTTACACGATCGGCGAGGGCGTGGGCGAGAAGCGCGCCATGATCCGCTCTCTCAGCCGGTCGCGCACCTCGCGGTAGGCGTCGAGCCTGGTCTCGCGGCCGCCCTCGACGAACGTCGGATCGAAGGTGTTCCAGAACTCGACCTCGCAGGCCATGGTGCGGGTCATTTCGACCGCGTGGTGCTGGGCTTCGGGCGAAAGCGTGATGACGAGGTCGAACGATTCGTCTTCGAGGTCGGCGAACGATTTACCCCGGTGGCGGCTGATGTCGATGCCGATTTCATCCATCACGGCAACCGCGAAAGGATCGACTTCGCGCCGGCGCACGCCGACCGAATCGATGTAGACCGCACGGCCGAAAAGGTACTTCATGATGCCTTCGGCCATCGGCGAACGCACCGAATTCATGGTGCAGGCAAAAAGCACGGCGCCGGGAAGTTCGGCCATCACATCTCGCTCTAGCCGCGGATGTGGAGGACGCAGACCAGGGTGAACAGGCGCCGGGCGGTGTCGAAGTCGATCTCGACCTTCTCCGCCAGACGCTCGCGCAGCATCTCCGAACCCTCGTCGTGGAGGCTGCGCCGCCCCACGTCGATGGCCTCGATCTGCGACGGGCTCGAGCGCTTGATCGCTTCGTAGTAGCTCTCGCAGACGGTGAAGTAGTCCTTGATCAGGCCGCGAAACGGCCGGATGGGCAGCAGAATCCGGTCGAGCGACTCCGATCGTTCATTCCTGACGTTGAGGACGAGACGATCGTCCTCGATGGCGAGGTGCAGATGGTACGGTCCGGGCGCCGAACCGATGGGCGAGAAGAAGTTCTCCTCAAGCAGATCGAAGATCGCGACGCGGCGCTCGTGCTCGACCTCGGGACTGCAACGCACCACGCTGCGCTCGTCGAGCGTAACGTCGACGATACGCCGGGTTTCGCGCCGCCGGGCCTCGTCCATCGTCGCCTAACGCCCGCGCCGGCGACGCAGGCGCAGCTCCACGGACAGGGCGTGGGCGCCCAGACCCTCGGCGGTCGCCAGCGTGACCGCCGCCGGACCGATCGCGGCGAGGCTCGCTTCGTCGCAGCGCACGAGCGAGGTCCGCTTGAGAAAATCGAGCACCGACAAGCCCGAGGAAAACCGGGCGCTGCGCGCCGTCGGCAGCACATGGTTGGGGCCGGCGACGTAATCGCCGATCGCCTCGGGCGTATAGCGACCGAGGAATATGGCGCCGGCGTTGCGCACCTGCGCGGCCAGCGCCTCGGTGTCGGCGACGGCGATCTCGAGATGTTCGGGCGCCAGGCGGTCGATCAGCGCCGCCGCATCGTCGAGGCGGGCGACGCGGATCACCGCGCCGTTGGTTCGCCAGCTTGCGCCGGCCACGCCGGCGCGGTCGAGGGTGGCGAGGCGGCGTTCGACCCGCGCCGCCACCGCGTCGGCGAAATCCGCGTCGTCGGTGATGAGGATGGCCTGCGCCGCTTCGTCGTGCTCGGCCTGCGACAGCAGGTCGACGGCGATCCAGTCGGGATCGTTGGCGGCGTCGGCAACCACGACGATTTCCGAGGGTCCGGCGATGGTGTCGATCCCGACGACGCCGAACACCTGACGCTTGGCGGCGGCGACGTATGCGTTGCCGGGGCCGACGATCTTGTCGACCGGGGCGATGGTCGCGGTGCCGTAGGCGAGCGCCGCGATCGCCTGCGCCCCGCCGACGCGGTAGATCTCGTCGACGCCGGCGATGCGCGCCGCCGCGAGCACCGCCGGGTTGAGCGCGCCTTCGGGCGTCGGCACCGCCATGACCACGCGGCCGACGCTCGCGACCCGGGCCGGCAGCGCGTTCATCAGCACCGAACTCGGATAGGCGGCGGTGCCGCCCGGAACGTAAAGCCCCGCCGCCGCGACCGGAGTCCAGCGCGCGCCGAGCCGCACCCCTTCGGCGTCCCGGTAGTCGAGCGGCTGCGGTATCTGGCGGCGGTGGTAGTCCTCGATGCGGCGGGCGGCGAATTCGAGCGCCGTGACGGTTTCGGCGGGGCAGGCGTTCGCCGCCGCCGCGATCTCGTCGGCGCCGAGACGCAGGCTCTCGGGCGTCAGCGCGACCCGGTCGAAACGCGCGCCGAGCTCGATCAGCGCCGCGTCGCCGCGCGCCCGCACATCGGCGATGATCGCCGCGACCGCGGCGCCGACGTCTTCGTCGCGTTCGCGCTTTCCGGCGACGAGGGCGGCGAACGCCGCTTCGAAGCCGGGGTCGCCGGCGTCGAGCCTACGCGCCATCGACCGCCTCGCGCAGTCGCTCGATCCAGCCGCCGAGCGTTTCCGCACGCGTCTTGAGCGCGGTACGATTGACCACCAGACACGCGGTAACGTCGGCGATGTGCTCGACCTCGACGAGGCCGTTGGCTTTCAGCGTCGCGCCCGACGACACCAGATCGACGATGCGCCGGCAGAGGCCGAGCGCGGGCGCGAGCTCGACCGCGCCGTTGAGCTTGATGCATTCGGCCTGCACGCCGCGCCCCGCAAAGTGGCGGCGGGTGACGTTCGGGTACTTGGTCGCGACCCGCACGTGGCTCCACTGCGCGGGGTCGTCCTCGGGAGCCATGTCGGCGGGCTCGGCGACCATCAACCGGCAGCGCCCCACCCCGAGGTCGAGGGGCGCGTAGATTTCGGGGTAGTCGAATTCCATCAGCACGTCCTTGCCGGCGATTCCGAGCTGCGCGGCGCCGAAAGCGACGAAGGTGACGACGTCGAAGCTGCGGACGCGCACGATCGAGATCCCGGGGCGGTTGGTGGCGAAGCGCAGCCGCCGCCCGGCGGGGTCATTGAACTCGACTTCGGGCTCGATTCCGGCGCGTCGCAGGAGCGGCATCACCTCGTCGAGGATGCGCCCGCTGGGCAGCGCGATCACCAGCGGTTCGGCCGCCGTCATTCCCTGATCCGCTCGATATCGGCGCCGCAGGCCGCGAGCTTTTCTTCGAGCCGCTCGTAGCCGCGGTCGAGATGATAGACCCGCCCGACGGTCGTTTCGCCCTCGGCGGCGAGCCCGGCCAGCACCAGCGAGACCGAGGCGCGCAGGTCGCTCGCCATCACCGGGGCGCCGATCAGCGCCGGCACGCCGCGCACCAAAGCCGAGGCGCCGTGTATCGTGATGTTGGCACCCATCCGGCTGAGCTCCGGCACGTGCATGAAACGGTTCTCGAAAATCGTCTCGGTGACCATGGCCGCGCCCTCGGCGACCGTCATCAGCGCCATGAACTGCGCCTGGAGATCGGTCGGAAAACCCGGATAGGGCTGGGTCATGACGTCGGCTCCGGCGATCGCGCCGTTGCGATGCACCCGCACGCCTTCGGCCGTGGACTCGACGCCGACGCCGGCCGCGGCGAGCGCCTCGATCATCGCCCCCATCGACTCGCCGTCGATGCCGACGAGTTCGATGTCGCCGCCGGTAATCGCCGCGGCGACCGCGTAGGTGCCGGCCTCGATGCGGTCGCCGATGACCGCGTGCGCGACGCCGCGCAGGCGATCGACCCCCGCCACCCGGAGCTCGTCGCCGCCCACGCCCTCGATCCGCGCCCCCATGGCGACGAGACAATGGGCGAGATCGCAGACCTCGGGCTCGCGCGCGGCGTTGGCGAGCACGGTCTCGCCGTCGGCGAGCACGGCCGCCATAAGCAGGTTCTCGGTGGCCCCCACCGAGACGCCGGGGAACTGGATATGCGCGCCCTTCAGGCCGCGCGGCGCGCGGGCGACGATGTAGCCGTCGGCGAGCTCGATCTCGGCGCCGAGCTGTTGCAGCGCCTTCAGGTGGAGGTCGATCGGGCGGTTGCCGATGGCGCAGCCGCCGGGCAGCGAGACCCGCGCCTCGCCGCAGCGCGCCAGCAGCGGCCCGAGCACCAGCACCGAGGCGCGCATCTTGCG
>JBHHZM010000118.1:0-9526 GCA_046758065.1 Alphaproteobacteria bacterium | reverse complement strand
GCGCCCTTGGCCGCCGACGGCGCCTGCGCTTCGAGCGACTTGGCGGCGCCGGCCCAGAAAAGCTTTCCGAGATAGGCGGCGTTGACGACCGTCTGGCTGTTGCGCCAATGCATCGTGCCCGGATAGCCGCGCGACAGGTCATCGGAGAACGCCCACCCCTGCCCGGGGTCGTGGCACGAGGAACACGCGGTCGAGGCGTCGCCGCCGAGTCGCGGATCGAAGAACAGCATCTTGCCGAGTTCGACCTTTTCGGGGGTCTGCGCGTTGTCCGGCGGGATCGGCGGCGGACCCAGAGCGGCGAGGGCCGGCACATTCGTCCCGGCATGGGCGCCGCCGGCGAGAAAGGCGATACTGACCGCCACTCCGGCGACAACGATCGAAAGGCCCTTCATGGTCTTCATCGCACGGCTCCTAGTTCCTGACGTTGCGCCAATCTTCGATCGCCGGGTAGTCGGTCGGAATCTTGTCCTGCCACACGTATTCCGGCCCGGTGAGCGGGTCCCCCGAGAGGGCTTCGAGGAAGTCGATCAGATTGATCTGCTCTTGCGTGGTGAGGTTGAGCGGCTTGAGCGCGGGGTCCTTGTTGGGATCGTTGCCGCCCCCGGCGTTGAAAAACGCCACCACTTCGGCGAGCGACGAGAACATGCCGTTGTGCATGTAGGGCCCCGTATACTTGAGCTCGCGCAGGGTCGGCGTCATGAAACTGGCGATATCCGAACCATCGGCCTTGTGCGTCCGCACATGCGCCCCGACGTCGCGGCGGACGTTCATATAGTTCTCCACGCCCATGAACATGGCATAGGTCACATAGGTGACGTGGCGCAGGGGATCGCGGAAGATCTCGGGATTTTCGGATACCCCGAGGTTATGGGGCTTGCCGTCGCTGAACGTCGGTCCCGAATGACATTGCGCACATCCGGCCTTGCCCTTGAACAACTCGAAACCCCGCTTGGCCGAGGCCGACATCTTTCCCGTGTCGAAAGGCGCCCCGCGCGAGGTCAAGGTCTTGAGATATTCCGGAATCGCCTTGCGGACGCCGCCGTTGCTGGGTTCGCCGAGGCCGGCCGCCTTGAACATCTCGACGTAGACCGGGTCCTGCTTGAGACGCTCCTGCATCAGCCTCATGTCCATGTTCATGAGGTACGTTTCGGTAATCATCTCGCGCGTGACGTCGTTCAGGTTCGTTCCCTGCCGACCGTCGTGGAACCATGCCGCCTTGTGGGCCGTGTTGATCAGCGTCGGCGTGTTGCGAAAGCCGTTCGACCCGGGATAGGCCTTCGACAGCGCCAACCCATCGGAGAATCCCTTGTCCGGCGAATGGCAGCTCGCGCAGCTTATCGCCGCATCGCCCGACAGCCGTTTGTCGAAGAACAAACGCTTGCCGAGCTCGGCCTTCGCCGGATTGACCTTGAGCGCCGGGACCGGACCGAAATCGTCGCTCGCCCGGGCCGTGAAAACGGTCACGCCCGCCGCAACGGCGAATACGGCGATCGCGGCCAGAGCGCGGCCAATTCTGCCTGCGTCATTCAAGCTCATGCCTCAACTCCTCTCGTCTCGGTCCCTCGCGTTCGCAAGGACACGGGGCATGCACGACGGCACCCGGCAAGGCCGTCCAGGCACGCCGACCAGCGTTTGTCGAACGCGCGGCGCGGTTCCGGCACAGTCTCGATAGTCACCCTCCCGGCCCCTTTTCGGTCGACGGTCGTCTCGTCTCGCCGCGCAGCGAACGCACATGGTCGCCGCCCCGACCGCCTCTCAATACCCAAGGCGCACGGAACGGACATTGACCTGGGTCAAGAGGCGGACCGAAAAGACGCACCGCGACCCGCGCCAGACAGAAATCCGGATCGATCGGTCAGGCGCCCTTTTCCGACGCCGCGCGGCGTTCACGACGCGCCGCGACGAAAAACAGAAGGCCGACCACGATGCCGCTGGCGCCGCTTGTTCCGTAAACCGCCAGCGGGTTTTCTTCGGGAACCAGGAGAAGCCAGTACCACGGGGTCAGGGCGTGGCGACCGCCTTCCTGGCCGGCCCAGCCGTCCCAATCGGCGAACGCGATTGGAATATAACGCCCGACATCGAACGCGAGATCGAGCAGATCGTCGGTCTTGAGCGACCGCATGAACACGACGCGCCACTGCCCGTCCCGCCAGACGGCGGAGCCGCTCAGCGCCGTCGAATCGTCGCGCGGAACGGGGGGCGAATCGGGGCCGTTGGCATCGAGAATCGAGAACCTTTCGGGCTCGGCGGGCTCCGCGCTCGGCGCGCGCCAGTACCACATGTTCACCGGGTGCTTGGGATCGCCGTGGCGGAACCACGGCTTTTCGCTGGTTTCCGCAAGCTCCGCCGGAAACTGGACGGCGACGGCGTCGGGCGTGGGGGCAACCCCTTCCTGACGATACCGTACTTCCTCCTTGTCGCCGGGAACCGAATAGGTGCGGTCGTCGATATCGAGGCGCAGAGCCACCGCATCGCCGTTGAACAGGGCGCGCACCGTCACCGCGTCGTTGAGCGAGTAGAACAGCCTCGGCTTCTTGATTACGTTGGGAACCAAAGGAAAGGTGATCGGCGTGGCGGACTCCCAGAGAGGATCGCCCGCAGCCGTCGGCAGTTCTCCGGTGATGCGGCTCGCGCGCACGACCGTCTCGCCGGTGGCGAAAGGAACGGCGTGTTGTCGGAGCGTCATGACGTAATTGGCGACGTTCCAGCGATCCGCCGCCGACATGGTGGTGGTGTGCTCGGGCATCGGCGTTCCCCGGATACCGGCGCTGATGCGTTGAAAAATGTCCCCGGTGGTCCTGGTCCAGCGCCAGGTTTCAGGGCGGGTCAGGTTGCGCGGCCAGATACGGTAGCCCCAGTCGTCCTTGAGCTTCTTGCCCGAGGTCACGTTACCCCGTCCCATCTTGCCGTGGCACTGCACGCATGCCTTCTCGAAAAGCCTGGCGCCCCGGGCGATCGATTCGGGAGAACTCGGCACCGGCTTTCCCATGTCGATGGGCTTGAGTTCGACGTCCTCGTCGGCCCAGTCGCCGAACTCCTTGATCAATTCGATCAGACCGTCGATCTGTCGGTCGCTGAGCAGCTCGCCCCACGCCGGCATCGACGTCCCGGGAAGCCCCTCGCGGATGGTTTTTCGCAGGTCGTCGTCGGAAGGAAACTCGGAATCGGCATGGGTGGTCTTGTACTTGAACACGGCCAGTGAAAAGTCGCGCGGCCGCGGATAGAGAAGATCGGCGGCCGGACCGTCGCCCTCGCCTTCGTCGCCGTGGCATTGGGCGCAACGCTTTCGATAGAGCCGTTCGATCGCCGCCGTGTCGCCCTCTTCGCCGCCGGCTGCGGCCGGCGCCGGTTCCCCGCCCGTTCCGGCTTCGGTTTTCTTGGCCGACGGCGCACTCGCTTCGAGCTCCCACGACCGCGGTTCGTATCCCGTGTAGTCATAGAGGAAGGTGATGACCTGCCAGACCTGCTGCTCGTCGAGCATCTCGTGCCACACCGGCATCGCCGAGGCCCAGGGCGCGCCTTCGCGCGGCAGTCCCGGCCCGCCGGTAGTGATGCGCCAGAACAGGTAGGATTCCTGGAGTTGGGCGATGGTGCCGACATCCTGGAAATTGGCCGGGCGGGGATTGAAGGCGCTGGCGAAATGTCCCACGCCGTCGAGCATGTCGCCGTGACAGAAAAAGCAGTTCTGGTAGTAAACCTTGCGGCCCTTGTGAACGATTTCGCGATAGGCGTCGCTCCCTTTGGGGGCGTTCTCGCGCAAGGGGTTCTTCAGACTGACCAGATTGTAGCCCTTGCCGAACACCCGTATCGTCGAAGGCGGCGCGGGGTGGACGGTGCGCAGTTCGACGGGCGCCCTGAGATCGGGCTTGGCCCAGCCGTAGGTCAACGTCGAAGCGCCGGCGACCGCGATCACGAAGGCGATTCCTCGCCAGACTTTCAGCCGGGGGTCGCCGAGAAGCGCGCGGATCGGCGCGAACAGCCGGGCGCAGGTGCTGTCGTCGAACGTCGCCACCATGAGAACGCCGATGACCGCGAAAATCATGAACTGGATCAGCAGCGACTTGGGAAGCGGCGGATCGACGAGATGGCCGAACACCGCATAGAGGGCGCCGATCGCAACCAGCGTCAGCGTCAGGGGATGGCGGAGGACGCGTTTCATGGCGCGGCGTCGTCCCGGGGCGGTAGCGCCATCAGGTAATCGACCACCAGATCGAGCTCGCTGACGCGCATCTGCTCGGCGAAGTCCTGGGGCATGATGTCGGGCTCGAAGCCTTCGGTGAGGTCCGCGTTGGGGGCGAGGATGGCGCGCCGGATGCCATCGCGTCCGAGACGCGGACCAACGCCGGCGAGTGGCGGGCCGGCGTCGGCGCCGGATTCGAGCAGGTCATGACAGGCGGCGCAGGCGAACTTGTCGATTGCGTCCTCGGCGGTGCGCGCCGGCTCGTTGTCTTCCCCGCCGTCGTCCGCCGATGCTTGCGCCTGGGCATCGGCCGTGGCCGGCAGGGAAACGGTAACCTCGCTTCCCGCTTTGTCCTGCAAAAACGCGATCACGGCGTCGATTTCCGCCGCCGACAGCGAGATCGGCGCGCCATCGACCCTGGGCATCGGGCTCACCGTGTCGTTGCTGCCCTTCTTGCCGAACCCGGCGACGACATAGGCCGACGGCTCGATCATCGATTCCCGGATATAGGTCTCGACCGCCTTCGCGCCCGGCTCCTCGCCGGCCCGGCCCCGGTAGTTCGGGTCGGACAGTCGCTGCGCGAACGTCGCCGCCAGATCGACTTTCAGCAGATCGGGCGCCCGCCCCAGATCGTTGTGGCACAGGGTGCAGTTGCCCTTGCCGGTGAACAGCCGCTCGCCCCAGGCGATCTGCCCCGAACGGTCGAGGGCGGCGACATCGATCGCCGCCGTTTCCTCGGGCGGGTTCGACTGGACCTGCGGCAGGATGTTGGCGAACAGCGTGTAGCACAGGATGACCGCCAGGCTGAAGCCGATGACCTTGAAGAACGTCATTATGTCGCCTCGCCCGGCGCGAGCTGCTTCGTCTTGTCGAGCTGAGCGAGCCAGAAAATAAAGACGATGACCGCCATGAAGGCCAGCGTCACCAGGGTGATGACGTTGCCGGCGCTGCCGATCGTCGGAATGAACGCCTGCGGCGAGGCGTCTTTCATGATCGTGTAGACGTGCCAGTGGGTCCGGACCGACGAGCGAATGTAGCCCATCAGCGCCATCAGCCAGGTGAAGGCTACCGGCAACACGAACAGGGCGTACTGTGACCGGGTCGACATTCGTCCCCAGTGGACCTCGGCCCTGGTCGCGCCCCGGTACATGAAGCCTTCGATGATCAAGGTGAACAGGATGACCGACAGGGTGGTCGCCACCTGGGGCACCGAGGCGCCGACCTTGTAGACTGTGGGCGTGACATAGCCGTAGAGCCCGGCGCCGACGATGTTGAGCGCACCGACGGCGAACAGCGCGACGATCACGGCGTTGCCGGCCGACGCCCACGGCACGGTGGCGACCCGGCCGGCGCGGCGGAAAAACTGGAACGACAGGAAGGTCGACAGCAGCATCAGGTTCACGGCGGTGTTCTTGGCCGGCATGATGCCGAGAGGACCGAGCAGCTTGTGGTGGGTGCCGCCCAGCATCTGCACTTCCCGGGCGGTGAGAATCAGGGTGTGCGGCGTCACCCAGACTAGGAACCCGCCGACCAGCACGACCGCGATGTACTTGACGAAACCGGCGTAACGCGCGCCACCGTCGGTGCGCCCCAGACCGCACCACAGGTAGTAGTTGGCGGCGAGCAGGATCGACCCGATCAGCACCGCCTGAATGATGAACAGCCACGCCAGCATGCCGCCCATCGCGGTAATGCCCATCTGCTGGCTGTAGGCGTAGATCTCGGCCATCAGCCAGTAGCCGGCGAACGGCAGCGGCAGGAAGCCGATCACCGCGATGAGATTCGAGGTATAGCCCATCCAGTCGTAATGGGCGCGTTGCTCGGCGCTCGTCGCGCTCAGGAAACGATATGCGGCATAGGCCCCGACGATGGCGCCGCCGTAGGCGATGTTGGCGATGAAGCGGTGGAGATTGAGGGGGTTCCACAGCGCGCCGTGCATCGCCGCCCAGACCGAGCCGGTGACCACGCCGGTGGCATCGACGCCGGACGGCGCCATCATGAAGGTCACCCAGGAATTAGCGACGAACATCAGCGTCGTGCCGACGGCGTTCAGCACCAGCCCGATCGAGAGATGGAACCACTTGCGGTCGCCGAAACGCATCGCGTCCCAGGAATAGTAGTAGAGATAGAGAAAGACGCTTTCGAGACCGAACAGCAGGGCGTAGACCAGGACCTGGCCGTGGAAGACCCGCATCAGGTAGCCCATGACCATCGGGTAGAACAGGAACAGCGCCAGCGCCAGACCGCCGCCGGCGAGCGCCGTGAACGAATACGCCGCCATCGAAATCTTCATGAACTCGTGGGCCATGCGGTCGTAGCGCCGATCGTCCGACAGCACGCCGGTCAGTTCGATCGCCAGCACGAACATCGGCACCGCGAGAACGAACGCCGCCAGAAACAGGTGCATCTGCGCCAGCGCCCAGACGAACGTGCGGCCGCCGTGGCCGGCGACCGTCGGATAGTCGGCGGACGTCGGCGCGGGGGCCGCGAGCGTATCCGCCGCCGCCGCTATCTCGGGAGCCGCGAGCAGCGCGACCGCCGCGCCCAGAAACAGAAAAGCGTCGCGTCGGGCGATCATCACGAGACGGGCATCAGGGCCCAGGTCACGGGAAGGCCCTGGCCCTGCATGATCGCCCAGTCGATGGCGTAGAAATAAACCAGCCAGATCGCGAAGGCGGCGGCGAATACCAACAGGCGCGTCGTCATTGTCACCCCGGAAGCGGTGTCACGATCCGGCGCCGACGCCGTGGTCGTAAATCAGGAACCACCAGAAAAAGATCAGCACCAGCACCAGCGTGACGAGAAACACCGCCGGACCGATCCTCGCTCTCTTATCGGCACCCTTCATCGGCAGGCCTCGCCGAGACGCCGGCGCAACCGACTCACGTATGCGCCCGTCGTCTCGTCCGGCCGCTGCGGCACCAGGTAAACGAGCTTGGCCGCAATGACATAAGGGCGCGACGCGCCGGCGCCCGCGGGCTCGGATACGGTCAGCACCCGTTCCACCTGCGCCAGAGCCGCGTCGCGGTCGGCGCAGTACCGTTGCAGGGAAACGTGACCCGCATACCATTCCGCGGCGTCGAACACGCCGGTGAGCGCCGCCGCCGTCACGCCGAAGAAAATTCCCATGCCGAGCCAGGTCCGGCGTCCGCCTGTCCTTCGGTTCGACGCCTCGAATCGCCCGACCGCTTCGGCACTGGTCTCCATTGTCCCTCGCCTTGACCGATACGCGCCTCGCTTAGCCGAAGCGCCCGGGCGGCACCTTGATCTGGGTCAAACGGAGAATTGCGTTTCGGAACCGGTCCGGCGAAGGGGAACAACGCGCCGGCAGGCCGAGGCTATGGCCTGAACCGTCCGAGACGAGAAATGAAAAGTGGCTCGGTCTCGACCGGTCGTCCGCCGCGTCCGGGACTAATTCCGTCCTCGCGCCGCCGAGGTTACGCTCACGAGCAGTATGACCGCGAAGCCGAGGAACAGCAGCGGCGCATTCCAGCCGGCGCCGATCGCCAGGCGCGGCAACGCCAGCGTCCCGACGGCGATCCAGGCCACGATGGCGAGGGTGAACGGAACGTCGTCGACGAACAGCGACAGGAGTTCCCGGGCGGCGGCGCTCAGCCAGCGCATGATCGCGCCCTCACGACCGCGGCGACGCGCCGGCCGTCGCGGCCGAACGACGAGCGACGAGAACCGACAACAGCGCGGTCAGCAGGAAGCCGACGATGAGGCCGAGGATGGCCAGGTCCTCCCCGGGCCAAGAGAAGCCCGCGCCCTCGCCGATCCAGAAAATGCCGAACGCCGAAAGCAGCACCCCGACGGCGAACTTGAGGGTATTTTCGGGCACCCGGGCGAGCGGACGATGCACGGCCAACCCGAGCAGGACGACCACGATCAGCGCGCCCGCCGCCCCGGCTGCGGCCGGAACCAGCGCGTTTCCCGCCGCGCCGACGGCGATGACGATGAAGATCACCTCGAGCCCTTCGAGCACGACCGCCTTGAAACTCGTCACCAGCGCGATGGGATCCCAGGGGCCGATGGCCGCGGCGTCTTCACGCAACGATTGCGTTTGCGCGTCGTAGATGGCCGCTTCGTCGTGCATCGCGATGACGCCCGCCGCCCGCAGCACCGCCTTGCGCAGCCAGCGCATGCCGAAAAGCAGGAGAAGGATGCCGACCGCGAGCTGCAACCACGAAATCGGCAGCTTGGCAAGCAACGGCCCCAGAACGGCGACCAGCGCCATCAGCAGCACGGCGCCGCCCGTAGCCCCGGCGAGGGCCGGACGCCAACCGCGCACCGTTCCGACGGCGAGAACGATGGTCAGCGCCTCGACGAACTCGACCGTCGAAGCGAGGAAAGCGGCGATGACGGCCGCTCCCGAATGCGCCCAGTCTATCATCTCGCACCCTCCCTTTCCCCTCCTTGGGACGACCGGCAATTGGCGTTCCCGTCATGAAAAAACCCGCCTCACGCGGGCGGGTCTCGCGACAGCATTCCCACCCGGGTTCTCGCTCAGGCAGGAGTTATTAGCTTCTTCAGCGGTTATCGGGGAACTCCATCCCCATACGTTGGTACCCGATTAGCGCAAATCCGGCCGGCAGTCAAAGAGAGGCGCTACCCCGGTGAGACCCGCCCGCGCCGAGCCCATCCCTGTCACCATGATGAACCGGCGGCCCGCCACCACCCGCGCCAGGCCGCAACGTCGTAGCCGAAACGCCGGCCCGTGACGGCGGCAAGCGCCCCGACCACGTCGCCCAGCAACCAAGGAGGATCGGCGGCGCGGTCGAGCCGGGCAATCAGCGCGGCGACGGTTTCGCGATCGTCCTGAGCGAGTGCGGCGACCGCCCAGAGCGCGATCTCCGGGGTCTCGAAGTATTTTTCGGCCTCGTTGGGGTGCCCGTCCCAGGGCGCGGCGACGAACGCCGGCGGCACCCGGCCTTCGCCGGCGATGGCCATGCCCCAAATCAGGAGCCATCGTCCCATCTTGACGAGCGGGACCTGCAAGCGTCCGCCGATGATCGAAACGGTCCCGTCGGGGAACGGCCGAAACAGCCGCGCGGAAAAGAAGCCCGCCGGCGGACGGCCGCGAGCGTCCGCGTAGATGCGGTCCCGCAGCACCGCGCCGTGATGGGCGTAATTGGTCGGCGCCGCCAGCAGGCGATCGAGACGTTGCGCTTCGGCATCCCAGTCGATCGGCTCGGAAGGCGGCGCCGGGCGCGACGACAATCCGGTCGTGATCGGCGCGCGCTCGATCGGCGCCGGCGACGTCGGTCCCCACAGGATGCCGCGCCCGTCGTCGCCCGCCCCGGCGACATAGACCCCGCCGGCGTAAACGGCGATTTCCCGCGGTTC
>JBHHZM010000117.1:0-9546 GCA_046758065.1 Alphaproteobacteria bacterium | reverse complement strand
CTGTTCATGGCGCTGGTCGCGCTCTTGGGCGGCGTGCTCAACGCGCTCTACCGCTTCGCCGCCGCGGCCGCTGCGCCGGTGCTGCTCAACCTCGTGCTGATCGCCGCGCTGCTGTTCTTCGCCGATACCGGGCCGACGCCGGGGCACGCGCTCGCGTGGGGGGTGACTCTCGCCGGCGCCGGGCAGTTCGTCTGGCTGGTCGCCGCCTGCCACCGCGCCGGCATGCGCCTGCGTCTGCCGCGCCCGTGCCTCACGCCGGGGGTGCGTCGGCTGCTGCGCCTGATGGTGCCGCTCGGACTGACCGCCGGGGTGATGCAGATCAACCTGCTCGTCGGCACCGTGATCGCCACCTTCCGCGACGGCGCGGTGGCGTATCTCTATTACGCCGACCGGGTCTACCAGCTTCCCCTGGGCGTGGTCGGCATCGCCATCGGCACGGCGCTGCTGCCGGCGCTGTCGCGCAGCCTGCGCAGCGGGGACGCGCAGGCCGCCGGCGAGGCGCAGTCGCGCGCGCTCGAAGTCGCGGCACTGCTCACGCTGCCGGCGGCGGCGGCGCTCGCCGTCGTCCCCGGACCGATCGTCGACGTGCTGTTCGCGCGCGGCGCCTTTTCCGCGGCCGACGCCGCGGCCACGGCGATGGCGCTCGCCGCCTTCGCCTTCGGCCTCCCCGCCTTCGTGCTGGTCAAGGTGCTGTCGCCCGCCTTCTTCGCCCGCGAGGACACCACGACCCCGTTCAAGGTCTCGCTCGCCGCCGTGGCGGTCAACATCGGCCTCAGCCTCGCCCTCGTCTGGCCGCTCGCCCATGTCGGCATCGCCCTGGCGACCACGCTCGCGTCCTGGCTCCAGGCCGGGCTGATGTGGGTGGTTCTCAGGCGCCGCGGCCATCTCGTGCTCGATTCGCGCCTCCGCGCTCGGCTTCCCCGCCAGGCGCTGTCGAGCGCGCTGATGGCGGCGGCGCTCGTCGGCCTGATGGTCCCGCTCGAAACCGCCTTCGCCGGCGCGACCGGGATGCGCGTCGCCGCGCTCGCCGCGCTGGTCGCCGGCGGCGTCGCGGTGTTCGGGCTCTGCGCCCAGCTTACCGGCGCGGCGCGGCTGGGCGAGCTGCGCGCCATGCTGCGCCGCCAGGGCGGGTGAGCGATCGGGCGACCCGCGCCGCTTGACCGGGCGGGGACGAGAGGCGATAACGGCGCCGCATCAAACAGCGTCCAGATTTCGAGCCCAGACTTCAAACCATGAATCGCATCTTCTCGGGCATCCAGCCCACCGGCAACCTGCACCTCGGCAACTATCTCGGCGCGATCCGCAACTGGGTGTCGCTGCAGGAGACCTTCGAGTCGATCTACTGCATCGTCGATCTTCACGCCGTCACCGTGAAGCAGGACCCCGAGACGCTGCGCCGCAACGTCCGCGAGGTGACCGCCGGGCTGCTCGCCGCGGGGATCCATCGCCAAAAGTGCATCATCTTCAACCAGAGCGCGGTTGCGGGCCACAGCGAGCTCTGCTGGCTGCTTTCCTGCGTGACGCCGCTCGGCTGGCTCAACCGCATGACGCAGTTCAAGGAAAAAGCGGGCAAGCACCGCGACAACGCGGTTCTCGGGCTGTACGCCTATCCCGTACTGATGGCCGCCGACATCCTGCTCTACAAGGCGACCCACGTGCCCGTCGGCGACGACCAGAAACAGCACCTCGAGCTGTCGCGCGATATCGCCGGCGCCTTCAACCGGCAGTTCGGCGTCGATTGCTTCCCGCTGCCCGAGCCGCAGATCATCGGCGCGGCGACGCGGGTGATGTCGCTGCGCGACGGTTCGAAGAAGATGAGCAAGTCCGACACATCGGATTACTCCCGCATCAACCTCACCGACGACGCCGATACGATCGCGCTCAAGATTCGCAAGGCGCGCACCGACCCCGATCCGTTGCCGGGCGATCCCGGGGGACTCGAAGGCCGGCCGGAGGCCGCCAATCTCGTCGGTATTTACGCCGCGCTCGACGGCAGCACGGTCGACGCGGTTTGCGCACAATACGACGGCGCGCCGTTCTCGACCTTCAAGAGCGATCTCGCCGATCTTGCGGTCTCGGCGCTCGGGCCGATCGGCGCCGAGATGAAGCGGCTGATGGCGGACCCCGGGGAGATCGACGCGGTCCTCGCCTTCGGCGCCGAGCGCGCCGATAAGATCGCGCGTCGCCACCTCGCCGAGGTGCACGGCATCATGGGACTCGCGCGCGCATGACGCCCGCGAGGGCGCGCGGGGAGAGGTGCGACCAATGAGCGATGAATCGTCCGGCGGGCGCCCGGTGTGGCGCGGCCGAAGCTGGCTGCGCCTCGTCTGGGCGGTCGTCGCCGTCGTCGCGTTCTATTACCCGGCCGGCATGGTCTGGGTTCATCGCATCGACGACGATCCCGACTTCGCCGTATCCCAGGACTCCGTTCCGCCCGCCGCGAGCCGCGCCGTGGCGATCGCGGCGGCGCTGATCGCGCGCGAGGTCGATGTCAACCGCTGGACCGCGAACGATCCTTTCTTCCTGCCCGCCGCCGCACTCGACAACATGCCCAACTTCCAGCAGGGCATCATCGCCGCGCTGTCGCGCTTCGCCATCGAGCTAACCGATCAGATCGGCCGCACCCGCGGTTCGAGCGAGGTCGATCCCGACCTCGAAAAGGCCGCCGGGCTGCTCAAGTATTCGGGGACGGTGTGGATTTTCGACCTGTCGACCTCGTGGGCGCCAACCGCCCCGTCGGAGCAGCAGTACCGCGCCGCGCGTCGCGCGCTCACGCGTTACAACGAACGGCTCGCGGCCGGCGAAGCCGTCTTCGAGCGCCGCACCGACAACCTGCTCGCCACCCTCGATCGCTTCGCCGCCGATATCGGCTCGTCGTCCGCCGCCCTCGACCGCCACCTGCGCGAGAATGCGGGCTGGACGATCGACACCCGCGCCGACGATCTGTTTTACGGCGTCAAGGGCCGGCTCTACGCCTATTACCTGCTGTTGCGCGAACTCGCCGTCGATTTCCGCAACGTCCTCGACGATCGCGACCTTGGACCCGCCTGGGAACAGATGCTCGCGAGCTTCCGCGCCGCCGCCACGCTCGACCCCTGGGTCGTCGTCAACGGCGCCCCCGACGGGCTGTTCCTGCCCAGCCATCTCGCGACGCAAGGATTCTATCTCCTCCGGGCTCGCACGCAGCTCCGCGAGATCACGAATATCCTCTTGAAATAGAAACATAATATTCCGCCGATCAAAGCGGCGCGGAGGGCGATGTTGCGAGTCGCCGACAACCGGTGCAGGATGGACGGGCCGAACCCAAGGCCTGCGCGGCGGAGACGCGATGAGCGAAACACCCGAGCACGTTCCCGGCCGGGCGAAATACCTTGTGTGCGTCGACGGCAGCCCGCAATCGCGTGTAGCGGTGCATTTCGCCTGCCTGCGCGCGAGGAACACCAAGGGCTACGTCATCCTCCTCAACGTCATCGAACCGGCCGAGTTTCAGCACTGGATGGCGGTCGAAGACGTGATGAAGGAAGAACGCCGCGAGGAGGTCGAACGGCTGCTGCACGAACTCGCCGCCGAGGTCAACGAATGGGCCAATGTGATGCCGGTGCTCACGGTGCGGGAAGGCCGCATCGGCGACGAGATTCTCGCGGCGATCGAGGAGGACCCGACGATCAGCTTTCTCGTGGTCGGCGCCGCGCCGCCCGGTGCTAAAGGCGGCAAGCTGATCTCCTGGCTCGCGGGTCAGCTCGCCGGGCGGCTGAGCATCCCGCTGGTGATCGTTCCCGGCAACATCACCGACGAACAGCTCGCCAACCTGACGTAATGGTGCCCACGCGCGGAATGATCGGTCGCGGCAAACCCCGGGCGGACGCCGGCGGATGGTCGGGCGTCCTGCGCTGCGCGGCGCTCGCCGTCGCCCTGCTCGCCGGCCTGCCGACGGCGCGGGCCGACTTCGCCGCCGGGGTGCGGGCCTACGATGTCGGCGATTACGAGCAGGCCTTCGCCGAATGGCGGGCGCTTGCCGAGCGCGGCGACGCGCGGGCGCAGACCAACCTCGGCCATCTTTACCGTATGGGCCGCGGCGTCGAGCGCGACGACGCCCAGGCGCGGCGCTGGTACAGCCGGGCGGCGGCCCAAGGCAACGCGCGCGCCCAGGCCAATCTCGGCCGGATGTATCTCGAAGGGCTGGGCGGCGACGCCGACCCGGCCGCCGGGCTCGCGCTCTTTCAAAGCGCCGCCGCGCAGGGCTTCGCCGTGGCGCAACTGCGCCTCGGCAACCTTTACCGACTCGGCAATTACGTGCCGCGCGACGCGCGCGAGGCGGTGCGCTGGTACCGCCGGGCGGCGCAGCGCGGCCATCCGGTGGCGGCGCTTCAGCTCGGGCGCATGTATCTGTGGGGCGACGGCGTCGAGAGCGACCCCGAGATGGCGCGACGCTGGTTCATCCAGGCCGCCGAGTTCGGCCTCGCGGCGGCGCAGTTCCAACTCGCCGAGCTGTACCGCACGGGGCGGGGAGTCGAGCGTGATCTCGACGCGGCGGCTAAATGGTACGGCCGGGCCGCCGGTCAGGGCCACCAGGAAGCCGCCGCGCGGCTTGCCGGAACCGCCCGGGAGTCGAACGAGCTGCGCGCGCTTCGGGCGATGGCCGAGGTCGGCGATGCCGACGCCCAGGCGCGGCTCGCCGCGCTGCTCCAGGCCGGCGAAAAGGTGCCGCGCGACATCGCCGCCGCTCTCGAATGGTATCGCCACGCCGCCGCCCAGGGCCATGGGCGGGCGGCCTTCAATCTCGGTCGCATCTACCGCGAAGGCGACGGCGTGGACGCCGATCCGGTCATGGCGCTCGCCTGGTTCCGGCGCGCCGCCGCGCTCGGCGACGCCGACGGACAGATCGCCGCCGCCGTCATGCTGAACCGCGGCGAGGGCGTACCGCGCGATCCGGCGGCGGCGCGCGAATGGTTGCGGCGGGCAGCGTACCAAGGAGACGCCCGCGCCCAGTACCGCCTCGCGCGCATGCTCGAGAACGGGCTCGGCGGGCCGACGAACGTGGACGACGCGATCCACTGGTACGGCGCCGCGGCCGTCCAGGGTCATGCCGCCGCCGGCGTGCATCTCAAGTTGCTGCTCGATCGGACCGCGCCGCCGCAGGAGTCCGCGCCCGCCACCGCGTCGCCGGGGCTTTCCCTGCCGCCCGCCGCGTCTCCGACACCCGCCCTCCCGCCGACCGCGCCGGCATTTTCATTGCCCGCCAGCGAAACTCCGGCTGCTCCGCCCGACGATGCGGTCCCGGACACGGCGCCTGCGGTCGACGGCAAGGATGCGGCGAGCACCGGCGACCGCGAGCCCGGCTTCAATGTCATCGACTGGGCCCGCGGCTGGCTCGAGGGCGAGACCGGCGGGTCACATGACGAATCGCCTTGAACACGTCGGCGACACGTCCGACCGGAACCGCGAACGCCCGAAGCGCCGCTGCGCTGGAAGCTGCCGCGGAATGTTGCGTCCGGGACTGCGCTCATCGTGGCCGGGCCGGAAACTGGTGAATCGCGCATGTCTGGCGCCCGGTCGTTCGCAAGTGAATTCCGGAGGTTCCGGACGGACGCCCCCGCGGGTTAACGTTACGCTAGGCAGGGGGTTGAATCCGGGGCGTTCTTGTCGCATGTTGTAGGCCGATTCCGCGTCGCTTGGGGGGTCGGGCGCGACGACCCGTTGGACCGCAAGAGGATGTGAAAGCCTCGCCTGTGTGAGGGTCGGATAAGCGGATACAGCAGACATCATATATGTGTGCCGATGTTTCGGGTTGCCCGCAATCCCGAGGGGAATGTGGCGAAGGAGAACGTACAAGTCAGATCGTGAGTCAGGGGAACACACCGACCATGAACGATTCCGCCCGAGTTCCGTATATGGGCGTAGCGGACGGCGCGGCGCGGTTTTTGCCTGCGGCGCGGCGTGCCTCGCACCACCGTCTCCCTGGAGGAAGACCGGCCGCCGGCTGAACCGGCGACAACCCCGGGCAACGATCCCCGGGGGTGAACTGCGACCAGCGCTTCGCGCGTGCTGATTAGGGAAGACGACATGCACAGTCAATCCAAGGATTTTCGTTTCGAATACGCCTCGCTCGGCTTCATGTTCGTGAGCGTCGTGCTGCTCTTCGGCATCGTCCTCGGCGAGATGGCCGGCAGGATCGTCGATCCCGCCGTGAATTTCGCCCGTCCCGCCGTCCCGTCGCCGGCAGCCGCCCCGCAGGTCACGGCGACCGGGCTCGCACAACCGGCCGCGCTGGAGGTTACCGTCGCCGGCTTGCAGGCGGCGTTCCAACGGGTCGAATACCGGCTGGGCGGGGTACGCGCCGGGGCGGCGGCGGTGCCGCGCATTCTCATCGACAGGGTGCCGGCGGACCTGGCGCGCCTGCAGTCGCCGGGCGAACGCAAGCAGGTCTTCATCAAGATGATGCTGCCGCTCGTTCTCAAGGCCAACGAACGGATCCTGGCCGAGCGCCGTCGCTTGCTTTCGTTGCGCGCCGAGCGCGGCCAACTCTCGTGGTACGAACAGCTGTGGCTCGACCGCCTGGCGGAGCGTTACGGTCTTGAATCCGCCGATATCAACGAGTTGCTGAAGCGCGTCGACGTCATTCCGCCGTCGCTCGCTCTCGCCCAGGCGGCGGAGGAATCGGGTTGGGGCACGTCGCGTTTCGTGCGCGAGGGAAACGCGCTGTTCGGTCAGCGCACCTTCAGGACCGGCGGCGGCCTGGTGCCGCGCGCGCGCGATCAGGGTGAATCCCATGAGGTGCTCATTTTCGGCCGGCTGCTCGATTCGGTCGCCGCGTACATGGGCAACCTCAACAGCCACTGGGCGTACACCGAGTTTCGCGAAGCGCGCGCCCGCCAGCGCGAAGCCGGGAAAACCCTCGACGGCCACGCGCTCGCCGGGGCGCTGACGCACTATTCGGAACGCGGCAAGGCCTACATCGTCACCATCCGCTCGATCATCGAGAGCAACGGGCTCGATGCCCTCGACGGGGCGCAGCTTGGCGAGCAGGAACTGCGGCTGGTCGGCGGGCCGAACATCTAACAGGGTATTGAGAAACGCCGATACCGAACTTTTTCCATGCTTCGACAAGCTTCTGTAATCGGGTGCAAGCTTTGAGTGCGTCCGCTGGGGCTCCGAGCTTCTGTTCGCGGTCGGCGCCCAGTGTACTCTGGAGCCGCCGCAGGATGGCGTCCGGGTCGGGCATGACCATCTCAGCAGCGCCGTCCGCGTGGCAGCGGCGGCAAGCCTGTCGTCGTCGATTGCCCGCGCCCGTGCGTCCCCAGGGACGCCCTTCGCCCTGGCCGTTCGCGGGCCGGGGGAAGTTGGTGCGGTCTGTTGTGGGTCCGCGTTCACGCGGTCGCCGGCGCCTGCTCGGCGTCGGTCTCGGCGCGCCAGCGGAACTCGGTGCGGTCGCGCCACATGCAGAAGAGGATCATCGCCAACTTGCGCGCCACCGCGACCAGATGGTTGGCGGGGTCGTGCGCGGATCATCCGTGTCTTTCGATTTCGGGAAGAAGCGCGGGATGGGGATAGGTTGAGGATGGTCTGAAACCGACCCGAAGCGGCCAGTCAGTTGAAGCCACGCGACCGGCCGCTATGCGGACAAAACTGCCATTGGAAGTTGCCAAACCAACGTCAGCTATTGTGATCTTCCCGGTTTCCTGATTGCGAAGCTAAAGCGACCAGTAGAGAAGAAATGCTCTCCCCGCTCATTCAATGCATCTTGCTCATCCGCCCACGCACGAAGCTCTTCATGAGCTACGGTCTTCTGACCTTGAACATAGGCCACGATGAACGGTACGACCATCTCTCCATAGCATCCGTCATACCGGTCCAAGTTTACAATCGGGAAGTAGCTCACATCCTCAACAACCAGTCCAGCCTTTCTAAGCCGCGCGGCCAGCGTACGCGGAAGTTTGCTGTCGGCGCAGTGGGGCGCGAATGCCTTCAGCACCTTTTCCATTCGATCTGGGTGCTCGCTGTGCCAGCAGACGCCTTCCCAGTCCGTTGCCAGGATCAATCCGCGCCCACCTGGCTTAAGAACTCGAAAAACCTCAGATGAAAACTTCGCTATATCAGGGACGTATTCGGCAACCTGCGTACTGACGATCACGTCAAAATGGTTGTCTTCAAAGGGGAGCGCCGCGGCATTAGCGCATTGGTGGCTAAGCCACTCACACTCGTTTCTTTGACTTGCGCGGTCCACCATCTGCTGTGAGATATCAATGCCGACCACCTCGCCATTCGGGCCGGTTCGGTCGGCAATGGCGGCAGCAAGAAAACCGGGGCCGCTTCCGATATCCAAGACACGCTCCCCTCGCTGGACCTCAATCCTTCGCAGGGTATCCTCGCGTTGCGCAACAACGTCGGGCCCTAGGTAGACGGCTTCGAGTCTTTCTGCCGCTGCATCGTCGTATTCCATACCCATAATCTATTCCCCCAAGACTTTCGGTTTCCATGGTAGCACTGTTCGAGAAACAACCCAAAAATGAGCTATCTGAAAAGCTAAACCGACTAGTCATATCTCCGACATTCAATTGCACTGCGGCATTGGCTGAGATGGGCTCAAATCGGCCTTTCGCTGTAAAGCCAACGAATGACCGAAACTGGCCGATCTGAGCCGCCCGACAATTACTAGCCGCATCGAATGAAGAGCTTTTCCACGCCTCCCAGAAACAACGCTTCCGGCGAGAATCCGCCGCCAGTGGCCGCGAGTCGCAACTCCGACCCGTCGACACCTTCGAGCTCGAACTGAACAGTTTCATTGATCGCGCCGGATCGAATGCGCCGCGTCGCCCGGCTGAATTCGACGCGGTGATTGAAGCTCATGATGACCGTGCCGTCGCGCATCTCCCATTGCCCCGTGCGCCACGGCAGCAGGCCGATGTCCTTGTTCGCCGCGCGCCACCATTCGACCGTCCCGCGACCGTCCCGTTCGAACAGGATCACCCGCTCATTGGCGCAGTCGGCCTGACTGGCGGACCAGACGCCGGTGAGCGCGGCGCGGTCGCCGCCGGTTACCCGCCCAATCAGCCCGGCCGGCTGCGCGTTCGCCATGCTTTCGGCGAGGGCGGCGTCGTAGGTGGCGCGGATCTTGGTGATCTCCGCGGCGCGCTCGTCTGCGCGGGCTCGGTCCGCCGCCTCCCGTTCGGCTTGCGCCGCGGCCAGCCGCGCATCCCGATCCGCAATGATCGCTGCGGTGGCATCATCAGCGCCGCCGGCGGCGACGGTGTTGCGGCGAATCCGAAGTTGATACGCGCCGGTGAACGAGGAGACCATTGCGTCGAGGACGCGGGCGTCGCCCATAACCCGGCCCTGCGCATCGGGCGCGCCATTGCCGACAATGATCCCGGCGACCTTGCGCTGGTTCGACGGATTGGCGCCGAGCGAGCGGCAGAGCTCGGCATAATGGTTCATGCCACTGAGCGCGGCGGTCTCGATCAGGGACTCGTCACGAAGCTGGTCGCGGCTTTCGAACAAGAGGACGATCTCGCCGAGTTCATGGCATTTCGGGTCATCGGGCTTTAG
>JBHHZM010000116.1:0-9593 GCA_046758065.1 Alphaproteobacteria bacterium | reverse complement strand
ATATCATTTCAGGATCTGGGACAGCCCCTATCAGGATCGGTGTCGTGGGTCGGTGAAATCGCAATCTGTCCGGGGAATCCGGGTTGAAATGAAGATTTTGCGGAGATGCTTTTGCCCTATCGTGGGCAAAAAGAAGGGCTCCGCTTGTCGCGGAGCCCAGTGCCGATCGACGATTGTACGGCTTGGCCCCTAAGATAATGCCGCACCACCGCACGAGGACATAGGGTACTATCCGAAAGAGGTAAATTGCAAGTTAACGCGACACAATCCTGCCTTGCCGGATCGCCGCGTCAGGGCGGTCGGCGGGCCACAACAGCGTCGCGGCGCCGAGCGGGATGCCGGTGCGCGCCCGTTCGGTCGGCGGCAGGATGTCGAGGCTCGGCCACCGGCCGGTTTCGAGCGCGTCGGCGTATCCGGCCGGAAGTCCGCGCGTTCGCAGGGTCGCCGCCGCGCTTTCGTGGTCGTAGCCGAACGGACGGTGCTCGACGGCGATGCCGTCGGCCTCGGCGCGCAGCACGCCGTACCAGACCCGCGGCGTGCCGTCGTTCGCCGGCAGGCCGACCACGCCGGCGTTGTGCCACAGTCGGCCCGCGACCACGCGGCTGAACGGAATCCCGGAATGTCCGGCGACGACCCCGTCGCATCCGCTGGCCGCGATCTCGGCGCGGAGCGTGTCGTCGGGTGTCGAGGGGAATATCCAGCGGTTGATACGCGACGGCGCGCCGTGCACGACCGCGAACCGCCGTCCGCCGAGCTCGAAGCGCAGCGTTCTCGGCAGTCGCGCCAGCCAGCGCACGTCGCCGGCGTCGAGAGCGGTGCGGGCGAAGGCGTACCACGCCTCGGCCAGCGTCGCGCACGACGAGCCGGCGGCGTAATCGCAGCCGCAGTCGCCGGAATCGGCGGCGAGCGATTCCTCGACGTTGCCCATGACGCAATGGACGCCGGCCGCGCGCAGTGCGGCGACGGTTTCCCGCGGCGCGCCGCAATAGGCGACGAGGTCGCCGGTGCAGATGGTGCGGTCGGGTGGGATGCCGAGGGCGCGCGCCTCGGAGAGCAGGGCACGCGTCGCCTCGAGGTTGCCGTAGGGACCGCCGAACGCCAGCACCGGACCGTCGAGCGGCCCGAGGTCGCAGCAGGGTTCCATTCGCTCGTCTCCGGTCGAATTTCCGGGGCCTTGATGGCACGCGCGACCCGGCGGCGTCAACGCCGTGGCCGGAACGCCCGTGCTTCGCCGGTCCGGGGGGTGACGCGGCGTCCGCGATCCACTACCATTTGCCGGTTCGTGCCGCAACGGAAAGGGAGCCGTTCGTCATGGCCGAAGCCGCAACCAAGGCTGCCGGTGTGATCGGAGAGCCGGTCAACCGAACCCATCTGCCGTTCGAGCTCGACAAGGGCGTCGCGCACCGCGCCGCGATCGGCCTCATCGTGCTCGCCACCGACAACACGCTCGAATACGAGGTCGGACGCATGCTCGGCCTCGACGGCGTCGCGGTCTACCACAGCCGCGTCCGCAACGATCCCGAGATCACGCCGGAGACGCTGGCGCGCATGGAACGGCGCATCGCCGAAGCGGCGGCGTTGATCCTCCCCGGTGCGCGGCTCGACGTGATCGCCTACGCCTGCACCTCGGGCGCCATGGTGATCGGCGAAGACGCCGTGTTCGCGCGCATCCGCGAGGCGCGGCCGGGAATTCGCTGCACCACGCCGATCACCGCCGCGATGGCCGGCTTCGAGGCGCTCGGGATTGCGCGGGTCGCGCTGCTCACGCCTTACGTCGACGACATCAACCAAATGATGCGGCGCTACATCGAAGCGCGCGGCGTCGCCGTGCCGGCGATGGGCTCGTTCAACCACGAGGACGACAACGAGGTGGCGCGCATAACGCCGGCCTCACTCGAAGCGGCGACGCTCGAACTCGGCCGTGCGGACGACGTCGACGCCGTGTTCGTCTCCTGCACCAGCCTGCGTCTCGTCGATTTCGTCGACCGGCTCGAGGCCGAGCTCGGCAAGCCGGTGCTATCGAGCAACCACGCGCTCGCCTGGCACTGCCTGCGGCTCGCCGGCTATGTCGACCCGGTGCCCGGCTTCGGCCGGCTGATGCGGGTCTGAGGACGGAACGCCGGTATCGGGCACTCTCTTTTCCGGGGTCCGTCAGAACCGCTCGGGCTCCATGCCGGCGAGGTCGATCTCGGGGACGCGGCCCGCAACCAGATCGGCGGTGATGCGGCCCGAGCCCGCCGCCATCGTCCAGCCGATGTGGCCGTGGCCGGTGTTGTAGTAGAGATTGCGGTGCCGGCCGCGGCCGATCACCGGCGGACCGTCGGGGGTCATCGGGCGCAGGCAGGCCCAGTGGCTGGGGCGGTCGTAGTCGGCGCCGTCGGGGAACATGGCGCGCACCACCCGCATCATCGGCGCGAAGTCGGCCGCCGTGAAGCTCGTATCGTAGCCCGCGAAGTCGGCGGTGGCGGTGGCGCGCAGGCGATCGCCCAGGCGCGAGAACGCGACCAGGTGGTGCTCGTCGACGAGCGGCATTCGCGGGGCGCCGTCATGGTTCTCGACCGGGAAGGTCACCGAATAGCCCTTGACCGGGTAGATCGGCAGACGCACGCCGAGCGGGCCGACGACGAATGGGCTTTCGCTGGCGAGCGAGAGCACGTAGGCGTCGCCCGAAATGTCGCCCCGGTCGGTGACGACGGCTGCGATGCGGTCGCCCTCGGTGCGGAGACCCTGCACGGTCGTTCCGAAACGGAATTCCGCGCCCCGCTCTTCGCAGTCGCGCCGGAGCGCCCGGCACAGGAGATGCGAATCGCCGCTTTCGTCGCTCGGACAGTAAATCGCCCCGGCGAGGCGGTCGCGCATCGGCGCCAGCGCCGGTTCGATTTCGACGCAGCGCGCCGCGTCGATGGCTTCGAGTTCGAGGCCGTGATCGCGCAGATGCGCCAGGGTGGCGAGGCCGGTCTCGAAGTGGCGGGGGTCGCGGTAGAGATAAAGCGCGCCGCGCGTGCTTTCGTCATAAGACGCGCCGGTCTCGGCGCGCAGCGCCTTGAGCGCCTCGCGGCTGTAGTCGCACAGCCGGAACTTGACCAACGTGTTGGCGCGGTTGCGCGCGGTCGTGCAGTTTCTCAGGAAATAGAGCGACCACAGCCACATCCGCGGGTCGAAGCGCAGCCGCAGGCGCAGCGCCGTGTCGTCGCGCCACAGCGATTTGAGCAGCGTGAGCGGTGCCTGCGGTGAGGCCCAGGCATGGGCGTGTCCCGGGGCGATGATGCCGGCGTTGGCGAAGCTGGTTTCCAGGGCGACGTCGGCGGCGCGCTCGATGACGACGACCTCGTGGCCGTTGCGGGCGAGATAGTAGGCGGTGGCGACGCCGATCACGCCGCCGCCCATGACGATGACCTTCATGCGCGCTGCTCTCCCCGGCGCCGTTCCGCGCCCCCATTTCGGCGCAGGCTAGCCAATCGCCCGGGCGCGGGCAACGCCTAGCGGCCGAGGGTAACGGTGACCTCGCGGCGGGCGCCGCCACGCAGGTACGTGACCGCAAAACTGTCGCCGATGCGGTGAAGCTGGACCGCGGCGGTGACGTCGCTCGCCTTGCGGATCGGCCGGCCGGCGACGGCGACGACGATGTCGCCGGGTGCGAGCCCGGCGGCCGCGGCCCCGCTATCAGGGGCGACGCGCATGACCCGCGCGCCGGCGCCGGATCGGCGCTCGTCGAGGTCGAGATCGGCGACGGCGAGTCCCAGTCGGCCGCGAATGACGCGGCCGTGCGCGCGCAGGTCTTCGACCACGCGCATGACGAGCGCCATCGAGGCGGCGAAGTTGACGCCGATGTCGGCGTCGCTCTTCTTGGTGAAGATCGCCGAGACGAGGCCGACGAGGCGCCCCGTCCCGTCGATCAGCGCGCCGCCCGAACCGCCGGGGTTGACGGTCGCGTCGGTCTGGATGAAGTCCTCGATCGGGTTGAAGCCGGCGCCCGTCCGGTTCAGCGCCGAGACCACGCCGCAGGTGACCGACAGCCCGAGACCGAACTGGTTGCCGATGGCGCAGACCGGCGCGCCGAGCGCCGGGGCCGGGGCGGTTTCCGGCACCGGCAGGTCGAGCGGTGCCTTGATCAGCGCGATGTCGGTCGGCGGATCGATGCCGACGATCTCGGCCGGCAGCACGCGGCCGTCGTCGAGACGGATACGCAGGCGCTTGGCGCGGCCGAGGACGTGGACGTTGGTCGCCAGATAGCCGCCTTCGAGCACCGCGACGGCGGTGCCTTCGGGCGCCTCGGGAAGGCGCGCGCTGTCGGGCCATTCGGGCAGCACGCTGACCACCGATTGGAGGATCGCCGGGTCGAAGGCCCGCGCCGGCGCGGCGCCGGCGAGCATCAGCGCGACGACCGCTGCGACGCCGCCGGCGAAGCGCAGGCGCGGCCGATGCGGTGAAGGCGTTGCGGTCATGCAGACCATGGTCCCGCGATTGCAGACGTCTGACGATTTCATTTCTAACGGATCGTCGCGCCGGCGGCGCATGAAAATCGTCGCGCGTCTCCTCAGTCGGGCGCGAAGTCGTCCCGGTAGTCGCGTTCGAGCGCCGGATCCTGGCGCTCCTTCTCGAGGTAGCAGTTGCCGACGGCAAGCGCCTCGATCCCGCTGCCCATGAAGCAGCGAAACGCATCCTCGGGCGAACACACGATCGGCTCGCCGCGCAGGTTGAAGCTGGTATTGACGACCACCGGGCAGCCGGTGAGCGCCTTGAAGCGCGAGATCAGCGCGTGATAGCGCGCATTGGTCTCGCGCTGCACCGTCTGGATGCGCGCCGAACCATCGACGTGGGTCACCGCCGGAATTTCGGAGCGCGGCAGGTCGAGCCGGTCGATGCCGGACGGCGCGTCTTCCCCGGCGCCGGTGGCACGCCGCCGCGCCTGCGTCACGTTAGCGACGAGCGCCATGTAGGGGCTGTCGCCGTCGAGCTCGAACCAGTCAGCGACGTCCTCGCGCAACACCGACGGCGCGAAGGGGCGGAACGATTCGCGGAACTTGACCTTGTGGTTGAGCACCGACCGCATGGTCGGCGAGCGCGCGTCGCCGAGGATCGAACGCGCGCCCAGCGCCCGCGGTCCGAACTCCATGCGCCCCTGAAACCAGCCGAGCGTCCTGCCCGCTGCCAGCGCCCCGGCGCAAGTTCCGATCAGCGCGTCGTCGTCGAGCGTGGTAAACCGCGCGCCCGCCGCCGCCAGCCGACGCTCGATCTCGTCCTGCTCATACTCGGGACCGAGATAGCCGCCTTTCATCGCGTCATTCGGTCCCCGCGCCGCGCGCGGTCGGCCGGCGTGCAGGTGGTAGGTGGCGAGCGCCGCGCCCAGCGCGCCGCCGGCGTCGCCCGCCGCCGGCTGCACCCACAGTCCATCGACATGGCCGTCGCGCAGCACCTTGCCGTTGGCCACGCAGTTGAGCGCCACGCCGCCGGCGAGGCACAGGTTGCGCATTCCGGTCTCGCGCGTCAGCGCGCGCGTCATGCGCAACACCACCTCTTCGAGCACCGCCTGAACCGAGGCCGCCAGGTCCATTTCGCGCTGCGTCAGGCGCGCTTCCGGGTCTCGCGGCGGGCCGCCGAACAGCGCTTCGAACCGGCCGTTGGTCATGGTCAGCCCGGTGCAGTAGTCGAAGTACCCGAGATCGAGACGGAACGAGCCGTCCTCCTTGAGGTCGATCAGATTGTCGAAGATGGTCTGCGCGTAGCGCGGCTCGCCGTAAGGCGCGAGCCCCATGACCTTGTATTCGCCCGAGTTGACCCTGAAGCCGGTGTAATGGGTGAAGGCCGAATACAGCAGCCCCAGCGAGTGCGGGAAGTGGATTTCCCTGACGATATCGAGCGCGTTGCCGCGTCCGAGCGCAACCGAGGTGGTCGCCCATTCGCCCACCCCGTCCATGGTCAGCACCAGCGCCTCATCGAACGGCGACGGGAAGAAGGCGGACGCGGCGTGGCTCTGGTGGTGCTCGGCGAAAAGCAGCCGGCGCTCCCAGTCGACGTCGGGCGCATGCCGTTCGAGTGCGTCGCGCAGCAGCCGCTTCTGGAACAGCTTCTCGCGCAGCCACAAGGGGATCGCCATGCGGAACGAGCGGAAGCCCCGGGGCGCGAACGCCACATAGGTCTCCAGCAGCCGCTCGAACTTGAGGAAGGGCTTGTCGTAGAAGACGACGTGGTCGACCGCTCCGGACGTCGCGCCCGCCGCGCCGAGACAGTAGGCCACCGCGTTGTGCGGAAAGCTCGCGTCGTGTCTTTTGCGTGTGAAACGTTCTTCCTGCGCCGCGGCCACGACCTCGCCGTCGTCGATCAGCGCCGCCGCGCTGTCGTGATAGAAGGCCGAGATTCCGAGGACGCGCATGCTGCCGTGCCGGGCTCTCAGAAGATCGTGTAGATGAACGGCGCCACCGCCGCGCCCTGCACCAGAATCAGCAGACCCCCGAACAGGGCCATCACCACCACGATCGGCAGCAGCCAGAACTTCTTGCGGACCCGCATGAAGGCCCAGAGCTCGGCGAGGAACGACATGCCTAGAACTGCCGCTTCATGGTGTCGGGCGCCGGGCCGGGCGGGCGGCGCTCGATCCAGTAGCTCTTCGCGCTCGTGTCGAGGCGCAGGCGAAGCGGATCCTTTCCCAGCGCCCGCAGCGCCAGCCCGGTCGGCGTCACCACCAGATAAAAGACCAGCCCGGTGATCAACGGGTTGACGACCCGGTGCAGCGCCAGTCCGAAGCGCGCCCACAGCCGGTTCGCCGGCCCGAGCCACGCCGGGCCCGACAGCGCGGCGGCGAGCAAGACAAAAGCCAGCCCCAGCGCCCACCAGCGCGCGCCGTTGCCGTCGAGGACCGGCCACAGACCGACGGCCGCCAACGCGCCGGCGAACACCAGCCCGAAAGCGCGGTCCGACGAGATCCTCGCCTCGTGCTTGCGGTCGAAATCCTCGTGGGTGCTCATGCTCCCGACCCTTCGATCATGCCCGTCGCGAGGTCCGGATGCTGTTGCAAGCTAGTCACCTGCCCGAGAGCGCGTCAAGCGCCGGCTCTCAGGTGATCCGCCGGCGTACCGCGGCCGAGACGAGCTCGCTGAAGACGACGATGGCGAAGATCACGAGCAGCATCGCCGAGACCTCGCGCCAGGCGAACAGGTTGATCGAGGCGTAAAGCGCGATCCCGATCCCGCCGGCGCCGACGAAGCCGAGCACCGTGGATTCGCGGATGTTGATGTCCCAGCGGTAGACCGTGGTGCCGTAAAGCACCGGCAGCACCTGCGGCACCACCCCGATCAGAAGCACCTTGAGCCGCGAGGCGCCGGTCGCCTCGATCGCCTCGACTGTACCCTCGTCAATCTCCTCGATGGCCTCGGCCATGAGCTTGCCCATGAAGCCGATCGAGCGCGCCACGATCGCCCAGACGCCGGCCACCGGGCCGGGGCCGAAGATGGCGACGAAGATGAGCGCCCAGACCACCGTGTTGACCGAGCGCGAGGCCACCAGGATGAAGCGGGCGACGAACCAGGTGAGCGGGTTGAAGGTGGTGTTGCGCGCGGCGAGAAAGGAGATCGGAACGGCGATCACGAGCGTTGCGGCGGTGCCCAGCGTGGCGATGTGGATGGTCTCGATCAGCGGGTCGGCGATCACGGCGAAGTGGGTCCAGTCGGGCGGCACCATGCGTGTGATCAGGTCGGCGGCCTGTACGTGGGCGTCGAGAAAATAGACCCAGGGGATGTCCAGGTTGCTCACCGACCAGACGGCGACAAGCACCGCGCCGAGATACCAGGCGTAGCGCAGCAGGGTCTCGCGCGGGCTGAAACGGCGCCACACTTCGGGGTGGCGGCGGGCGTGATCGAGGGGCGTCATCTCAGTCGCTTGCGGACCCAGTTGGAGAAGAACTCGCCCATGAACACCAGCGCGATGATGCTCAGCAAGATGGCGAGGCTGAAGTCGTAGTCGTAGCGCGAGAACGTGGCGGCAAGCGTCTGCCCGATGCCGCCGGCGCCGACGATGCCGACGACGGTGGAATGACGGACGTTGGCGTCGAGCCGGTAGATCGAGTTCCCGATGTAGCGCGGCAGCGCCTGCGGCACGACGCCGTAGACCAGGAGCTTGAGAAAGCCCGCGCCGGTGGCGCGCACCGCCTCGATCTGGCCCATCTGCATGTTCTCGATGTCCTCGGCGAGCATCTTGGCGATGAAGCTCGTCGAGGCGACGATCAGCGTCAGCACGCCGGCGAGCGGCCCGAAGCCGAAAATCTTGACGAAGAAAATGGCGATGATGATCTCGTGGAAGGTGCGCGACAGCGAAATCAGCGCGCGCGCCGCGAGGTAGACCGGCCGGCTGGCCAGGTTGTTCGCCGCGGCGAGACCCAACGGCACCGCGAGGATCATGCCGAAGAAACTCGCCGCCATCGCCATCTGCACGCTTTCGAGCACGCCGCGGAGCAGGAGATGCCAGCGGCTGAAGTCGGGCGGAAACATGTGCGAGAACATGTTGGCCGCGCGCGACATGCCGCGGCCGATACGCTCGTAGTCGATATCGAGCGAGCCGAGCGACCAGAAGACATAGGCGACGGCGAGTACGCCGAGTCCGTAGCGCCAGTAAGGGCCGGCGATCAGCCGCGGCGGACGCCAGGCCGCCGGCGCGCTCATGAGGCGGCGATCTGGGGACCGGGCGCTTCCTCGTCGTCCTCGACGGCGCGGATCGTCGTCGACCAGTCCTCCTCGCCGTAGATGTCGGTCAGCACCTGCGGCGACAGGCGGGTGGGCCGGCCATCGAACACCACCCGGCCGCCGTTCAGTCCGACGACCCGGTCGGCGAAACTCTGGGCCAACCCCACGTCGTGAATGTTGACCAGCGCCGGCGTGCCGTGCTCGTGGGCGAGTTCGCACAGCAGCCGCATGATCTGGCGCGCGGTCTTGGGGTCGAGGCTTGCCGTGGGCTCGTCGACCAGCAGCAGGTCGGGTCGTTGCATCAGCGCCCGGGCGATGCCGACGCGCTGGCGCTCACCGCCCGAGAGCGCATCGGCCCGGGTATTCTCGTAACCGCCGAGGCCGACGCGTTCGAGCAGCGCGAAGGCCGCGCTAATGTCGTCCGGCGGGTAGTTGCGGCGGAAGGCGCGCAGGAAGCTCACATAGCCGAGCCGGCCCGAAAGGACGTTCTCCATCACGGTCAGCCGCTCGACCAGATTGTATTCCTGAAAAATCATCCCCATGCGCCGGCGCGCCTGTCTGAGCGCTCGTCGGCGCAGCGCGGTGATCTCGACGCCGTCGAGCGTGACCGTGCCCGAGGTCGGCTCGACCAGACGGTTGACGCAGCGGATGAGCGTCGACTTGCCGGCGCCCGAGGAGCCGATCACGGTGACGATCTGGGGCTTGTCGACAACCAGGCTTACGCCGTTGAGCGCGCGCGCGCCGGTCGGGTAGCGCTTGACGAGATCGCTGATGGTGAGCATCGCAAGACCTGCATACGCAAAGCCGCCGCCCCTCGCAAGGGGCGGCAGCCTGGCGTTGTGCGCCTAGAGCGGTTCTCGGTTGATATGACCCATTTGACCGGGACGATTTTGCGCGTCGGCTAGACGCCCGTCGCAT
>JBHHZM010000115.1:0-9745 GCA_046758065.1 Alphaproteobacteria bacterium | reverse complement strand
TGGCTCAAAAGCGGCCGTAGCGATGACCGTGCGCCGGGTTCTGCCGTTGGGCGCAAGGCGGACATGACCCCTAAAAAGCCGACGTTCTGGGCGTCGTTTCGACGGAATTTCAAACCGGGATGCTCCCTGGCGGAGCATTGCCTTGACAGGGCACCGAATCGCTCTACATTTCGCGCGCTTTGACGGATTCTTAACCGAAGCGGGAACAAAAAACCGGCGATGGTCGCAATCACTCTGCCGGACGGCAGCGTCCGTGAGTTCGGGGCCGCGGTTTCGGGCGCCGAAATCGCGGCCGCGATCGGCCCGGGGCTCGCAAAAGCGGCGCTGGCGATCCGCGTCGATGGCGTGATGAAAGACCTCGCTTCACCGGTCGAGGCCGACGCCAGCGTCGAAATCGTCACGGCCAGCGACGAGGATGCGCTCGAACTCCTGCGCCACGACGCCGCCCACGTCATGGCCGAAGCGGTCAAGGAACTCTACCCGGAAACCCAGATTACCATCGGCCCGGCGATCGCCGACGGCTTCTACTACGACTTCGCCCGCCCGACCCCGTTCTCGCCCGAGGACGTCGCGCGCATCGAGGCGCGCATGCACGAGATCGTCGCGCGCGACGAGGCGATCACGCGCGAGGTCTGGGAGCGCGACGAGGCGATTGCGTTCTTCAAGCGCGCGGGCGAGCACTACAAGGCCGAGATCATCGCCGACCTGCCCGACGGCGAAGAGGTCTCGCTCTACCGCCAGGGCGGGTTCATCGACCTCTGCCGGGGCCCGCACCTGCCCTCGACCGGAAAGCTCGGCAAGGGCTTCAAGCTGATGAAGCTCGCCGGCGCCTACTGGCGGGGCGATTCGAACAACGAGATGCTGCAGCGCATCTACGGCACCGCCTGGGCCGACGAGCAGCAGCTCGCCGCTTACCTGCATCGTCTCGAGGAAGCCGAGCGCCGCGACCACCGCCGGCTGGGCCGCGAGATGGAGCTGTTCCACTTCCAGGACGAAGCGGTCGGCATGGTCTTCTGGCACCCCAAGGGCTGGACGCTTTACCGCCTGCTGACCGGCTACATGCGCAGCAAGCTGAACGCCGCCGGCTACCTCGAAGTCCATACGCCGCAGCTCGTCGACCGCTCGCTGTGGGAGGCGTCGGGCCACTGGGAGAAGTTCCGCGAGCACATGTTCGTCACCGAATCCGACGAACGTTATCTCGCGCTCAAGCCGATGAACTGCCCCTGCCACGTGCAGATATTCCGCCAGGGGCTGAAGAGCTACCGCGACCTGCCGCTGCGCATGGCCGAGTTCGGCGCCTGCCATCGCTACGAGCCCTCGGGCGCGCTGCACGGACTGATGCGCGTGCGCGGCTTCACCCAGGACGACGCCCACATCTTCTGCACCGACGCGCAGATCAGCGCCGAAAGCAGCGCCTTCTGCGACCTCGCGCTCGGCATCTATCGCGACTTCGGCTTCACCGACATCGACATCAAGTTTTCCGACCGCCCGCCGGTGCGCGCCGGCGACGACGCCGTGTGGGACCGGGCCGAGGCCGCGCTCAAGACCGCCGCCGAATCGGCCGGTATCGGCTACACGCTGAACCCGGGCGACGGCGCTTTCTACGGGCCGAAGCTCGATTTCTATCTGCGCGACACCATCGGCCGCGAGTGGCAGTGCGGCACGTTCCAGGTCGACTTCGTGCTGCCCGAGCGGCTCGACGCCGCTTACGTCGGAGAGGACGGCGAACGTCACAGGCCGGTCATGCTGCACCGCGCCATCCTCGGCTCGATCGAGCGCTTCGCCGGAATCCTGATCGAGCACTACGCCGGACACTTTCCGCTCTGGCTTGCGCCGGTGCAGGCGGTGGTCGCCACCATCACCCGCGACGGCGACGCCTTCGCCGCCGAGGTCGCCGGGGCGCTGTCAAACGCCGGCCTCCGGGTCGAACTCGACGCCGGAAACGACAAGATCGGTTACAAGGTGCGTCACCACAGTCTGAAGAAGGTTCCGCTGATTCTCGCCGTCGGCAAGCGCGAGGCGGCCGAACGGACCGTCTCCATCCGCCGCTTGGGCAGTCGGGATCAAGTATCGCTTGCGCTTGATGAGGCGGTAGCTATCCTTGTGAAGGAAGCCAGATCGCCTCTCGAGCGGAGCGTGGACCAGGACGAAAAGGCAACCCGGCAGATGTCGGGTGCGAGGTAAAAGGAGCAAAAGGCATAGCGCGACATTACACGCCGATCCCGCCCGTTCGCGAGGGCCCTCGAGTCAATGAACAAATCAGTGTACCGGCGGTTCGCCTGATCGACCACGAAGGCGAACAGGTTGGCGTCGTCCCGGTCGAAAAGGCGTTGGAGATGGCCGGAGACGTCGGGCTCGACCTGGTCGAGGTCGCCCCCAACTCCGAACCGCCGGTCTGCAAGCTGCTCGACTACGGCAAGTTCAAGTACGAGGCGCAGAAAAAAGCGAGCGAGGCCCGCAAACGCCAGAAGACGTACGAGGTGAAGGAAATCAAGATGCGTCCGGGCATCGACCAGCACGACTACGACGTCAAGATGCGCAGCATCCTCAAGTTCCTTGGCGAGGGCGACAAGGTGAAGGTGACGCTGCGCTTCCGCGGGCGCGAGATGGTCCACCAGGAGATCGGCATACGCGTTCTCAAGCGGGTGCAGGACGATCTCGCCGACCTCGCCAAGGTCGAACAGTGGCCGAAGCTCGAAGGCCGTCAGATGACCATGGTGATGGCGCCCAAATAGGCGGCATCATCCGCGCCGGACCTTGCCCGGCCATGGTGCGGCGAATCGTCTCCAGGCGAATGCGCCGAGACTTCCCGACATGATGCCCGCGATGTTGAGAATACCGTCAACGAGTTGGGGCGTACGCGTCACGGTAAAGCTCTGCAGCACCTCCGTGGCGACCGCCACCGCCAGCAGGTAGACGATCAGCCGACGACGCGGGATGTCGGCGAAACCCAGGACGGCGAGGAAGGCGAGCGCGGCGTAGGCCGCGAAATGGCCCAGGTCCTGGACACCGAAGCCGGCGAATGAACGCCGGCTGAACTTGGCGATCTGCAGGGTTACGGGTCCGGATTTGCCGTCCGGCGCCTGCGCTGTCGCTCCCGTCGGCGCTGGCACTGGCTGCCCCGCCGGCGCCGCCGGGCCTTGCGGGCGCTCCACCGCCGCCATCAGCACGCTGTCGATCTTCGCGGCGACGGCCTTGACGTCGTTGGTAAGCTCGGGCTGCGGCGCGAGCACGAGGACGAGGATCGCCGCGCCGACGGCGAGCGCGAGATAGCCGGTCGCCGGCAGCCGACGCCGGGCGACGAGCGATACCACGATCCAGACACCGAATATGAACCAGAGGACGCCGAGACCCATCCGCATGACGCGCCCCGTCGCGCTCTCGGTCACGGCTTCGACCGTCAGGTTGCGCACCCAGATTGCGCCCGAACCACCGGCGAGATAGACCAAAAGGCGCATTTGGACGGTCCCGGCGTTCATCGGAATGACCGTCCGGTACGCCCGCCAGTCGCTGGCGCCGGAAACCCGCGCCACCGTATACGGCCAGTAGGGGATCGCGTGGCCGTCGCGCCCGAGGCTTTGCAGCATGACGCCGCCGCTGTGCCAGGGCACGGGTCCGGAACGGATGCCGTTCGCCCTGATTTCGGCGGTGACGCGAACATACGCGAGCTCGCCGGGACCGGGCAGCATGTAGGCGAGCATGGCGGCGGGAGCGGTATCATCGGCGGTGAGGTGTGCGACGGGAGCGTCGCCGCCGATGATCTCGACGCCCTTCACGGTTATCTGCCAGCCGTTCAACCCGGGCGCGAAGTCCGCGACCGGCACTTCGCGCGCCGTCACGAACCGCAGATCGCCGTGGAACAGGCCGAGCGTCGCGATGCACAGGGCGACAACGGCGGCAAGCCCGAACGCCGCGCTGCGACTCATGCCGGCACCGATCGCGCCGGCCGTGGCGGTCGTTTCCCGGGGCTCACGTCGTACCGCCCATCCTCGCATCCCGGCCCACGCCCACGACCTATAGCACGGCCGCCACAACCGCGCGAATTCGGCAGGAGAAAATTTCGTCGCGCGTTCCCAAGCTTAACCTGGATCAATGTGAAGGCCCATCCGCCAGGGTAAATGAGAATCACTTACCTCGCCTTACCCGGATAACCTCGCCCCGTGTGGCTCTCTGGCCCACGGGGCGTTTTTTATCCGCGGCGGTGGATCGCGCCGGCGCTTGCATTCCCGCCGCCTCGTCGCTATAACCCGGGCTTTCCATCGGAGCGGTCCGGCCCCGGCATGCCCAGCCGCTCGTCTCGCCAAACCGTTCCGCCTACAAGGAAAAGCGAAATGCCGAAGCTCAAGACCAAGAGCAGCGCCAAGAAGCGCTTCTCTTTCACCGCCACGGGCAAGATCCGCAAGAATCCAGGCTACAAGCGCCACGGCATGCGCAAGCGGCCGCAGAAGATGATTCGCACGGCGCGCGGTTCCAGCATCATGTCGGATGTCGACTCGCGAATCGTCAAGAAATACATGCCCTATCGCTGAGGACGACGAATCATGGCCCGGGTCAAACGGGGCGTCACCACCCACGCCCGTCACAAGAAGATCCTCAAGCTCGCCAAGGGCTATCGCGGTCGCAGCAAGAACTGCTACCGCATCGCGCTCAGGCGGGTCGAGAAAGCGCTGCAGTACGCCTACCGCGACCGGCGCAACCGCAAGCGCAACTTCCGCAGCCTGTGGATCCAGCGCATCAACGCGGGCGCGCGCGAGCACGGGCTGACCTACGCCCAGTTCATGCACGGGCTGACGCGGGCGGGCGTCGGGGTCGACCGCAAGGTGCTCGCCGACCTCGCCGCGCGCGAGCCCGATTCGTTCAAGGCGTTGGTCGAGAAAGCGCGCGCGGCGCTCGCCGAAGCGGCCTGAGAAATCCGCTTAAGGGGGATTTCGGGCAGGGGGCTTCGCGCCGCGCGGGGCCTTTTTTCTTTGCGGCCCGGGAAGACGGAGGGACATGCAGGACATCGAAAAACTGCGCGAGAGCCTGCTGGCCGACGTGAGTGCCGCCGCCGACCTCGACGCGGTCGAGCGGGTGCGGATCGCGGCGCTCGGCCGCAAGGGCGTGGTCACCGAGCGCATGAAGGCGCTGCGCCACATCGCCCCCGAAGAGCGCAGGGAGGCGGGTATCCGGCTCAACGCCCTCAAGGACGAAGTGAGCGGCGCGATTGACGCGCGCAAGGCCGAACTCGCCGCAGACGCGCTCGCGGCGCGGCTCGCCGCCGAGCGCGTCGACGTCACGCTGCCCGTCCGGCCCGAGGCGGAGGGCCGCATCCATCCGGTAAGCCAGGTGCTCGACGAGATCGTCGCCATCTTCGGCGACATGGGCTACGCCATCGCCGAGGGCCCCGACATCGAGGACGATTTCCACAACTTCACGGCGCTCAACATCCCGCCCGAGCATCCGGCGCGTCAGGAACACGACACGTTCTACTTCGCGCCCGGACCCGACGGCGCGCGCAAGCTGTTGCGTACCCATACCTCGCCCGTTCAGGTGCGCACCATGCGCAACCGGAAACCGCCGCTGCGGCTGATCGCTCCGGGGCGCACCTACCGCTGCGATTCGGACGTGACGCACACGCCGATGTTCCACCAGGTCGAGGGGCTGGTGGTCGACAAGACGACCCACATGGGGCATCTCAAGGGCTGTCTGCAGGACTTCGTGCGCGCCTTCTTCGAGGTCGACGACGTGCCGGTGCGCTTCCGTCCCAGCTATTTCCCGTTCACCTCGCCATCGGCGGAGATGGACATCGGCTGCACGCGCAAACGCGGTGAGTTGCGCATCGGCGGCGGCGACGACCTGCCTGCGCGGAGCCGAGGCTCCGCTTCGGCGAAGGCAGGCTGGCTCGAGATCCTCGGTTGCGGCATGGTGCACCCCAACGTGCTCGCCAACTGCGGCATCGACCCGGACGCGTACCAGGGTTTCGCTTTCGGCATGGGGATCGACCGCATCGCGATGCTCAAATACGGCATCGCCGATCTGCGCAGCTTCTTCGACGCCGATCTGCGCTGGCTGCGTCATTACGGATTCCTGGCGCTCGACGTGCCGAGTCTGCCCGCGGGGCTGGCACGATGAAGTTCACGCTGTCCTGGCTCAAGCATCATCTCGAGACCGGGGCGACGCTTGACGAGATCGCCGGCCGCCTCACCGCGCTCGGCCTCGAGGTCGAAGAAGTGGTCGACCGCGCGGCCGAACTCGCGGCCTTCACGGTGGCCCACGTGGTCGAGGCGAAGCCGCACCCCGACGCGGAAAAGCTCAGTCTCTGCGTCGTCGATACCGGCAAGGGCGAGGTGCAGGTGGTATGCGGCGCACCCAACGCGCGCACCGGCATGAAAGGGGTTTTCGCGCGCGCCGGCCTCGTCATCCCGGGCACCGGCCTGCATCTCAAGAAGACGACCATCCGCGGCGTCGAGAGCAACGGCATGCTGTGCTCGGAGCGCGAGATGGGCCTCGGCGACGACCACGACGGCATCATCGAGCTGCCCGAAGCGGCGGTCGTGGGCGAGCCGTTCGCATCCTGGCTGGGCCTCGACGATCCGCTGATCGACGTCGCCGTCACGCCCGACCGCGGCGACTGCCTCGGCGTTTACGGCATCGCCCGCGACCTCGCCGCCGCCGGGCTCGGCGCGCTCAGGCCGCTCGATACCGCGCCCGTGCCCGGGGCCTTCGAAAGCCCGGTCAAGGTGCATCTCGACTTCGCGCCCGAACACGCCGACGCCTGCCCCGCCTTCGTCGGCCGCTACATCCGCGGGGTGAAGAACGGGCCGAGCCCGAAGTGGCTCCAGCAGCGCCTCGTCTCGATCGGCCTGAGACCGATCTCGGCGCTGGTCGACATCACCAACTGGCTCACCCTCGACCTCGGCCGTCCGGCCCACGTGTTTGACGCCGGCCGCCTTCAGGGCGACCTGCGCCTGCGTCTCGGCCGCGACGGCGAGCGCTACCTCGCGCTCGACGGCGACGAATACGAGATCGATCGCACGATGACGGCGATCTGCGACGCGAGCGGCCTCATAAGCCTCGCCGGCGTCATGGGCGGCGCCTCGACCGGCTGCTCGGCCGAGACCACCGACGTGTTCCTCGAAATCGCCCTGTTCGACCGCCGCCGCACCGCCGCCACCGGCCGCGCGCTCGGCATCGAGAGCGACGCGCGCTACCGCTTCGAACGCGGCGTCGATCCCGCCTTTCTGGTGCCCGGCGCCGAGATCGGCACGCACCTGATCCAGGAGATTTGCGGCGGCGAGGCGAGCGAACTGGTGATCGCCGGCGCCATCCCCGAGACGCGCAGGACGCTTGCCTTCCGCACCGGCCGCATCGCCGCGCTGTGCGGCGTGAGCGTCGATGAGGCGACGCAGCGCGACATCCTCGGGCGTCTCGGTTTCGCGCTCGACGGCGCGGGCGAGGCGATCACGGTGACCGTACCGTCGTGGCGCCACGACATCGAGGTCGAAGCCGACGTCGTCGAGGAGGTCCTGCGCATCCACGGCTACGACCGCATCCCCGCGGTCTCGATGCCGCGTGCCGAAGGCGTCGCGCGGCCCGTGCTGACCCGCGCCCAGCGTCGCGTCGGGCTCGCCAAGCGGACGCTCGCCGCGCGCGGGCTGACCGAGGCCGTCACCTGGTCGTTCCTGCCCGGACCGCACGCCGTCCTGTTCGGCGGTGGCGCGCCCGAACTCAAGCTCGCCAACCCGATCAGCAGCGAGCTCACCGACATGCGGCCGAGTCTGGTCCCCAACCTGGTTGTGGCCGCCGGACGAAACGTCGATCGCGGCTTCGCCGACGTCGCGCTGTTCGAAGTCGGGCAGGCCTACGAGAGCGCTGCGCCCGCAGGCCAGTTGATGGTCGCCGCCGCACTGCGCCGGGGCATGAGCGGCCCGCGCCACTGGGCGCAACCCCCGCGCGCGGTCGATGTCTTCGACGCCAAGGCCGACGCGCTCGCCGTCATCGCCGCCTGCGGAGGCCCGGCGGAGAGCGCGCAGGTGAGCGCCGACGCGCCCGCCTGGTACCACCCGGGGCGCTCGGGCGCGGTGCGGCTCGGACCGAAGGTGCTGGGGCATTTCGGCGAGCTCGACCCGCGCGTTCTCGCCGCGCTCGACGTCGCCGGACCGCTCGCCGCCTGCGAGGTCTTCCTCGACGCCATACCGGCGCCCAAGGCAAAGCCGACCAAGGCGCGGCCGCCGCTCGAACTCTCGCCCTTCCAACCGGTGGTTCGCGATTTCGCCTTCGTCGTCGACGACGCCGTGCGTGCCGGTGATCTGGTGCGCGCCGTGCGCGGTGCCGACAAGGCGCTGATTTCGGAGGTTCAGGTGTTCGACGCTTATCAGGGTTCCGAACTCGGCGCGGGCAAGCGCTCGCTTGCCGTCGCCGTAACGCTGCAACCGACCGAGCGCACGCTGACCGACGCCGAAATCGAGGCCGTGGCGGCGAAGATCGTCGCCGCGGTGGCCAAGGCCACGGGTGGGAGCTTGCGCGCCTGAATCACCTCGTGCGGGGGAAGGTGCCCCGGGATTTGAGTCTCATGACCGACCTCGCCCACATCCGCAATTTCGCGATCATCGCCCATATCGACCACGGCAAATCGACGCTCGCCGACCGGCTGATCGAGATGTGCGGCGGTCTGCCGAAGCGCGAGATGCAGGAACAGGTGCTCGATTCGATGCCGCTCGAACGCGAGCGTGGCATCACCATCAAGGCCCAGACCGTGCGCCTCGAATACACCGCGCGCGACGGCAGGACTTACGTCCTCAACCTGATTGACACCCCGGGCCACGTCGATTTCACCTACGAAGTGAGCCGCAGCCTCGCCGCCTGCGAGGGCTCGCTGCTGGTGGTCGACGCCACCCAGGGAGTCGAGGCGCAGACCCTCGCCAACGCCTATCTCGCGGTCGACGCCGACCACGAGATCGTTCCCGTCCTCAACAAGATCGACCTCCCCTCGGCCGAGCCCGAGCGCGTGCGGGCGCAGATCGAAGAGGTCGTCGGTCTCGACGCCAGCGCCGCGATTGCGATCTCGGCCAAGACCGGCGAAGGCGTGCCTGAAGTGATCGAGGCGCTGATCGCGCGGCTGCCGCCGCCCGCGGGCGATGCGCAAGCGCCGCTCAAGGCGCTGCTCGTCGATTCCTGGTACGACGCCTACGTCGGGGTCATCGTGCTGGTACGGCTGGTCGACGGACGCGTGGCCCGCGGCATGAAGGTCCGCATGATGCAGACCGGCGCGGTCTACCAGATCGACGAAGTCGGCGTGTGTACGCCCAAGCGCCGCGCGGTTGCGGCGCTCTCGGCCGGCGAGGTCGGCTACCTCACCGCCTCGATCAAGGCGGTCGCCGACTGCGCCGTGGGCGACACCGTCACCGAGGAGCGCAAGCCCGCGAGCGCGCCGCTGCCCGGCTTCCAGCCCTCGCTGCCAGTGGTGTTCTGCGGCCTCTTCCCGGTCGATTCGGCCGACTACGAGCGGCTGCGCGAGAGCCTCGCCAAGCTGCGGCTCAACGATTCGAGCTTCCACTACGAGGCCGAGACCTCCGCCGCGCTCGGCTTCGGTTTCCGCTGCGGCTTCCTCGGGCTGCTGCATCTCGAGATCGTGCGCGAACGGCTGATGCGCGAGTTCGATCTCGATCTCGTCACCACGGCGCCCAGCGTCGTCTACCGCATGCACCTCACCGACGGCGAGACGGTTGAACTGCACAACCCGGTCGACATGCCCGACCCGGTGCGC
>JBHHZM010000114.1:0-9751 GCA_046758065.1 Alphaproteobacteria bacterium | reverse complement strand
CCATACCGTGCGCCATGCCGTGCCTGCGATGCGCCGCGGCGGCGGCGGGGCGATGGTCCATTTCTCGTCCATCCAGTGCCTGCGCGGCGACGATCACCCCCAGGACGCCTATCAGGCCTCCAAGGCGGGGATCGTCGCGCTCTCGAAGTCGATCGCGATCCAGTTCGCGGGAGACGGCATCCGCTCCAACGTGATTTTTCCGGGGCCGACGCTCTCGCCCATGCAGGCGCGCTGGGAAGGCAGGGAAGACGTGCAGGCCCGGGTCGCGGCCCAGGTGCCGCTCGGGCGCGTCGGCACCACCCAGGACATGGCGAACGCCTGTCTGTTCCTGCTTTCGGACGCGGCGTCCTTCATCACCGGCACGGGCCTCGTCGTCGACGGCGGCGTCATGGCCGCGCCGTGACCGGGCGCGGGTTCGCCGCGCGCGCCACCCTCGAGTCTAACCTCGTGCGGCTTGTCGTAGAGCGCGGTCCCGGGCACAACGCGAATCCGCTCCATGCCTCGAATTGACATCGCGAAACGGGCCGCGCACCATGAGCGTGGGGGGCGGGTTTTCTGCTCTCCAAAACAATAAGCCGATAATTTTGGGAGGAAAGCCGACATGACACAGATGTTGACGGGTATGGACCGCAGGCGTTTCCTGCATACCACAGCGGCCACCGGGCTCGGCGCGGCGTTGGCCGCCTCGCCGTGGCGGCGCGCGCTGGCGGGCGAGACCCTCAATTTTGCCGACATCGGCGTTGGCGACCCCGGCGATTGGTCGAAATTCACCGCCGCCACCGGTTGGGACGTCAACCTCGTCTCCATCGGCAACGCGCCTTCGGCGATTCTCAACGTGCTGATCGCCGGCGGTGGACGCCAGATCTACGACGTCATTAACATCGTCGGCGGCATGCAGAAGCCCTTGGTCGAGGTCGACCTGATCGACGAGATCGACACCAGCCGACTGCCGAACTGGAAGAAGAACACGTACCTCAGCCAGTACCTCGCGCCGGGCACGCCCGGCTTCGACTTTATGGGCTACCGGGGCAGGGTCTACGGCGTGCCGACGATCCTGCAGGGCGATTCATTCGCGTACCTGCCCGACATCACCGGTCCGCTCGACAGCTACGGCGCAATGTTCGATCCCCGGTTCAAGGGTTTCGTCGCACTCGAGGACAACTTCACCACGACCGGCCAGAAGACCGCGCTTTACCTCAAGAAGAGCGGCATGGCGTCGATCGCCGATCCGGCGAACATGACCCCGAGTGAACTCAAGACGGTCATCGACTTCCTCATCAAGAAGAAGAAGGAAGGGCAGTTCCGCGTCATCTGGACCGGCTTCGAGCAGGCGGTGAGCCTGCTGACCACCAAGGAGGTCTATGTCATGGATGCGTGGGAGCCGATGGTCTTTGTCGCTCGCGCCCAGGGCACCAACGCCCAATACGCGCGACCGAAGGAAGGCTATCTCCTGTGGGCAATGGCGGCCTATATCGTCAACAACCCCGACCGTCCGGCGGCGCGCACCCAGGCTGCGTACGACTTCCTCAACTTCCTGCTCGGGCCGTGGTACGGCGCCCAGATCACGCTGACCCGGGGCTACATGACCAATCCGGACTCGGTTGCCTATGCCGCAAAGCACCCGGACGAGTTTTCCGCCGCCGAGGCCAAGAAGATCGCCGACATCGACGCCAACGTGAAAAGCAAATTCGAACTCGGCGGCACCTGGCAAAACCGCTGGCCGACCCACATCCGCCAGTACGAGTCGGAGTGGGCGCGGTTCAAGGCGGCGTAAAGGACCGCCGCGACGGGCCAGAGTCCCCGACCCCCTCGCTGTCCCGACGGGGATAGCGAGGGGGCGTCACGCAGGACCGGCCCGTTTTCAACCGCCACTCAGGCGAAACCGCCGTGCACACGCCGTCGAACGCGATACGATACGCGCTGCTGGCGACGCCGATCGTATTCGTCGTCGTCTTCCTGGTGGGGCCGCTTCTGGTAATGCTTGCCTGGAGCGTCTTCGAGCTCGACGGGTTCAGCGTGCGCCCGGGTTTCACCTTCGAGCATTACCGGGAGTTTTTCACCGGCGTGCGCCTGTTCATTCTCGAGCGCGGCCTCGTGGTCGCGGCGGCGGTGACACTCGTGAGCCTCGTCATTTCCTATCCCGTCGCCTACTTCCTGGCGATGCGGGTGCGGCCCGAGACGGCCCGCACGGTGTTGTTGCTGTTCACCGTGCCGTTCCTCGTCAACTACGTCATCCGTAATTTCGCGCTCGCCTATCTGCTGAGCCGTACCGGCCCGGTAAACCAGGCACTGCTCGAACTCGGCGTCGTCGAACGTGCGGTCGACTGGCTCCTGTTCAGCAATTTCTCGGTACTTGTCGGGCTGATCGCTTCGTACATGCCGTTCATGATCTATCCGTTGTGGCTGGCGCTCGCCGGCATCGACGGCCGCCTCGTCGAAGCGAGCTGGCTGTTGGGCGCCGATCCGCGCAACACCTTTCTGCGCGTGACGCTGCCGCTCTCGATGCCGGGCGTCTTCGCCGCGGCGATCTTCGGTTTCGTCGGCTCGTTCGGTGAAAGCGCGGTGCCGATCATCCTCGGCGGGGTCGGCTACCAACTGATGGGCAACACCATCACCAGCACCATGGACGTGCTCAACTATCCGCTCGCCGCAGCGATGTCGAGCGTGGTGGTCGGGCTGATGCTCTTGTTCCTGATGGCGTGGTATGCGGCGTTCGACATCCGCTCGTTCCTCGGCAAGATCGTGCGCTGGAGATACTGAGCGATGGTTGGCCGTCGCGCCGGCTTGTGGCTGTGCTGGGGCTATGTCGGGCTGGTCCTGGTGTTCCTCTACGCGCCGCTGGCGCCGCCCTTCGTCTTCTCGTTCACGGAGAAATCCACGGGGATCGGGGCGTTCACGCTTCAGTGGTACGCCGGCCTCGGCAAGAGCTCGGTCCTGATGGGGGCGATCCGCACATCGCTGATCGTCGCCGCGCTCACCGCGTTGATCACGCCGCCCTTGGCGCTGCTTGCCGCGATGGCCGTGCGCGAGTTGCGCGTGCCGCGGGCGATCCTGCTGCTCGTGCTGTTGCCGCTGTTCATTCCCGGCGTCAGCATGGGACTCGCGACCGCGTTCTTCTTCCAGCAGATCGGCGTCCTGCCGTCGCTGTGGACCATCACCGTGGTGCACGTGCTGTGGTCGCTGCCCTTCGCTTTCCTCATCATTCTCACGGTGATGGCGACCTTCGAACCGGTCTACCTCGAAGCCGCCTACGTTCACGGGGCGGGGCGGTTTCGCGCATTTTTCGACGTCGAGCTGCCTTTGATCCGCCCCGGCGTGTTGGGCGCGGCGATCTTTTCGATGATTCTGTCGTTCAACGAAACCGTGCGGACGGCACTGGTGCAGGGACCGTGGAACACGGTGCAGACCTATATCTGGTCGAGATACATGCAGATCGGTCTGTCGCCGACGCTGCATGCGGTAATGAGTATCCTGATTGCGCTTACGCTCGCGCTCGTCGTCGTGCTTCTCGTCTACGCATTCCGTCGATCGCGTACCGCGGGGTAGGGTGGAACCCCCGGCCCTTTCCTTTCAGTCGTCGAGAATGATGATGTCTTTGGCCGCGAAGCCGAGCGCCACCGTGCCCTCGCTTTCGTCGGCCTCGCGCCGTGTCGAGGTGGCGACGATATGCTGGCCGTCGGCCATCTCGATCAGATGGTCGACGTTGGTGCCGCGGTAGACGATCTCGTTGAGCTTTGCCTCGATCCGCACCTCGCAATCTTGGGCGCCGGCGCCGACATGCAGGTTCTCGGCGCGGATGGCGATGCCGACGCGCCCCGCTTGGGCGCCTGCGCCGTTGCGCGGGGCCACGACGATTTCGCCGCCGATACGCAGCCGCGTCCGCTCGCCCACGACCTCGATGAGATCGGCGTCGAGCAAGTTGCAGCCGCGGAAGAAGCTGGCGACGAACCGGGTGTGCGGCCGGCGGAACAGCTTCTCCGGCGTGTCGCATTGAACGCAGGCGCCGCGATTCAGCACCGCGATGCGATCACTCATGGTGAGCGCCTCCTCCTGGTCGTGGGTGACGTAGAGGAAGGTGGTGCCGGTCTGGCGCTGGATGTGCTTGAGTTCGGTCTGCATGTCGCGGCGGATTTTTTCGTCGAGGGCCGCGAGCGGCTCGTCGAGCAGCAACAGCGCGGGTTCGAGCGCAAGCGCACGGGCCAGCGCCACGCGCTGCTGCTCGCCGCCGCTCAGGACCGTCACGTTTTTTTCGTCCATGTCGGCGAGGCCGACGAGCACGAGCAGTGCGGCGACCTTATCGTTGCGCTCGGCGGTGGGCGTCTTGCGGACGCGCAGACCGTAACCGACGTTCTCGGCGACGTTCATGTGCGGGAAGACCGCATACTGCTGAAACACCATGCCAAGATTTCGCCGCCAAGGCGGTACGCCCCGGGTGTCGCTGCCGGCGATGAGGATGCGCCCGGAATCGGGGATCTCGAGCCCGGCGATCATGCGCAGAACCGTCGACTTGCCTGATCCGCTGGGGCCGAGGAAGGTGAAAAACTCGCCGCGATTGACTTCGAGCGAAAGACGATCGGCCGCGAAGGTGCGGTCGAAGCGCTTGGTGACCGCATCGAGCGCGAGGATGACCTCACCCATCGGCGCCATTCTCGAGCGAAACGGACAGGGCGACGTGAACCGCCTCGACCATCGTCTCCAGGCTCATCGAGGCGATGTCGGCGCGCTGATGGAGCTCGATGCTGCGTTCGGCCCGCGTCTCGGCGATCAAACCGGCCACCTGTTCGGGCAGATAGGGCAGGTGGATGAAACCGCAGCGCACCGACTTGCCGCTTTCCTCGATCGCTCCCAGGAACGTGTAGAGCGTAGCGTTGCAGAGAAAGGTTCCCGCGGTGCTCGAAAGCCGTGCCGGAATCCCGGCTTCGATCAGGGCGTCCCGGATGCGACTCAGCGGGAGGGTGGCGAACCGTCCGGCGTCATCGGCCGCTTCCAGTTCCTTGTCGGCCAGGACCATGCCCTCGTTGTCGGGAATCTCGAAGTCGGCGACGTTGGTGCCGATGCGCTCGAGCCGGATCATTGCCTCGCCGGGCCACAGCCCGAGGCTGATGACCACCGCCGGAGTGACCTCGGCCAGGGTCTGGCGGATGCTCTGCCTGAGCGAAACGAACGAGACGGGGAACTTGCGTCCCACCACGCGGGCGCCGTTGATCTCGATGCCGTCGACGCGCGCGACGACTTCGGCCGCCGGGTTGAGCCCGCGTCCACCATAGGGTTCGAACCCGGTGACCAACGCGACTGGACGGTTCATCGCCTCCTCCGTTCTCGATCGGACGAGCATAGCCGGGACCGCTGCCGACCGCCAGCGCCCGACGCGGAAACGCGCCTCGGGATTGCGCAGATGGATCGTTGCTCCTACTATCGGGCCCGTTATCGAGGGGCATTCGGGAAATGCTGGACAACGGTTGGGAGGGCGTGGGTAGACGGTGGTACGTTTGCCATACGCTTCCAAGAGCCGAACACAAGGCTTTGGTGCATTTAGGGCGTCAGAGATTTGGAGTGTACCTGCCACGCTATCGGGCTCAACGGAATCACGCGCGGCGGCGCGACTGGGTCGAAAAGCCTTTATTCCCTTGTTACCTGTTCGTCCATCTTGACCTTGGGCAAGATCGTTGGCGAGCCGTGAACTCCACTGCGGGTGTGCGGAATCTGGTTAGCGCGGGGGATCGACCTCTAGCCTTTCCTACAGCGGCAATCGAAGAAATCCGGGCCCGCGAGGATAGTCGCGGGCTTGTCTTGATGGGTGGCGGCTACGAGTTTCGCCGGGGCGACCGAGTGCGGTTCACCGAGGGTCCATTTCTGGGCGTCGCCGGGCTCTTCGACAGTCGAAGAGACGACGAGCGCGTGGCGGTCTTGTTCAACCTGCTCGGTCGACCGGTCAAGGCCAACGTTCCGCTCAGGGCAATAACGCCCGACGCGTGAACAAATGAAGCAGGCGGGTTGGTGTGACGGGTGGAAATTCACCCGAATGGCGGTAGCGTGTCAAAAACTCGAGCGGGCTTCCGGAGCACAACCGTCATTTCACCTTGATGAAGTCGCGCAACCAAAAATCAGTTTTCTCTTTGCCCCAGGGTGCCGCCGTCGGCTGTGGGGCATGGCCAAGTAGTCGTTTGCAACCTGCGCAATCTCGGGGAGTCGCTGGAAAATCGCGCACCACTCCGGATTTCCGAGTTCGTCGCGCTGGCATGATCCCGTGAGGAGAGATTTTGGGTAATGCGCCCTTTGGGCGAGCCGATTCAAATGATAACCTCAGCCGCATCATTTGCGGACGAACCCGATCCTGCGTGGGCTCGTGGCCATCAGGAAGCTGTTCTTGACCTACCGGAAAGTGTTTTTTGCCCCGACGCGAATCCAGCGCTTGATGCGTTTAATGCCTGGCATGGTCGCCTTCCCGCAGGCTGTAGAGCAAGCCAGGCCCGGGCCGGAAACGGGCCGCCGCGACGCGCTTCCGCGAAGATGTCTTCTGGGTTGCCTACTCCTCGCCGCCGTACTTGTCACCGGGTGCGCGCTCGCGCCGAAGAAGAGCTATGACGATCTCGGCAACTCCGCGCCAGCCGCGCTCGCGCCGCTTTTCGGCTTCCTTGAATCGGCTGCGGCCGACGAGGCGGGCCTCGTCGAGGACCCCCGCACCGGCGCCAGCGTGTGGGTCATCGCATACCGGGCTTATCCCGCGGCGAGCGGGCGTCTCTGCTGGCGCTTCTCTGTCATGTCCCCGGAGGGCTACGAGGGGATGGCGGAGGGGCTTGCCTGCCGGGACGAACGCGGCGACTGGACCATGTCGGAACTTCTGATCAACCCGGACGACCTCGGGGCGTCGCGTCGCTGGTACCACTGACTCCGATCTGACATGATCCACTGGACGGATATGGCCGCCGCCGCCGCAACTCAGGGGCGGGTGGTGCAAGCCTTGATGCTGCGCGAAATCAAGAGCCGTTTCGGCCGACTGAAGCTGGGATACCTCTGGGCTGTGTTCGAGCCTGCCGCGTTCGTTGCGCTGTTCGCCGTCATCTTCGCCTTGGCGCATCAGACTGCGCCTTCGGGCATGCCCGTGGTGCTGTTCATGATGACGGGAATTGGGCCCTTCATGTTGTTTCGCAACACCATGAACCAGACGATGAACGCCATCGAGACGAACCGGGTGCTCCTCACATTTCCGCAGGTAAAACTCATCGACCTCGTACTGGCCCGCGCGCTGCTCGAGATCGCGACGCACACCGTCGTCTTCTTCCTGCTTCTCGCCGCCGTGCACGCGCTCGGGTTCGCCGTCCGGATCGAGAACCCGCTCCTGGTGCTGGCTGCCTTGGCCTGCCTCGCACTCACGGGCTTCGGCCTCGGAGCGGCCTTCGCCTCCCTCGTGCCCTTCTTCCGTTCGGTTCCGCAGATCGTGTCGATCGTCGCGGGCCGTCCCCTGTTCTTCACTTCGGGCCTCTTCTTCACCGCCGAAATGATGCCCGCCGGCATCCGCGAGTTCCTGCTCCTGAACCCGATCTTGGTTATGATAGAGTGGCTGCGATCGGCCTTCTTCGTCGAGTTCGAGAGCCGTTACGTAAGTGTGGAATACGCACTCGGAACGACTCTCTTCACGGTCTTTCTCGGGCTCCTGATGCTGCGCGGGCTGAGGAAGCACATCCTTGCCGCCGTATGATCGAACTTCGCAACGTCAGCAAAAGCTATCGTGCCGGCCGGGGCTGGAACCGGGTGCTCGACGACATCACGGTCACCTTCCCCAAGGGCAAGAACGTCGGTATCCTGGGCCTGAACGGCGCCGGCAAGTCGACCCTTCTTCGCCTGATCGGCGGGGTCGAGCCGCCCGATCGGGGCGCCATCAAAAGAGGGGGCAGGGTGTCCTGGCCCATCGCCTTCTCGGGCGGGTTCCCGGGGACCCTCACGGGGCGCGAGAACGCGCGCTTCGTCGGCCGCCTCTACGGTGCGCCGCCCGGTGAAGTCGAGGCCTTCGCCGAGGATTTCGCCGATCTCGGCAGCTATTTCGACATGCAGGTGCGGACCTACTCCTCGGGCATGCGCGCGCGGCTCGGCTTCGCGGTCAGCATGGCGGTCGAGTTCGACTGCTACCTCGTCGACGAGGCGACCGAGGCCGGCGACTGGCGCTTCAGGGCGAAGTGCTTGCGAGCCTTTCGTGAGCGCGGAGAGCAGTCAACCGTGATCATGGTCTCTCACAACGAGGAGACCATCCGACGCAACTGCGACGTTGGCGCCGTGCTCTCGGGCGGCAGGCTCATGTTCTACGACGACATCAAGGAAGCGATCGCCGTCTACGCCTACGGCCCGCATTAGGACTGGGGACGCTCGGCGCGATCGAGTGGGCGGCGCCATCACGACTTGAGGAGCGGCAACCTCGCCGCGGTTCACATGGCCGAAGAGAAAGTGCAATCCACGCGTTTCCGACCCTACTCGGGCCTCGTCCGCTCGTTCTGCCTCTTCGTGCTCCTGCCAACCCTCATTGGCGGCGTCTATTTCGGCGTCATCGCCTCTGATCGATACGTTGCCGAGGCCCGCTACGCCATCCGCACGGGCACCCAGGCCCCCGTCGGCGGCTTCTTGGAGAACGTGCTCGGCTCTAGCTCGCTTGGGACGAGCACCAGCGAGGACGCCGGGATCGTCCGCGACTACATCCTCTCCCGCGACATGCTGGAGGCAATCCAGAAGCGCGTCGACATCCGCGCGCATTACGGCTCGCCCGAGGTCGACTGGCCTTCCCGCCTAAGGGCCGACGCTTCCGAGGAGGACCTCCTCGAGTACTTCCAGGACATGGTCGAGGTCACCATCGACGCCAACACCAACATTTCGACCCTGCGCGTGCGCGCCTTCGACCGCGAGACCGCGCGGGACATCGCCCAGAATCTTCTTGATCTCAGCGAGCGGCTCGTCAACGAGATGTCCGAGCGCATCACGGAAGACACGCTCCGCTTCGCGCGCCGCGAGCTCGATCGCACCGTGACCCAAGCCCGCATGGCCGCCACCGCGCTCACCCGATTTCGCAAAAAGAGCCGTTCAATTGATCCGGGCCAGGAGACCACGGCGGTCCTGAGCATCATAACCGAGCTCGAGACCCGGCTCGCGGCGACCCGGGCCGAGCTCATCGAGGCCAGGAGCGTCATGCGCGACAACAGCCCCCAGATCCAGAACCTCGACGCCCGGGCGGCGGCGCTCGAACGCCAGGTGGCCGAGGAACGCGACCGCTTGGCCAACACCCACAGCACGGACCTCACCTCGCTCATTGATCGCTACCAGCCGCTCGTCCTCGAGCAGGAGCTCGCCAAGCAGCGCTACAGCTCCGCCCTCACTTCGCTCGAGGCCGCGCTCGCGGAAGCCCAGCGGCAGCAACGCTACCTCATCGCCTTCGTTTCGCCCCAGCTCCCCGACGAAGCGACGGAGCCCCGCCGCGCCTGGATGGTGGCAACCGTCTTCGCCTGCGCGTTTCTCATCTATGCCATTGGCGGCCTCGTCTGGTCCGCCATCAAGGATCACGTCGGGGTCTAGTGCACAGATACAAACAAAAGATTCACGCGCTGATCCAACCCGTCATTCCGGCCGGAGCGAAGCGCAGAGCCGGAATCCACGAGCCGCTGGACCCCCGCTTTCGCGGGGGTGACGGATTGGACTGAATCATCAGTATGCGCCGCTGCACTAGAGCGAGATGTGATGAGATCGGATCGATTCTGTTTCCCGGGCGGCG
>JBHHZM010000113.1:0-9790 GCA_046758065.1 Alphaproteobacteria bacterium | reverse complement strand
CCGGGTTTCCCTGTTGCCGCATGATCGTGGCTCGACACCAGAATCATACGGAATCTCAACAGCTTAATCCACGCTCACCAACCCTTTCACGCCGCGCCGTGAATAATTCGGGCTACATGCTCGAAGGCAGTGTTCGCAAAACCGGGACTGACTTGCTGATCACGGTTCAGTTGATCGACGCGACGACTGGCCGGCATCTCTGGGCTGAGCGATATGAACGACCTGTTGCTGAGTTTCGCGCCCTCGCGGACGAGCTTCTGCAAACGATCGTCTCAACGGTTGCCAGCCGCGTGGATAATGTTGGACGCCGCATCGCGAACCGCAAGCGGACCGACAATCTAAGCGCCTATGAGCTTGTGCTGCAGGGCGCCGCCTTCCTGGACGACTACACCAAGGCAAGCAACGACAAGGCGCAAGCGCGCTTCGAACAGGCCATTGCCCTTGATCCACAATACGCAAGAGCGCATGAGGGATATGCAACGACCTACATGCGTGAGTACCTTTTTGGCTGGAGCGAAGACGGCAATGCGTCCTTGGCGAGCAGTCGTGAGGCTGCCCTGAAAGCGGTTACCTTGGACGACGCTGACTATCGGACCCATCAGACACTCGGGTGGACCTACCTCTTCGAGAAACGGTTTGAGAAAGCCATGGCCGAGATTGAAGACGGCCTGTCCCTCAATCCAAATGGTGCCAAAGGACTTGCCGAAATGGGTTATGCACTGATCTATCTCGGCGAAATGGGGAAAGCAGTCGATCAAATACAGCGGGCAATGCGACTCGACCCCTTTCACCCCGATTGCTACTTCGACGCTCAGGGCTGGGCCTACTATTTCCTTGGTCAGTACAGTGATGCCCTTCGCATAACCAACCGCATCGCCGAGCCTTCTCCTGGTCAACACCGCCTTCTGGCAGCTATCTACGCGCGCTTGGGTCAAATGGACAAAGCACAAGCTCACGCCGGCAAGGTTCTGGAGTTGGAGCCCGGATTTGCTGTCAGTATCTTTGCAGAAACGATGCCCTTCAAAGACCGGGCGGTGCTAGAAGATTATCTGGACGGCCTCCGAGAGGCGGGCCTGCCCGAATGACGACTTTGGCCCAAAGTCGCCTGTACCGATGACCGTGCGCCAGGTTCCGCCGTTGGGCGCAAGGCGGACATGACCCGCTAATAAGTCAACGTTCCGGGCGTTGTTTCGACGGAATTTCAAACTGAGACACTACCGAAAGGATCGAGTTGGCGACAAATCCTCTGGAATCTGATATGTTTAGAGATTGTGCGCGAGGTGAAGCCGCGCGACAGCCGCCGTACCGTCGAATCCTGAATCAGACGTAGGAACGGCATGGCCAACCTGATCACGCTGTCACGGTTTCTGTTGCTGCTGGTGGTGGTGCTGATGGCCTACCAGGCGCCCGCCATGTGGCAACTTGTCGACGCGCCGCTGATTCTCCTCATCATCGCGCTCGACGGCCTCGACGGCTATGTCGCGCGCAGGCGCGCCGAGACCTCGGTGTTCGGCTCGATCTTCGACATCGCCATCGACCGCGTGGTCGAGAACGTGATGTGGGTGGTCCTCGCCGATCTAGATCTGGTGCCGATCTGGGTGGCGGTCGTTTTCATCGCCCGCAGTTCGGTGGTCGATTCGATCCGCTACGCGGCAATTTCGCGGGGCGAGACCGCGTTCGGCATGATGCGCTCGTCCTGGGGATGCTTCCTCGTCGCCGGTCGCTTCATGCGAGGCTTTTACGGCGGCCTTAAGGCGGCGACCTTCGGCTGGGCGCTCCTCATCCAGCCCTGGCCCGCTCTCCATCCCGAGCTCTGGACCGAGTGGTCGGCGCGACTCGACGTCGTCACCATGGTTCTGGTCATCGCATCGACCGCTGTCTGTCTCCTGCGCGGTATCCCCGTGATCGTCGAGTTTCTCATGGTCCAGGGAATCCTGCGCGATGGCCGCGTGGGGCGGGAAATCGGGGAGATCGGATAAGTGAGCGCGATCCTGGTCGACGTCGACGGCACGCTGCTCCCCGGTCCGAGCTCCGAGGCGCTGTTCGTCGCGCATCTTCTGCGCCGCCAGCACATCGGCCCCCGTCAGATGATGAACGCCGCCCTGTTCGTGCCGCGCTGGGGACCGCAGCTCGGCCGCCACGTGCTCAAGAAAAACAAGGCCTATCTCGACGGACTCGCGGTCGACGACGTCGCCCGCTGGGCCGAAGCGTTCGTCGAAGACCGGCTTGCGCCACGCCTGCGTCCCGCGCTGATACGACGGCTCGACGAACACCGGGCCGCGGGCCAACGGATCGTTCTGCTCACCGGCGCGCCCGAATTCATCGCCGGACCGCTCGCCCGGAGGATCGATGCCGACGCGTGGCGCGCGACCTGCTGCGCACGCCGCAACGGCGCCTTCACCGCCGACCCGCCCGTGTTCCACCCCTTCTCCGAGGACAAACTGCGCTGCTCGCTCGAACTCTGCACCATGCTCGGCTGCGAGCTCGACGACTGCACCGCCTACGGCGATTCGGTCTACGATCTGCCGTTGTTGCGCCGGGTGGGACGCCCGGTCGCCGTCTTTCCCGACCGGCGGCTCGCCCGGACCGCCCGCGACGAAGGCTGGGAAATCGTCGCTGCCTGAGTGCGATCAGGCGATTCGCGGAAAACCGGTCCACCCCCCACAAGCCCGGTAGCGCCGGCGGGCATTCGACGTCATACAAAAACCGGACAGCCGACTGTGTCGTTGTCATGTCGGCCCCAGCGGGTACGCCTGCCCCGCCGCACGGAAGCAACGGTGAAGCCGACATGAAACTCGGGTAGAATTCGCTCAATCGCTTGGAGAACGAAGACGTTCGCCACCGCATATTCACCAGGGGAGATCATGGAACGTCCCTATCTGTTTTTCCTCGGCGAGGCCCATGACGACATCGCCGTCAAGTCGGCGCGCGGGGTCGTCGACCTCGACGGTCCGCTGCTGCTGGCGCGCGACCGCGAACCCGGCATCGTCTACCGGGAAAGCCTTATGGCGCCGCCGCCGCGCGAACTCTGGGGGTAATACAAGGGGTAATACAAGGGGTCCCGATGGCTTCCGATCCTGCCTACGACGTCGTCGTCATCGGCGCCGGCCACAACGGTCTGGTCTGCGCCGCCTACCTCGCCCACGCGGGGCTCAGGGTGAAGGTGGTCGAACGCCGCGCCGTGGTCGGCGGCGCCGCGGTTACCGAGGAATTCCACCCGGGTTTCCGCAACTCGGTGTGCTCCTATGTCGTCAGTCTGCTGCACCCGCAGGTGATCGCCGATCTCGAACTTTACCGTCACGGCCTCGAAATTCTCGACCGTGCGGGAGGTTCGCTGGCGCCGCTGCCCGATGGCCGCTATCTGTCGCTGCCGCGCGACGACGCCCAAGCGATACGCGAAGTCGCCCGCTTCTCGCAGCCCGACGCCGAAGCGTACGCGCCGTTCCACGCCGTACTCGAGGAGACGGCGCGGGTGCTGCGCTCGATCGTGCTCGAGACCCCGCCCAACCTCGGCGGCGGTCTGAACGATCTGTGGCGCGTTCTCTGCACCGGCAACCGGCTGCGCAGGCTCGATCTTCGCCGGCAGCGCGCCTTCGCCGCCCTCATGACCATGAGCGTCGGCGACTATCTCGACGAGTGGTTCGAGTTCGACGGCCTCAAGGGCGTTTATGGTTTCGAGGGCATCGTCGGCAACCTGGCGAGCCCCTATGCGCCCGGGACGGCCTATGTCCTGCTGCACCACTATTTCGGTGAGGTCAACGGCCGGATCGGCGCCTGGGGCCACGCCCGCGGCGGCATGGGCGCGATCACCCAAGCGATGGCGCGCTCGGCCGAATCGCGCGGCGTCGAGATCGCGGTTTCCGCGCCGGTCGCCGAGGTGATCGTCGAAGGCGGCAAGGCCCGCGGCGTCGCGCTCGCCGACGGCAGCGTCATCCGCGCCCGCGCGGTCGCCGCCAACGTCAATCCCAAGCTTCTGTTCCTCGATCTCGTCGACGTCGAGGCGCTCGACGCCGATTTCCGCCGCGACATCGAAGGCTGGCGCTGCCGTTCGGGCACCTTCCGCATGAACGTCGCGCTCAGCGAGCTTCCCGCCTTCGAGGGCGTGCCGGGGGACCAGGCGGACGAACTTCTCTGTGGCTCCATCGATATCTGCCCCTCGCTCGACTATCTCGAACGCGCCTACGACGACGCCAAGGGTGGCGGCTGGGCGCGCGCCCCGGTCATTTCGATGTGCATCCCGAGCACCATCGACGACAGCCTCGCGCCGCCGGGAGCCCACGTCGCCAGCTTGTTCTGCCAGCATTTCCACCCGCAGCTTTCGGGCGAGCAGACCTGGGACGACGTGCGCGAAGAGGTCGCCGACCTGATCATCGCTACGGTCGATCGGTACGCGCCCAACTTCAAACGCTCGGTGGTGGGTCGTCAGGCGCTGAGTCCGCTCGACCTCGAACGCGAATTCGGTCTCGTCGGCGGCGATATCTTCCACGGCGCGCTGCATCTCGACCAGATCTATTCGCTGCGTCCGGCCGCCGGTTACGCCGACTATCGCGCGCCGCTCGCCGGGCTTTACATGTGCGGATCGGGAACGCATCCGGGCGGCGGCGTCACCGGCGCCCCCGGTCACAACGCCGCGCGCGAGATCGTGCGCGATTTCAAGCGCGGCAAGGTCGCGTGAAACGTCGGCTTGCCTTTTGTTCCAGGCGTTCTACCTCTCCTCCAGAACAGGCCGGGAGCACCGCGATGACCGATAAAATCCGCAAGTCCGACGCCGAGTGGCGCACCGAACTGACGCCGGAGCAGTTCCGCGTCACGCGCCTTAAAGGCACCGAGCGCCCGTTCAGCGGCGAATACAACCATTGCCCGACCGCCGGCACGTATCGCTGCGTCTGCTGCGGTCAGGAACTGTTTTCGAGCGCGGCCAAATTCGATTCGCGTTCGGGCTGGCCGAGCTTCTGGCAGCCCGTCGCCGAGGGCGCCCTGGCGACCGAATCCGACCACAGCCTGGGTATGACCCGCACCGAGGTGCTGTGCAGCCGCTGCGACGCCCACCTCGGCCACGTCTTCCCCGACGGCCCCGAGCCCACGGGCCTGCGCTACTGCATCAACTCGCTGGCGCTCGACCTCGAACCGGAAACCGCCCAGTGACCCTCGCCGGTCCGGATCGGCTGGAAACCGGACCTCAGCCCCCGATGCGGCGGTAGACGAAAGGCGGCGGCGCGGCGGCCGATTCGGCGACGGCGAGGGCGAAAATCCCGTCGTGGCGGGGCGACAGCGCGCAGGCGGGATCGGTATTGGCGGCGTCGCCGGTGAGCGCGAAGGCCTGGCAGCGACAGCCACCCCAGTCGATCTCGCGGCGGTCGCAACTGCGGCAGGGCTCGGGCATCCAGCCGGTGCCGCGGAAGCGTTCGAACGCCGCCGAGCGCTGCCAGATCTCGGCGAGGCCGCGTTCGGTGACGACCTCGAATTCGAGCCCGGTGATGGTCTCGGCGGCGTGGCAGGGCAGCACCTTGCCGGCCGGCGTGACGTTGAAGAAGCGCCGGGCCCAGCCGCCCATGCACGACTTGGGCCACCGCGCGTAGTAGTCGGGCACCACGTAGTCGATGACCAGCACGCCCTTGAGCCGCGCCGCCGCTTCCTCGACCGTGCGGCTCGCGGCGTCGAGCTGCGCCCGGCTCGGCAGCAGCGCCGCGCGGTTCCTGAGCGCCCAGCCGTAATACTGCACATGCGCCACTTCGAGGCGCTCGGCGCCGAGTTCGACGGCAAGCTCGATCATCGCGCCGACGCGCCCGAGATTTTGGCGATGGACCACCGCGTTGACGGTCAGCGGCAGACCCGCCGCGCGCACCAGCCGGGCGACGGCGAGTTTTTTCTCGTGGCCGCCGCGGTAGCCGCCGATGCGGTCGGCCCCGGCCGCGACCGCGTCCTGGAAACTGAGCTGCACATGGTCGAGACCGGCGTCGGCGAGCGCCTTGATTCGCGCCGCGTCGAGCAGCACGCCGGCGGTGATCAGGTTGGTATAGAGCCCGCGGCGGGCGGCATGGGCGACCAGCGCGACGAGGTCCTTGCGCACCGTCGGCTCGCCGCCCGAGAAATGAACCTGCAGCACGCCCATGTCGGCGGCCTGGTCGAGCACGCGTTGCCAGGTCGCGGTGTCGAGCTCGGCGCTGGCGCGTTCGAGCGCCAGCGGGTTCGAGCAGTAGGGGCACTGCAGCGGACAGCGGTGGGTGATCTCCGCCAGCATCGCCAGCGGCGGGTCGGGCGCGCTCATGCCGCGACGAAGCCCTTGTCGGCGAGGTCCTGAAGCAGCTCGACGACGTCGGCGCCGACCTCTTCGACGGGCGCGTCGAACTCGGCGGCGAGCGCTTCGATGATCGCGCCCACCGTGGTCTCGCCGTCGCAGCGCCGGACGATCTCGACGGCGATGTCGTCGGGCATCAGGATGCGCTCGGGCGCCAGCATCACCCAGCACTCGCGCCGCTCGTCGAAGCGCAGCTTGACGTGGCGCGCGAGCCGCGGCAGCGACGCCTCGTCGATGGTGACGCACCGGCTCACCGCCGGTCCTCGGGAACGAAGGCGCCGGGCGGAATCTGCCCGGGCTCGACGTAGGCGTGATGGAGCGCGTCGAGCTGCGCCCAGAGCACGTCGCATTTGAAGCGCAGCGCGGCGAGCACCGCCTCCTGTTCGGCGCGCGTTGCGGCCTCGCGCTTGACGTAGGCGAGGGCGAAGTCGGCGTCGCGCGGCGCCTGGTCGAGGCGCGCGCTGAAGTAGGCCAGGATGTTCTCGTCGATGAAGTCGTAGTTCGCCAGCATGCCGGCGACGCGTTCGGCGATGATGGTGGGCGAGAACAACTCGGTGAGCGACGAGGCGACCGCTTCGAGCAGCGGGCGTTCGCGCACGAACTGAACGTAGGCCCGCACCGCGAACACCGTCGCCGGCAGCGCGCGCCGCATCGAGACGACGTCGTCGCGGTCGAGACCGAGACCGTCGGTAAGCGCCAGCCAGCGGGCGATCCCGCCATCACCCGGGCGCGCGCCGTCGTGGTCGATGAGCCGCTGCCGCCACGCCCGGCGCAACTCGGCCGAAGGCATGCGCGCGATGATCGCCGCGTCCTTGATCGGGATGTGGCACTGGTAACAGTAGCGGTTGAGCGCCCAGGCCTGAACCTGACCGAAACCCAACGCTCCGCCGTGCAGCATGCGGTGGAAGGGATGCCGGTTGTGATAGCGCTCGGCGCCGATCTCACGGAGCCGGCGTTCGAACGCGTCGCCGCTCAACCGCCCGCTCACAGGTCGATCTCCATGCCGTCCTCGGCGATCTCCCAGCCGGCGGCGACGGCCTGCGCCCGTTCGGGCGAGTCGTCGAGCAGCACAGGGTTGGTGTTGTTGATGTGGATGAACAGCTTGCGCCCGACGTCGAGGTCCGCGAAGGCGGCGATCGAGCCCTCCGGTCCCGACATGCTCATGTGTCCCATGCGCCGCCCGGTCTTGACGCCGACCCCGGCGGCGATCATCTCGTCGTCGCGCCACAGCGTGCCGTCGAACAACACCAGCGGCGCGCCGTCGAGCCGGGCGGCGAGTCCGGCGGTCAGCGCCGCGCAGCCCGGGACGTAGAACAAGCGCGCGCCGCCCTCGCGCGCCCGCACCTCGAGTGCGATGGTGTCCTCGGCGACCGTGCCGAAGTTTTCCCCCGCGTCGCCGTCCTCGAGGTAGAGCGCGACCTTGCCGGGCACGGCGAAGGGCTCGATCACGACGCCCGACGACGCCCCGTCGGGTCCGGCGAGTTCGACCGCCTGGTCGAGCGCGAGTTCGACGCGTGCGACGACGTCCGGGGCGAGCACGTCGAAGATGCTGTTGGCCCTGAGCACCGCCTGCACCCGGCCGGTGGCGTAGACCACGAGCGGCTGGCGCTCGCGCAGGCTGAGCAGGCCGGCGACGTGATCGACGTCGGCGTTGGTCAGCACCACCCCGGCGATCGGGCTGTGGCGCAATCCGGAGCGGGGATGGAGCGGGGGGTTGTCGTTGATCTGCTGGCGCAGGTCGGGCGAGGCGTTGAGCAGGAACCAGCGTTCGCCGTCGGCGCTCACCGCGAGCGACGACTGGCTGCGCGGCCGCGCCTTGGGATCGCCGCCACGCGCCCGCCGGCTGGTTTGGTAATTGCAGTTCCATTGCGGGAACCCGCCGCCGGCGGCCGCCCCCAGAACGAGCACGCGGAGCACCCTGCCCTCCTCCCCTGTCGCGATTTCTTGTTCCGGCCCGGGGCGCCCGCCGGACCGCCCCCACACTATGCCACAGCGACCGGCGGCGGCAAAGCAGGGCCGGCCGGCGCGCAATCCTCCGTTGGCTGGTGGCCCGCCTCCCTCATCTCCCGCCGGGCGGGGATTCGTCGCCCCTCGCCCTCCCGCTCACCGCTGCGCGGCGTCATCATCGTCTGCGGTGTCATTGCCGGACCCGATCCAGCAATCCAGACGGCTTCGACCGCTCTCTGGATTCGCGGGTCGCGCCCGCGAATGACAGGGGTAGGCGGTCCGCCCGGCATCCACGGGATGGCCGCTAGGTCTTTGATTTAATTGGTGCGGGCGGAGGGACTCGAACCCCCAAGGCCGTAAGGCCAGCGGATTTTAAGTCTTCCGCATATATACATAACATATTGATTTTACAAGATAATAATTTTCAAAAAATGTGAATGTGTAAGAAATTGTGTAAGTTTTGGGCTTCATGCGCCATGCCATGGCGGGCTGATTTATTTAATAAAAGCAAAGGGTAACGAGGGGCTAATTTTTCGAGTGTATACCGGTCTGACGCGTTGAAATATTCTCCCTATAAATCAATAACTTACACGATGAGGTCATGGCAGCCTACTGCGCTGGCACTCGGCCCCGCGATTTCTCCGGCCTGTAGGTCATGTAACCATGTCCTCACCGACCTTCACCGGTGGCGGAGCGTGGTGCGTCCACACCAAGGCCGATCTGAGGACGGCCAAAGACATGTCAGACGACATCGCCGAGCACGGCAACAAGGCGTTGCCGGGGTACTCGGTGGACCGGAGATTGGCGACTTGAGGTTAATGTCTGGTTTTCCGACTTGCGTCCGGATTGCCCCCGAAACTTCCCCTAACATTAGCATACGGTAACAGGTAACTCTTGACCCGAAGCCGACCTTAATCGGTTATGATTGGGTGCCCCGCGTCCTTCCACGCCGGATAGCCCGCAGCAAAGTAGTAAACCTTGGTATAGCCCCAGACGAGTGCCTTTGCGGAGGCATTGGGCGACAGCGGACAGTCTTCGCCTCCGCAATAAAAAACTACCTCATCATCCGGATCGACGAGTTCGGAAAGTTTCTCTTTGGTCAAATTCGTGAACGTATAGAGGTTGATGGCATCTGGAATATGTCCCCGGCTGTAAGGGCCGTTTGAACGCGTGTCGATGAAGACCACGCGCCGGTCGAACAGTGCCTTGGCCCCGCCGCGTCGATCTTTACCGCGCCCTCGACGTCGAAGATTCCCGCGTTCTTGCTTACCAGGTCCTTGAAGTCGATATCCGCTGGCGCTGCGGTCGGCTCCTCGACAACACCAGCCTTGCGCAATCCCTCGACCCATTGTCGTAGATAGGTCTTGTCATAGTCATACATCCATCCGCCATACCATGATTCGACAGATTGGAGAGTCAGTGGGCTGCCAATGGTCTTCGCTACGATCTCGTTATATTTCTCGACGGCAGCCTTTGCCTCTTCGATGCGCCGGTCGTGTCCGATAGTTGGTGGAAATTCGTTTTCGGCGTAGCTCCCGATCCCGA
>JBHHZM010000112.1:0-9862 GCA_046758065.1 Alphaproteobacteria bacterium | reverse complement strand
CCGCCGACGCGGGGCAGCGGGCGGCCCGAATCGGTGACCGCGACGGCGACGACGATCTCGTTCGCCCGCGGTGCGTCCGCCACGCGCGCCTCTATGGCGTCGAAGTGGCTGCGCACGTAGGCGGCGTCCTTGTGGCCCAGGGGTACGTCGATCGGCGTACCCATGCCACCCATTTTCTTCGCCGAAGGCACCAGTGCCGCACCGTGTTCGACCGCCTCGCGCAGCGGCTTGCCGAGACCGGGATGGAGGATCGCGGCGGCGTGCTCCCATTCGCCGGCCTCGCCGACGATCGCCGCCTTGCCGTAGCTTTCGATCGCGTCCGGCGCGACGCCGAGCGCGGCGACGGCGCGTGCGCCCAAGAGTCCGCCGAGCTCGGCGCCGACGGCCATCAGCTCGTCGAGGTCCTCGACGTAACGTCCGGCACAGGGGTTCTCGATGACCGCCACCGCCGCGGCCTTGCGGGTCGGCGGGTCGATCTCCTTGCCCATTTCCTTCGCGGTCTCCTCGACCACGGTGACGATTTTCCGGATCCTGGCGACGCCCATGCCCCTGCCTCCTCCTCTGAGCCTTCAACGCCGCATACTAACAGCCCCCGCCCGCGATGGGCGAGGGCCGGAACGACGAAATCGGGAAACGTCGCGGAAAGTCGCTTGGCGCCGGGCCGGTTACCAGCCGCCGCCTCCGCCGCCGCCGCCACCGCCGCCGGAAAATCCGCCGCCGCCTCCCGACGACGAACCGGGCGGCGACGACGCCGACGAAATGGCGCCGGCAAAACCGCCGCCCAGGCTGTCGGCGAGGCCGGTTGCGCTGTCGCCGCGCCAGGCGCTTCCCGCGTACCAGGCGGGCGCATAGCCGTTTTGGGCATCGGCAAGAGCCTCGGCGAACTGTTCGCTCCACTCGTGTTCGACGTCGAGCGCGAGGGCGTAGGGCAGGAATTTCTCGAACAGCTCGGGCGTGCGCTCGGGCGGATTGAGCAGGTTCATGCGCTCCTTTTCAGCGACAGTGAGGTACTGCCTGAAGCCTTCGATCTGGTCCATGACCTTGCGCCCCTTGATCGTCGGCGCCTTGATCAGGTGGTAGAACAGCACGTTGACGAGCACGATCGCCAGCAACGCCAGCACGGCGAGGGGCGAGGTCACCGTGTTCATCTGCCACAGGCCGACCAGTTCGCCGCCGAAGAAGGGCAGCGCGAACAGCGAGACGAACACCGTGCCGGGGCGCATACCGCCGCGCCAGGCGTGGACAACCTGAAATCCGAGCACGCTGCAACCCGCAGTCCACATCGCCAGCCACAGCATCAGGAATGCCGCCTGCGCGGACTGCAGCGCGAACAGAATCATGGCGCCGATCGCGAGCAGCGTGAGAACCATGCCGGGCACCAGCCAGACCCGGTTGCGCATGTAATGGATCCGCTCGAAGTCGTCGCGCAGGCTGGCCTTGAACGCGTCGATCGCACGCTTGATCCTGGCGTGATTCGCGGTCTTGAGCTCGATTTCGCGCGCCCGTCCGAACAGCTTGGCGGCGATCCGGCGTTCGCCCGGCGAAAGCGCCTTCTTGGACTCGCCGGTGCGTTCGAGAACGTAGTCGCCGTTCTCTTCCTGCCGGATCTTCAGGTAACCGCTGACCGCCATGCTGACTATCGCGGCGGCGAACGCCTTGTGGTCGAAGCCCATGCGCGTGACCATGCGTACGGCGGCGGGAGAAAATCCCTTCGGCGGCGAGAACAGCGGCACGATCGTCCCCGCCGGGGGGTCCCGTCCCACCCGTAGCCAGGCGACGAGATAGTAGGCGACGAGCAGGCCGAGTCCCGCGAGTCCCGCAAATGCGCTCAGGTTGTCCTGCAGGATGTAGCCGACGCGCTGTCCGGTCGTGGGTTGGACGATGAATCCCTTGGGCCAGGTCACGACGATCGTCAGACCTTCTCCCGCTTGCAGCGGTTGGGTGGTGACGAAGCCGATACGGCCGCGCGCGTCCTGCTTCACCGAATAGGCCGTGCCCCGGGCGCCCATCGGCCCGGTGAAGGCGGCCGTGTCCAGTGGTCGGGCGCCGGGCGGCAGTTCGACGATGGCGCCGGCGTGATCGATCGGAAGCGCCCAGCCGTTGCCGGTCACGTTCCAGTAGAGCTCGTCATGATCGTCGAACAAGCCGAGCTGGCGATCGGTCCTGTAGGTGAGTTCATAGGTGTAACGGCCGGGGTCGAGAAGCACGTCGCGTCGTCCGATGTAGACGCGGGTGCCGTTGCCCAGATCGTCGAGGAAGTAGGGTTCCGGCCGGCCGTCGCGCAGCACCGAGACGATCTCGAAGCCGACGCGCACCACGTTGCCGGCGCGATCCTTGTAGCGGGTCGGAAAGTCGCGATAGATCCCGCGTTTGATTTGCCGGCCGGCCGCGACCACGGTGATGGTCTCGGTGACGGCCACGCCACCGTCGGCCTGCACCTTGATCTGGCTGGCGAAGGCGAGGACGCGCTCGCTCTCGGCGGCGTTTCCGGGGTTTGGTCCGACGGCCGTGATCGACAGAATCAGCGCGGCGAGCGCACGGATCGCCAAACCTTTCATCACCCGCCCTCCGCCGCGCTCGGTTGCCCGAAACCGACCTTCGGCACCGCGCGGTCCGCCGCCTCTCCGATCTCGAAATACTCGGCCTGGGTGAAGTGGAAAAGCCCGGCGACGACGTTGCTGGGAAACGATTCGATGGTGATGTTGAAGTCGCGCGTCGCGCCGTTGTAATAGCGCCGCGCGAGCTGGACTTGGTCCTCGGTCTCGGCGATCTCCGACTGGAGTTCGAGAAACGTCCGGTCGGCCTTGAGCTCCGGGTAGGCTTCGGCGACGGCGAACAGGCGGCCCAGCAGGCCCGTAAGCGCGCCTTCGAGCGGTCCGCGCTCGCCGGGGCTTGCGGCAGCCATGCTGCGGCTGCGCAGCGCGGTCACTTCTTCGAGCAGCGTCCGCTCGTGACCGATGTAGCCCTTGACCGTCTCGATCAGGTTGGGGATCAGGTTGGCCCGGCGCTTGAGCTGTACGTCGATGCCGCTCCAGCCCTCCTTGACCAGGTTCTTCTGGCGGACCAGCCGGTTGAAGATGGCGATGCCCCAGACCAGCAGGAGGCCCGCGAGCGCCAGCAAGATCGTCAGTTCGGTCATCTCCGGATCCCCGCATCGGCCTGAAAACGGGAATCGACGGCCGGCACGGCGCCTATTCCCGCGAACGGGAAGCCTGCCCGACAACGGTTAATGCGCGCTTAAACAAGGCGTCCAGACGCTAAGCGCGCCTAACAGGCTGCTGAAAACTCCCTGCGAACGGTCTCCTATCCTCCGAGACGCAGCCCTTCGGGCCGCTCCTCAGGATGAGGAGTCGACATATTCAAGGGCTTACCCTCATGCTGAGGAGGCGCGAAGCGCCGTCTCGAAGCATTGGGCCGTCGTAGAAACCTTTTTCAGCAACCTGCTAAACCGAAAGATAGGCGGCGCGGGCCTCCTCGTCCGCGGCGAGCGCGGTCATCGTGCCGGCCCAGGCGATACGGCCTTTTTCGATGATGTAGGCGCGATCGCCGACGGCGTGTGCGAAGTGGAGGTTCTGCTCCGAAAGCAGCACCGTAAGGCCCTCGGCCTTGAGCGCGTCGATGGTCCGCGCCATCTGCTCGACGATCACCGGCGCGAGGCCCTCGGATGGCTCGTCGAGCAGAATCGCGCGCGGGTTGCCCATCAGCGTGCGGGCGATGCTGAGCATCTGCTGCTCACCGCCGCTGGTGCGCCCGCCCGCCCGGTCGCGCGTTTTGGCGAGGTTGGGGAACAGCGCGAACAGGCGCTCGGGCGTCCATTCGGGCGCGCCGGCGCGCGGCGGCTGGCGCCCGACTTCGAGGTTCTCGCTCACCGTCAGATCGGCGAAGACGCGCCGGTCCTCGGGGACGTAGCCGAGGCCGAGGCGACTGATGGCGTGGCTGGCGAGACCGGCGATCGGGCGGCCGTCGAACCGCACGGCGCCGCTCGCCCGGACCAGCAGCCCCATGATCGCCCTGAGCGTCGTCGATTTGCCGGCGCCGTTGCGCCCGAGCAGCACGACGACCTCGCCGCGTCCGACCTCGAGTGCGACGTCGAACAGGATATGGGCGCGGCCATACCAGGCGTTGAGGCGGTCCACACCCAGCATCGGCGCGGCGCTCACGGCGTGGCCTCCGCGCCGCCGAACGCCGCGCCCGTGCCTAGGTAGATTTCGCGCACCCGGGCATCGTCGCGCACCGCGGCGGGCGTGCCTTCCGCGATCAGCCGGCCGCGGTCGAGCACCAGAATACGATCGGCGGCGGCGAAAACCGTGTCCATGTCGTGTTCAGTGAACAGCACGCCGATTCGCCGGGTGCGCGCGATCTCGGCGGCGAGCGCCATGAGCTCGGCGCGCTCCCCGGGGGCCATGCCGGCGGTCGGCTCGTCCATGAGCAGGAGCCGGGGTTCGTTGGCGAGCGCGACGGCGAGCTCGACGCGTTTGAGATCGCCGTAGGCGAGGATGCCGCAGGCGCGGTCCGCCTGATCGGCCATGCCGACGCGATCGAGCAGCGCGTCCGCTTCGTCGCGGTAGAGCGCTCCGGCGCGCGGGACAAGCGCAAGCGCGCGACGCCGGTGCGAGATCAGCGCCATCTGCACGTTCTCGCGCACCGTCATCGAAGCGAAGGTGGCCGTGATCTGAAAGGTACGACCGACGCCGAGGCGCCAGATGCGGCGCGGGCTCAGGCCCATGATCTCGCGGCCGGCCAGGCGCACGCTGCCGGCGTCGGCGGGAAGCTCGCCGCCGACCAGGTTGAAACAGGTCGATTTGCCGGCGCCGTTGGGGCCGATCAGAGCGAGCAGCTCGCCTTCGTCGAGCTCGAAGCTCACCCCGGCGACCGCCTCGACGCCGCCGAAGGCCTTGGCGAGGTTGCGTACCGAAAGCAGCGTCACGGCGTCGCGTCCTCCGCGCCGCGGGCGAAGCGGGCGCGAACGAAACCGACGATTCCCTGCGGGAAGGCGAGCACCAGCGCGATGATCGCGCCGCCCAGGATCGCTCGCCAGATATCGACGCGGCGAGAAAGCTCGTCTTCGAGGCCGGTGAACACGGCGGCGCCGACGAGCGGACCCGACAGCGTCTGCACGCCACCCAGCAGCAGCATGACCAGCGCGTCGATCGAACGCGGGATCGCCATGACGTCGGGGAAAACGCTGCCCTTCGAGAAAGCGAAGAGGCCACCGGCAAGCCCGGCGAAAACGCCGGCGAACGCGAACCCGAACCATTGCTGACGGTGGCGGTCGATGCCGATGGCCTCGGCGCGGCGCGGCGAATCGCGGACCGCGCGCAGGCCGTAGCCGAAAGGCGCGAACAGCACGCGGCGCAACGCCAGAATCCCGGCCGCGCAGAGCACCAGAACCAGGTAATAGAACGCCGCCTTCCCGCTCGCCCAAGCCGCCGGCCAGACCCCGAGGATGCCGTTGTCGCCGCCGGTGAAGTCGTACCACTGGAAGACGACCGACCACGAAATCTGAGCGAAGGCGAGGGTCAGCATCGCGAGATAGACACCCGAAAGCCGCACGCAGAACCAGCCGAACAGCAGGGCGCCCAGCCCGGCGAGCAACGGTGCGGCGGCGAGCGCAGCCTCCATCGGCGCCGCGAGATGTTCGACCAGCAGCGCTGCGGCGTAGGCGCCGAGCCCGAAATAGGCGGCGTGGCCGAACGACACCATGCCGCCCGGCCCCATGATGAAATGCAGGCTCGCGGCGAACAGCGCGAAGATGAAGATCTCGCTGAGGATGACGAGCGTGAAGTCGCCGGCGAACCAGGGCGCGGCGGCGAGCGCCGCGACGAACGCGCCGACGGCGAGCCGCAGCGGCCGTCCCATCGGTGCGATCGGCGGTTCGGGCGCGAGTCCGCGCGGCGGCGCGCTCTCCGGGCGTCCCAGCAGGCCCCAGGGGCGCACCACCAGCACCACTGCCATCACCAGGAACATCAACACGATGGTAATCTCGGGGAACACCAGGATGCCGAAGGCGTTGAGCTCGCCGATCAGAACCGCGGCGAGAAAGGCCCCGCCGACGCTGCCCATGCCGCCGACCACGACCACGACGAAGGCTTCGGCGATGACGTTGAGGTCCATCAGCAGGCTGACCGATTCGCGCGGCAGCTGCACCGCGCCGCCGAGCCCGGCGAGGAACGCGCCGAGGAAGAAGACGCCGGTGAACAACGCTTTCTGATTGACGCCGAGCGCCGCCACCATCTCGCGGTCCTGCGTCGCAGCGCGCACCAGAACGCCGAACCGGGTGCGGTGGAACAGCAGCCACAGGGCGCCGAGCACCGCCGGCCCCAGGACGATGAGCGCGAGTTCGTACTCGGGGAAGGGTTCGCCGAGGATGAGAACCGCGCCGTCGAGCCCCGGCGCGCGCGGGCCCAGCAAGTCCTCGGGGCCCCATATGGCGAGCGCCGCGTCCGCCACCACGAGCACGACGCCGAAGGTTGCGAGAAGCTGGAACAGCTCGGGCGCGTGGTAGATGCGGCGCAGCAGCAGCACCTCGACGACGACGCCGAGGACGCCGACGGCGAGCGCCGCCAGCACGATCGCGCCCCAGAAGCCGAGAGCCCCCGCGCCGGCGAAACGCTCGGCGAGGCTGTAGGCGATATAAGCCCCCAGCATGTAGAACGAGCCGTGGGCGAAGTTCACGATGCGGGTGACGCCGAAGATGATCGACAGCCCGCTGGCGACCAGAAACAGCGACGCCGCGCTGGCGAGCCCGGTGAGGAACTGGACGAGAAAGAAACTCACGGCGGGGCGCCGGAATGCGGATTAGCCCGGAGTGTGTTCGCCACGGCAAGAACCCCCTGCCCCTCGGTGGGAGAGGGACGGGGTGGAAGTGAAACGGCTACGAACACGTTGACGGTCGGTTTCGGATCAGCTCCCCGGGCGCATGGCGCGCACCTCGTCGTCGCTCGGCAGATACGCCGCGCCGTCGGCGTAATGCCAGTCGACCATCACGCCCTTGCCGTCGCGGCGCGCCGTGCGCCCGACGTAAGCGCCCATCGTCGATTGATGATCGAGGGTGCGGAAGGTGATACGGCCGACGGGGGTGTCGAGGCTCAGCCCTTCCATCGCTGCGACCAGCGCCTCGGTCCCGGTCGATCCCGCCTTTTCGATCGCCGCGGCGATCGACTTGAAGGTGTTGTAGCCGACCAGCGAGCCGGTGCGCGGATAGTCGCCGTACCTCGCCTGGTAGGCGGCGACGAAGCGCTTGTGCGCCGGCGTGGCGATGGCGTACCAGGGATAGCCGGTGACGATCCAGCCCTCGGGGGCCTCGCTCTTGAGTGGATCGAGGTATTCGGGCTCGCCGGTCAGCAGGCTCACCACCTCGCGGCCGTCGAACAGCCCGCGCAGCGTGCCCTCGCGCACGAACTTCGAAAGATCGCCGCCGAAGGTGACGTTGTAGATGGCGTCGGGCTCGGCGCGCGCCAGCGCCTGCACTACCGCGCCGGCGTCGAGCTTGAACAGCGGCGGCCACTGTTCGTCGACCCACTCGATGTCGGGTCGTTTCGCCGACAGCAGCTTCTTGAACGCGGCCACCGCCGACTTGCCGTATTCGTAGTTGGGCGCCACCGTCGCCCAGCGCTTGGCCGGAAGCTTCGCCGCCTCTTCGGCCAGCATCGCCGCCTGCATGTAGGTCGAGGGCCGCAGCCGGAAGGTGTAGCGGTTGCCCTTGGCCCAGGTCACCGCGTCGCTCAGGGGTTCGGCGGCGACGAACATCACCTTGTTCTGGCGCGCGAAGTCGGTCACCGCGAGGCCGATGTGCGAGAAGAAGGTGCCGGCCAGAAGCGCGACCTTTTCGTTGCTCACCAGTTCCTCGGCGATGCGCACGGCGTTGCCCGGCTTGCCGCCGTCGTCGCGGGAGATCACTTCGAGCGGCCGGCCGAGCACGCCGCCCGCGGCGTTGATCTCCGCGACCGCGAGCTGCCAGCCCATGCGATAAGGAACGGTGAAGGCGGGAAGCCGCGTATAGCTGTTGATCTCGCCGATTTTGATCGGCTCTCCCGCGTAGGCCGGCATGGCGGCGACGGCCACTGCCGCAAACACCGCGGCGAGCAACGTTCTTCGTGCAAACATGATGTGCTTCCCCCTTTTGTTTTGGTTGTTGCAAACACGGCGCCGAAGCGTCGTCTATCTCAAACCGTCCTCTCCAATGACGTCCCGAACCGCGAGTCCGCCGACCCGGGCGTGCACCCGTCCGCCCGTGGTCATCGCCAGCACGACCAGCAGTTCGTCGGCGCGCGGCGCGTCGGCGAGACCCACCTCCATGGCGTCGAAGTGGCTGCGCACGTAGGACGCGCCGACATGCGTGATGGGCACGTCGAGACGCGCGCCCGGTCCGCCGACCTTCTTGGCCGACGGCACGATTGCCTTGGCGCCGCCGAGCGCTTCGCGCATGGCGTAGCCGCCGGGCACGTGCCACAGCGCGCCGTGTTCGAGTTCGCCCGCTGCGCCGACGATGGCGCCCTTGCCGTAGCCTTCGATGCGTCCCGGCGCGCCGCCGAGCGCGGCGATCAGCCGGGCCGCCAGGTCGAGACCCAGGGGTTTGAGCGCCTCCATCATCGGCAGGATGTCGGGTTCGTAGCGCCCGGCATAAGGATTGCGCAGCACCGCCAGAGCCGCGCCGCGCAACGGCGGTACGACCGCCGCCGGTCCGCCTTCGTGGAAAACCTCCTCGACGAAGACGGCTCGTTTGCGGACGTCGATCAGCGACATTCCCGGCGCTTTTCTTTCGCGATTCCCGGCGCCTCGAGCCGCGGTGCGATGGCGCCCACGACCCGGTATCGCCGGGCCAATACCAGCACGGCGCCATGGATGAGTCCAGCGCTTCGCAGGCGCCCGGCGTAAACCGCGCCGGCTTCGAGCGCGGCGGTTATCGCGCCGTCGGGAAGCGCGCCCACCGCGACCGTCACCGCGCGATCGCCGAGGTCGCTGTCGGGATCAAGTTCGCGCGCCGGCCGGCGCTCGACCGCCGGATGATCGACGTCGACCGCGTTGGCGATCAGCGTGGCCGCCACGTCGGCCGTCGCCGCGTCGCGCGCCAGCACGGTGACCGCATCGGCGACGCCGAGGCTCAGGCTGCGCCCGCCGCGGCCGCTGGTGGCGACGCCGCGCACCGGCATCCCGGCGGTGACGGTGGCGATGCCGTCGATCGCCGGCGCCGCTAGGTCGCCGACCACCCCTGCCGTGAATCGCTCGTCGGGTGCCAGGTGAAGCGCGATGTCGCCGCCGTCGTTGACGTAGGCGCGCGCGAGCTGGCGTCCGGCGACCAGCGCCGCCAGCACTTCGTCGGCGACCGCCCCGGCGACCGCCGCCATCGGCGTGACGAACACGTCCCCGTAGGGCCGGCAGGCGGCGACCATGCGTCGCGCCACCGCCCCCTCGGGCTCCCCGGTCAACTCGGCGATCGGCCGGCGCAACCGGTCGATCTCGCCGGCGAGCGTCGCGAGCAGGCCGTCGAAACGGGCCGCGGCCTGGTCATAGGCCACGCGCACCTCGTCGGCGCCGCCGAACGCTTCGGCCACGAGGTCGATGGGGCCGTGCTGCATATGCAGCCGACGTCCGTCGGGCAACATGGTGATCTGCACCCCGTCCGTCACGGCTCGCTCCTTACCCAATGAAAGCATTCGATGATACCATGACGGCCGGTCGTCGTTTCGACCGGAGAACGGGGGCGCGTCGTGCCGGGAGTCAGGAATCGCATTCGCACGACCGGTCCGCGCAACTGCTACGACGCCTGCGGAATCGTCGCGATCCACCGCGACGGCGCGATCGCCAAGATCGTTGGCGATCCCGGGCATCCGGTAAGCCAAAGCACCAGCGTGCACGGCGT
>JBHHZM010000111.1:0-9985 GCA_046758065.1 Alphaproteobacteria bacterium | reverse complement strand
GAGTTGTTGACCGACGAGACCGAAACGGAAGAGACGCCGTCGGAAACGGTGGAGGACGAGCCCGAACCCTCGGCCGGCGAGGCGCACGAGGCGTTGTTCCTCGAAGACAGGTATCCGTCGGCGAACACCTGCGCCACCTGCCACGTCAAGCAGTACAGGGAATGGTCGGTCTCGCAGCACGCCTATGCACAGCTCAGCCCGGTTTACATGGCGTTGCAGATCGCCATCAACCAGTTGACCAGCGGGACCAACGGCGACTTCTGCATCCGGTGTCACAACCAGGTCGGCATGAATCTGGGCGAGTCGGTCTACGTCTCGAATCTGCAGCGCCATCCAACGTCGCGCGAAGGCATCACTTGCGTCGTGTGTCACCGCGTCAATCAGAACTACGGCAAGGTAAGCGGACGCCTGGCGCTTCAGGAGGGCGACCTGCTGAGCCCCATCTATGGCCCGCGGGGCGACGAGGAGCTCCGGCGGATCCTCAGTCGGCCCGAGGAATATCGGGTGGTCACCGAGCGCGGGGTGGCCGGCCGCGCGATCCATACCAAGGTCGAGAAGTTTTTCGTACTGAGCACGCCCGGCTTTTGCGGAACCTGCCACGACGTGACGCTGCTGAACGGTTTTCGCCTCGAAGAAGCCTTCGCCGAATTCAAGCGCACGGAAGCAGCCCGCGACGGCGTGACCTGCCAGGACTGCCATATGGGCAAGGTGCAAGGCGTCAATGCGGGCTACGAAGAGGGTCCGGCGGCGATCGTGGGCGGCGTCCCGACCAAACCGCGCAAGCTCACCAACCATTTTTTTGCGGGGCCGGACTATCCGATCATTCATCCCGGCATCTTCCCGCACAACGTTCGGGCGGCCGAGTTCAAGACCCTGGCCGAATGGCTGCAGTTCGATTTCGAGGCCGGCTGGGGAACCGACGATTTCGAGGACGACATACCGGAGGGTTACGAGTTCCCGGCGGCGTGGCAGTCGATCGATGACCGCTACGATGCGCGCGAAATCCTCGACGAGCAGTTCGAGCGCATGGCCTGGGCTCGCGCGAAACGCCTGGAAGTTCTGCGCAACGGATTTCACATCGGCGGGATCGCGGTCGATCGCATCGACCGGGACGCCATCGAGATGAGCGTCGAGGTCCGGAACGCGACCAACGGCCACGGCGTGCCCACCGGATTCGACGCCGAACGGTTGATCTATCTCGAAGTCAAGGTCACCGACCGGGACGGATCGCTCGTCTACGTGTCGGGCGACCGGGATCCCAACGGAGACGTGCGGGATACGCACTCGCTCTATGTGCACAACGGGGAACTGCCGATCGACGAGGACCTGTTCAGCCTTCAGACCAAGTTCGTGGTCCGCCTGGTGCGCGGCGGCGAGCGCGAACAGGTCCTAGCCGTGAACGAATCGGTATCGGCGCTGCCTTTCGTGCGGCCCGAGCGGCGACCGACCACCCTTTACGGCCGGCCTCTGGGGGTGCGCAAGCACAAGCAGACCATCGAACCGTCGGGCAGTCGATTCGCCCGTTACGTCGTGGACGGAAGCAGATTGACGGGGCGAGGTCCCTACGACGTTTCCGTCAAGTTGATCTCCCAGATGGTGCCGGTGAATCTCATCGCGGCGATCCAGGGGGCCGGTTTCGATTACGGCATGAGTCCCAAGGAGATCGCCGACGCGGTGGTCGCGGGATCCCTGGTCGTCTGGGAACGCCGTCTGAAAATCGACGTCGAGACCGGAACGTTCGAGGAGGTCGCGCCGACGCCGGTTGACCAGAGCTGAACATCATGGAATGCGGCGGGCCGGCGTATGCACGGACCTGCCGTAATTGTCGGGGTGCAGGGGGGGTTGGTAATGCATGGAAACGGGAGAGGAACCGGCCGGCGCGTCCGGACGGTCGTGGCCGTCGTTGCGATTTCCATGATCGGCGGCCTCGGCGCGCGCGACGCCCGTGCGGGCGAGAGCAGCGCGCTCTCCACCGAACCCATTCCCATGAAAACCGAGGATGAGCTGCCCGGGCGCACGCCCCCGATCATCGAAATCGGCCCGAGTTTCCTCGGCAAGGGCAACATCCCCGGAGGCATCGAGTTGCCGACCGGCGCGGTGTGGACGCCGGCGCTCTGGGTCTTCGGGGACCTGCGGACGGCGATCAATTACGTCGACAACGGTGACGACCCGGACGTGCTCGAGTGGGCCAACCGTCTCGACCTCTTCGCCAACCTTCAGCTCAGCGGCACCGAACGAATCCTGTTCGGAATCCAGCCGTTGCACGATCACGGCGAGTTTTCAGGCCACATCTGGAAACCCGACGATCGGGACGGTACGCGGGACAGGCTCAACGCCGACGTCACGACCTTGTTTTTCGAAGGCGAGTTCGGCGAGATCTTTCCCGAACTGGACCCGGAGGATACCGGCAGCTTCGACTACGGATTCGCCGTTGGACGGCAACTGATCTTCTTTCAGGAAGGGATGATGTTCAACGACACGATCGATTCCGTCGGCATCACACGCGATACGGTGTTCATTCCGAATGCTTCGGTGGACACCCGGATTACCGCTCTGTTCGGATGGAGTGAGATCGACCGCGACAACAACACCGAAGACAACGACGCTCTCGTCTTCGGCCTGTTCACCGAGACGGACTTCCGGGCGACCACCACCAACCTCGACGTCGCCTATGTCACGTCGAACGACGCCTTCGGCGGCGACGGGCTTTACGTCGGCGCCAGCGCGACCCAGCGTTTCGGTCACTGGAACACCTCGTTCCGAGGCAACGCGTCGATCTCGCTGGAAGAGGAGTCCGCGGCGGTCAGCACGGGCGGCCTGCTGTTCGCGGAAGTCTCGACAACGCCGGCGAGGACCGACAACGTCGCTTACGGCAACGCCTTCTGGGCCATTGACGAGTTCGCTTCGGCGGCCCGCGATGAGACGGCTGGCGGTCCGCTCGGTCGCGTCGGGCTCCTGTTCGCCGCCGTCGGCCTCGGCAATTACGCGGCGCCGCTCAGCAACCGGGCGGACAAGGTCCTCGGCGCATCGCTCGGTTACCAGTGGTTCTTTAATGACCATCGAACGCAGATCGTCCTCGAAGTGGGTGGACGCAAGGGAACGTCGTCCGAGATCGACGACGCGGCCGCCATCGGGACCCGGTTCCAGCAGGCCATCGGCACCCGCCTGATTTTTCGCATCGACGGTTTCGCCGCGGCGCGGGAGAACCGCGATGAGGGAGTCGGGATTCGCTCGGAAGTGCTGGTGCGGTTTTGATGCGGATCGGGGCCGACGACCCGGCGCAACGGTCCGCGCCGTTCTGTCCGTGAGTGGGCCGCCCACGGCGAAGCGTAGAGGAGGCAAACCTTGGTAGGGATCATCGAAGCAGCCGGCTGGGCCATTGTGGGCGGATCCGCCGCCCAAGCGGCGACCGGCCTCTACGGGGCAATTCAACGACGCCTACGCGAGTCTGCGACAGCAGCGCGCGACGCCCGACTGTTCGAGCAACGGGCTCGCCTGCTCCTGCAGTCCGATCGCGCGGACCGCGAGCGCAGCGAACTGTCGTGGAACGGAAACCGGAAATTCTACATCGACCGCAAGGTGGAAGAGGCGAAGGACATCTGCTCCTTCTATCTCAAGCCTCACGACGACAAACCCCTGGCGCCCTTCCTGCCGGGTCAATACCTCACCTTCCAGCTAAAAATCCCCGGCCAGGCCAAACCCCTGGTCCGCTGCTATTCCCTGTCGGACACCCCGACCAATCTGGACCACTATCGGGTCACGATCAAACGACTGGATCCACCCCCGAAAAAACCGGACGCGCCGCCGGGCTTGTCCTCGAACTACTTCCATAGGGAGCTGAAGGAGGGGGCGATCCTCGACGTCAGGGCGCCGGCGGGTCATTTCCATCTCGACCAGACGGCGGAAAAACCCGTCGTCCTGATCGGCGGCGGGGTGGGACTGACGCCGGTGTGGAGCATGCTCAATACGATCTGCGCCCTCGGCAGCCGGCGCGAGACCTGGTTCTTCTACGGCGTCACAAACCGCACCGATCACGCCATGTACGAACGCATGAAGGAAATCAGGCGCGACCACGACAATGTCCGGATCGTGGTCTGCTACAGCCGTCCGACCGAAAGCTGTACCCAGGGAAGCGATTACGACCATCAGGGATTCGTCAGCGTCGAGTTGTTCAGGAAGCTTCTGCCGTCGAACAACTATGAGTTCTACATATGTGGACCGCCGCCCATGATGCAGGCGGTGACCAACGACCTCAAGGAATGGGGCGTGCCCGACGGCGACGTCCACTTCGAAGCCTTCGGTCCGGCCACAATCAAACGCACGTCGCCGGCAAAACCCGCGCAGGACGCCGCGGCAAGTGACGGAATCGAGGTGGTGTTCGCGCGTTCGGACAAGATTCTGACCTGGAAACCGGAGCGAGGCTCGCTGCTCGATTTCGCCGAGGAGAACGGGATAAGCATCGACTACGGGTGCCGCGCCGGAAATTGCGGGACCTGCGTGACCGCCGTCAAGGAGGGCGAAGTGACCTACCTTTCGGAACCCGGCGCGGAACCCGACAAGGGCTCGTGTCTCACCTGCATCGCCGTGCCGAGATCGCGCTTGGTTCTCGATGGTTGAGAGCGATGCGGGATCGTTCGACAGGTCCGTGGTTTACGAGGAGAGCCGCGGACAAGTTACGCAAACCGCGTGTTGGGCGGGGGCGCCGATAATCCGTAGCGCAGGCGAGGGAGCGAAACGATGATTCGCGAATGCACCGTGATCGAAACGATTGTCCATGGCCGGCCGTGGGCCGCGCTGGCCATCCTGATTACACTCCTGACTACTGGCCTGACCGCAGGATCCGCCGGTGCCCAGACGGCGTGGGACATCTCCAAGGTCGTCGGTCCGGCCAAGTGCGCCGAATGCCATAAACAGACCGCAGCCATTTGGAAGAACACCCAGCATTTCAAGACCTTCACGGACCTCCCACGACGCAAGGAAGCGAACGAGATCGCCAAGAAGATGGGTCTCAAGCGCATCAAGGCCGGCAGCCTGTGCCTCGACTGTCATTTCACGACCGTCATGAAGGGCGACAAGCGCAAGGCGGTGGCCGGAATTTCGTGCGAATCCTGTCACGGCCCCGGCGCCGACTATCTCAAGGTGCACAGCGAGTTCAGCGGCAAGAAGAAAGAAACCGAGTCCGCGGCGGAGCGGGACAAGCGCTGGGCCGATTCCGAGGCGGCAGGCATGATCCGGCCCCGCGACATGTACCGCTGGGCGAAGAACTGCTACGGCTGCCACACCGTACCCCAGGAAGAGTTGGTCAACAAGGGCGGCCATACGGCAGGCAGCGCGTTCAACCTCGTGACATGGTCTCAAGGGGAGATCCGCCACAACGTCTGGTACACCGCCGACAAGTCGAACCCTCTGGCGACCCCCGAGCGCAGGCGGCTGATGTATGTGGTCGGCCTGGCCGTGGAGCTGGAGACCGCGCTGCGCGCCGTTGGCGAGGCGCGCGTCAAAGCCAAATACGCCGTCGCCATGGCGAAGCGCGCGAAACGCGCCAAGATCCGGTTCGCGAAGGTCGCCAAGGTCCTCTCCGAGCCCGAAATCGCCGATATCGCGAAGGCGGCCAAATCGGCCAAGCTCAAGCTGAACAACAAGGAACAGCTTAGCGCCGCGGCGGATCGGATCGCCGACGCGACCAAGCGCATCGTCGAGCGTTATGACGGATCGTCGTTCGCGGCCATCGCGCCTCTGATCCCCGGCGAAGACAAATTCAAGGGCAAGCCGGTGCCATAGCCGGACCGCAAAGGAGACCCGCAACCGCCAACCGGGACTGGAGCAGGCGATGGCCGAGAGAATGGCCATAGATCGGCCACAGCGATGGGATCAGCCATTCGGTCCGGACATGACCGAAGCCGATATCGATCGCGTGCTGACGCTCGACGTGTTCCGACAAATCGACGCGACACAATTCCCGGAAAATCAGTCGCTCAGGGACATCATCAGGAACGATGCCCGGATCCAGCGCTACTGGCGCGGCGACATCGTGGTGAAAAACGGCGACTACGGCAATTCGGTGTTCGTCATCATCGAGGGCACGGCGCGGGTCATTCTCGACGACGTTCGGGGCGGTACGCTGGGCCGTCGCGCGACCCGTCATCAACGCTCGTTCTTCGAGACGCTCGGTCAGACGTGGAACAACGTCAAGCCGCCCGAGGTGCGTGATTCCGCAACTTATCAGGGCGGTGCGGAATTGAGCCTCCGCGGCACCTCGACCACGGACCGCGTCTTCCTTCGCGAGCCCGATTCCTTCATCGCGGAACACAACACCCATCCCCTGACCGAAGGCGATACCTTCGGGGAGATTGCCGCCCTGTCCCGAAGCCCCAGAATCGCCACCGTATTCGCCGACAGCGCCCTGGAACTCGTCGAACTGCGGTGGCAGGGCCTGCGCGATATCCGGCGCCGCGACAGGCATTTCCGGGATTTGATCGATCGGCTTTACCGCGACAACAGCCTGTCCCGACATCTCGCCGAATCACCGCTCTTCGCGCACCTCGCCGACGACGTCCTGGATCTCATCGCCGCGAAGACACTGTTCGAGACCTACGGCGAATTCGAATGGTGGTCGTCCTACAAGAAGGTCGTCAGCCGCGATTCGAAGGCGTTGCTGGAACACGAGCCGGTGGTTGCGGAACAGGGATCCTATCTCGACGGACTGCTCATGATCCGCTCGGGCTTCGCGCGCATCAGCCGGCATCGCGACCACGGCGAACGGACCATCGGCTACGCGACGACCAATGACACCTTCGGCCTGGAGGAAATCGTCCGGCACTGGCGCGACGGCGCCGAACTGCGTTTTCACCAAAGCCTGCGCGCCATTGGATATGTGGACATTCTGCGGGTTCCGACGGCGCTCGTCGAAGAGTACGTCTTGCCGCACGCCCCGGATCATCTCTTGCCCCGGCCGCCCACGCCGAGCCGAACGCCGGCGTGGGAGGACCGCGGCGACGAGCACATGCTGGAGCAGTCCCTCATCGATTTTTTCGTCGACAACCGCACCATCAATGGCACGGCGACGATGCTCATAAACACCGATCGCTGTATCGGCTGCGACGACTGCGTGCGCGCCTGCGCCTCGACCCACGACAACAACCCCCGCTTCATCCGGCACGGGCTCTCCCACGGCAACATTCAGGTGGCCAACGCGTGCATGCATTGCGTCGATCCCGTGTGCCTGATCGGATGTCCGACCGGCGCCATCGCGCGCAATTTCGCGGACGGCCGGGTGATGATCGACGACCGGATCTGCATCGGTTGCGGCACCTGCGCGAATTCCTGCCCATACGACAACATTCAGTTGGTGGAAATCCGCGACAGGAACGGGGCCTTCATCATCGACGCTGCTTCGAAGCAGCCGATCCTGAAGGCCACGAAGTGCGACCTCTGTTACGGGCAACTCGGCGGTCCGGCCTGCCAACGCGCCTGTCCCCATGACGCGCTGATCCGCATCGACATGCACGACCAGAGCAATCTGGCGGCGTGGGTCAACCGCTCATGACCTTCGCATCGAGAGCCTTTCGCAACATCGCCGTAACGATCGTTGTGGCCGCTGCGCTCGTGTCGGTGAACCGGCTCTATGACCTCGCGCTCAGGGATGCCGCCTTCCTCTCCGGCTGGCTGCTGATCGTCGGCATGGCGCTGCTGACGATCTACAACATACGCAAGAAGTTCCCCTTTCTCCCGCTGATCAGCGTCTCGGCATGGCTGCAAGCGCATATCTACGTCGGCTGGCTGGTCATTGTCCTGTTTCTGCTGCACACCTCCTTCCGCCTGCCGAACGGGCCGCTCGAGATTGCCTTGTGGGTGCTGTTCGTGCTGGTGGCCGTCAGCGGCCTGGCGGGCCTAGCCTTGTCCCGCACGGTGCCGAACCGGCTCAATCGCCACGGCGAGCGGATCATCTTCGAGCGCATTCCCCGGTTTCGCGCGCGGCTTGCCGGCGAGGTCGAGGAACTTGCCATGCGGTCGGTCACGGAGACTTCGCTGAACACGATCTCCCAGTATTACGCGACCCGTCTCCAGCCCTACTTTCGGGGTCCGCGAAACTTCTTTGCCCATGTCGTCGGATCCAACGCCGCGCTCATTCGATTGCGCCGGGAGATCGGGTCGCTGGAGCACTATCTCGACAAGCAGGGCAAGGAAATCCTGCAAGAAATCGCGTGGCGGGTGGCCGCGAAAGACAACCTTGACCACCAGTACGCCTTGCAGTGGCTTCTCAAGGGCTGGCTCTTCGTCCACATCCCGCTGACCTATGGCCTGATCGTGGTGGCGGTGGTGCACGCGGTGCTGGCCTATGCCTTTACCCCCGGGACGTTGTGAGCCGGCTGTTGCAGCCTTTCGACTTCCGGTCGAGCCGCTACGAGCGCGCGACGCAACGCTGGGTATGCGGCCATGCTTCCGCCGGAAACCCTTGCCGGATCGGACCCGATTATCGCGGACGATGCCGCGCCACCTCCGAATGCGAGCCGAGCAGGGAAGACGACCGGTGGCTTTGCACGCGGCCGACATCGGTCGGCGGCCAATGCGCTCGGGGACCGCTCCCGGACGGGATCTGCTGCCGCCCGATCCCCAAGTGCGTGCCGGTACGAAGCCTGCGGGGAAAGCGCGGGCGGATCGTCACGGTGTCGGTCGTCCTGATGGCCGGTCTCCTGATCCTGGCGCTGCAGGACAAGTACGCGCCGATGCTGCTCTCACCCGGACCGCTCACCCTGCACCACGGCGAGGTCGGAGGCTGTGGAAACTGCCACGACGCCTTCGGCGATGGACCGATCGGCTGGATCCATGCCGCGTTCGCGCCGGCGGGCCCGCAGGCGGACAGCAAGAAATGCCTGGCCTGTCACGAGCTGGGCGACGACGCATTCCGGCCCCACGGCCTGGCCTTCGGCGCGCTTGCGGCGTTGACCCGGGACATCGCGCCCAAGAAACTGACGGCCGCGACGCCCGTCGGACTGACGGCCGCCCGCGCCCTCTTCGGCACGCCCGTCCGGGCCGCCGGCGCGATCGGCTGCGCCAACTGCCACGAGGAACACCGAGGCCAGGGATTCGATCAGACCGAAATGACCAACGGCCGTTGCCAATCCTGTCATAGCCTTCAATTCGACTCCCTCTCGCGCGGCCATCCCGGGTTCGAGACCTACCCCTTCACCCGGCGGACACGGATCAACTTCGACCACGTCTCCCATTTCCAGCGGCATTTCGAGAAGGCGGGGCGCGACAAGGCGCCCGCGACCTGTATCGACTGTCACACGCCGGCGCCCGACGGCCGGTTCATGCTGGTCGGCGGCTTCGCCGAGACCTGCGCTGCCTGTCACCTCGAACAGATCGAAGGCGTCGACCAGGTGGGCGCGAAAGGCATTCCGTTCCTGACGGTTCCCGGGCTCGACCTGGCCGAACTACGCCAACGCGACGCGGTGATCGGGGAATGGCCGGAATGGTCGGAAGAAACCCTGACGCCGTTCATGAAGATACTCCTGGCCGAGGACGCCACCTTTGCGGCCGATCTGGGACGGCTCGAGACGCTCGATTTGCTCGACCTTTCGGACAGCAGCGACGAGCAGATCGCGGCGGTCGAAAGACTCGTCTGGCGGGTGAAGTCGCTGATCTATCGCCTGATCGCCACCGGGGTGACCGGCCTGGAGGGGCCGCTGTCGGGAGCGCTGGGCCAGAGACTGGATCGCATCGCGCTCGGACGGCTGTTCGGCGTCGTTCCGTCGGACGTCGTTCGCGCCGCCCAGGTCGCCTGGTTCCCCAACTTGGCCGAGGAAATCGAGCGCACGCGGCGCGGCGAGCGGGTTCCCATTCCCGGCGGTTCGGAAGCCGAGGCGGCGCTCGCCGAAACGGCCGACGCGGACGCCGCGACGGAACCGGTCGCCGGCGACGGCGACGACATCCTCTCCGGAGACGAGGGCGACATCCTCTCCGGAGACGAGGGCGACATCCT
>JBHHZM010000110.1:0-10019 GCA_046758065.1 Alphaproteobacteria bacterium | reverse complement strand
ATTTCTCACCGTTGCCACGGCCGGGTGTTCATCCCGGTCGCGCGTAATAGTCGCTCGACAGCATGGCGAACAGCAGGTGATCGTGCCACTCGCCGTTGATGCACAGATAGCCCCGCGCGTAGCCCTCTTCTCGGAAGCCCAGTTTGCGCAGCAATGCCTGGCTCGCAACGTTCGCGGGCAGGCAGGCGGCCTCGATCCGGTGCAGCGCGAGGGTCTCGAAGGCAAAGGGAAGCACGCAGCGCAGCGCAGCGGTCATCAGGCCCTGGCGGGTATGCGGCGCGCCGATCCAGTACCCCATGCTGCACGACAGGGCGATGCCGCGCTGCAGGTTGCTCAGGGTGACGCCGCCGAGAAGTTCGTCGTCGGCGCAGCGGAAGATGAAGAAGCTGTAGCCGGTGTTCTCGCGCACGTCGCGCGCCTGGCGCTGTAGCCGGCGGCGAAACGCGGTGCGCGTCAGGGCGTCGCGCGGCCATTTCGGTTCCCAGGGTTCGAGAAACCCGCGCGAGGCGGCGCGCAGATCGCGCCACGCCCCGAAGTCGCTGGCGCGGGGGGCCTGAAGATAGACGCGCGGACCCCGGAGCGCGCCGGTCTGAACCGCGGTCGAGGCGCTTCTCAGAAAGCCGAGCACGCCGCCCTCCCCGCCTCAGGCGAAGCGGGCCGAGATCGTATTATAGGGCTCGACCCCCCCGACCGGGCCGAGCGCCGTGATCGTCGGCGGTCCGTTGTCGATCAATCGCCGCGCCATGCCGGTGAGCGCCCCGACGTCGACCGCGTCGATGTGCTCGATGATTTCGGCCGGCGGAATGGGGCGACCGTAGACCAGCATCTGGCGGCCGATCTGCTCGCAGCGCGCCGACGGACTCTCGAGCGACATCAGCAGCGACGCCTTGAGCTGGGCGCGGGCGCGGGCGATTTCGTCCTCGCCGACCGTCTGCCCGATTTTCACCATCTCCTCGCAGATCACCGGAACCAGCGCGCCGACACGACGCTCGCCGGTGCCGGCGTAGATTCCGAACAGCCCGCTGTCGACGTACGACGAGGCGAAGGCGAACACCGAATAGGCGAGACCGCGCTTCTCGCGCACCTCCTGGAACAGGCGCGACGACATGCCGCCGCCGAGCGCCGTGGCGAGCACTTGCTGGGCGTAAAATCCCGGATCCCCGTAGGAGACACCGTTAAAGCCCATCACCAGATGGACCTGCTCAAGCCCGCGACCCTGGCGCTTGTCGCCGCCGCGATAGCGCGCCGGCTCGACCATGCCCGGCGTGCGAGTCGGCAAATCGGCGAACGCCTCCGTGCACAGCCCCACGATCTCCTCGTGTTCGACCCGGCCCGCGGCGACCACCACCATGCGCTCGGCGCTGTAGTGCTCGGCCATGTAATCGGCGAGCACCTCGCGCGTCAGCCCGCCGACGGTCTCGGGCGTGCCCATGATCGCGCGCCCCAGCGGCTGGTCGGGGTAGGCGGTTTCCTGGAACAGGTCGAAGACCATGTCGTCGGGGGTGTCGTGCACCTGGGCGATCTCCTGCACGACGACCTCGCGCTCGCGCTCGAGCTCGTCGTCGGGCATAATCGAGTGCAGCAGGATGTCGGCGAGGATATCGACGGCGAGCGGCACGTTCTCCTTGAGCACCCGGGCGAGGTAGGCGGTGCTCTCGCGGGAGGTGTACGCGTTGAGATGGCCGCCCACCGACTCGATCTCCTCGGCGATGGCGAGAGCGCTGCGCCGGTGGGTGCCCTTGAACGCCATGTGTTCGAGGAGATGGGCGACGCCGTTGGTCTCGGCGGATTCGCAGCGCGCGCCGGCATCGATCCAGACGCCGACCGCGGCGGTCTCGAGACCGGGCATGTTGGCGCTCACCACCCGGAGGCCGTTCCCGAGCACGCTGAGGCGCGCCGCCGTCATGCGGCGCCTTTCCCGACTGCCGTCGTTTCCATGATGAAAGCTTGCACGGCGGCGAGGTCGTTTGGCAAGACGCGATAGCGTTCGGGCCGCTCGAACAGACCCGCGAGTCGCGGGGGAAGCTCCGGTCTCGTGCCGGTGGCGCGGGCGACGGCTTCGGGAAACTTGGCCGGGTGCGCCGTCGCCAGCGCCACCATCGGCGTCGCCGGGTCGCCCCGGCAGGCGCGTCCGGCGGCGATCCCGATGGCGCTGTGGGGATCGACGGTCCTGCCGGTTTCGCGGTGGATCCCGGCGATCGCCGCTTCCGTGCCGGCGTCGTCGAGGCGGTGGGCGGTGAACAGCGCCCGCGCCCGATCGAGCCGCGCGGCGTCGACGACGAAGGCGCCGCGCGCCGCAAGGTCGGCCATCAGCCGCTCGACGCCGGCACCGTCGCGCCCATAGAGCTCGAACAGAAGCCGCTCGAAATTGCTCGACACCTGGATGTCCATGCTCGGACTCAGGGTCGGCACCACCTTGCCGGGTTCGTAACGGCCGGTGGCGAACAGGCGGCAGAGAATGTCGTTGCTGTTGGTCGCGATCACCAGCCGGCGCACGGGCAGCCCCATCTCGCGCGCCGCATAGCCGGCGAAGATGTCGCCGAAGTTGCCGGTGGGAACCGCGAAGGAGACTTCGCGTTGGGGCGCGCCGAGACGCGCCGCGGTGGAAAAGTAATAGACGGTCTGGGCCATCACCCGCGCCCAGTTGATCGAGTTGACCGCCGAAAGCCCGAGCGCATCGCGGAACGCGGCGTCGGCGAACATCGCCTTCACAAGCGCCTGGCAGTCGTCGAAAGTGCCTTCGACGGCGATGTTGTGCACGTTGGCCGCGCGCACCGTCGTCATCTGCCGGCGCTGCACCTCGGAGACGCGATCCTTGGGATGGAGGATGAAGACCTCGACATTCGCGCGCTCGCGCAGCGCCTCGATCGCGGCGCCGCCGGTATCACCCGAGGTGGCGCCGACGACCGTGACGCGTTGTCCGCGCGCGCCGAGCACATGGTCGAACAGCCGGCCGACGAGTTGCAGCGCATAGTCCTTGAAGGCCAGCGTCGGTCCGTGGAACAGCTCGAGCAGCCAGTCGTTGTCGCCGATCTGGACGAGCGGTGCCACCGCGGCGTGGGTGAAGCCGGCGTAGGTTTCCTCGACCATGCGGGCGAAGGCCGCCGGGGCGATGACGCCGTCGAGGAAGGGGCTCATCACCCGCACCGCGATCTCGGCGTAGCTCAGCCCGGCGAGGCCGGCGATCTCCTCGCGCGACAGTCGCGGCCAGCGCTCGGGCACGTAAAGCCCACCGTCACGCGCGAGCCCGGCGAGCAGCACGTCGTCGAAGGCGAGGGCCGGCGCCTTCCCCCGGGTGCTTACATAGCGCAACAACACTCCTTTCCGCCGCGACCGGCCCGGCGGCGGCCGTTCGGGTGCACAGAGTATCGGCCCGGTCGCGCGCTTACAAGGCTTCGCCGCGCCGCGGACGTCACCCGGCGAGCGCATCCTCGAGCAGCGTCCGGATCGTCTCGGGCGCGACCTCGCGGCTGAGAAAGGCCCGGCCGATGCCCCGCGCCAGCACGAAGGCGATACGGCCGTCGCGCACCTTCTTGTCTTGCGCCATGTGGTCGACGAGACGCGCGGCGGCGTCGCCGGCGACGACGGCGCCGGGGTCCGTCGGCAGGCCGATCGCCGCGAGATGACGGCGCAGGCGCAAGGCGTCGTCCTCGGGGCACAGGTCGAGCCTGACCGACAGGTCGAAGGCGAGCGCGAGGCCGATGGCGACCGCTTCGCCGTGCCGCAGCGCCGCGCCGTAGCCCGCTTCGACTTCGAGGGCATGGGCGAAGGTATGCCCGAGGTTGAGCAGCGCGCGCGCCCCGCTTTCGCGCTCGTCTTCGGCGACGATTCGCGCCTTGGCGGCGCAACTCGTCAGCACCGCGTGCTGCCGCGCCGCGCGGTCGCCGGCGCAGACCGCGGCGCCGTGGGTCTCGAGCCAGGCGAAGAACGCGGGATCGTCGATCGCGCCGTACTTCACCACCTCGGCGTAACCGGCGCGGAGCTCGCGCGTCGGCAGGGTGTCGAGCGCCGCAAGGTCGGCGAGCACCAGGCGCGGCTGGTGAAAGCTGCCGACGAGGTTCTTGCCGTGGCGGGTGTCGATGCCGGTCTTGCCGCCCACCGAACTGTCGACCTGGGCGAGCAGCGTGGTCGGAATCTGCACGACGGCGACGCCGCGTCTCAATATGCTGGCGGCGAAACCCGCGAGATCGCCGACGACGCCGCCGCCGAGCGCGATGATCGTGTCGCCGCGTTCGATACGGGCCTCGAGCAGGTCGTCGACGAGAGCTTCGAGATGGTGGAAATCCTTGCTCGCTTCGCCCGCCGGCACGACCGATTCATGGTGTTCGATGCCGCCGTCGGAAAGCGCGCGGCGCAGCGCCGGCAGATGCAGCGCGGCCACGGTTTCGTCGCTGACCACCCCGACCCGACGGCTGTCCAGCACCGGCGCGAGATGGCTCGCCGCATCGGCGATCAGCCCCTCGCCGACGACGATATCGTAGCCCCGCGCGTCCAACGCGACGCGCAGGCGCTGCGGCGGCATGCCGGTTCCGCCGGCGGACGGTTGGGTGCTCACCGCCCCGCTCCCGACGCCGAGGGCGCATCGCGCGCGTGGCTGGCGAGCGCCGCGACGATCTGATCGACGACCGCATCGTGCGGCCCGTCCACGCTGTCGACAACGATGTCGGCCGCGGCGTATACCGGATAGCGTTCGGCCATCAGGTCGGCGAGGATCCGGCGCGGATCGCCCTGTTCCAGCAGCGGACGCGTCTTGCGCCGGGCGCAACGCGCGACGAGCACGTCGAGATCGGCCCGCAACCACACCGAGACGGCGCGTTCGGCGATCGTCGCGCGGGTCGCCGGGTCCAGGAAGGCGCCTCCGCCCGTGGCCAGCACATGGGGCGGGGCGTCGAGCAAGCGGGCGATGACCCGACGTTCGCCGTCGCGGAAGGCGGCTTCGCCGTGACGGGCGAAGATCTCCGGGATCGTGCAGCCCGCCGCAATTTCGATCTCGGCGTCGGCGTCGATGAACTTGACGCCGAACCGGGCGGCGAGGCGACGGCCGATCGACGATTTGCCCGCGCCCATGAGACCGACGAGAACGACCGTACGGCGCAGCGGCGGCGCTGCGCTCATCGCCGGCCGGGCTCGCGACGCCGTGGCCGGTGAAGGCGTTGAATCGGAACGGGTGAGCCGGTAGACTGCCGCAAAATCGTCATTGATCCACCATAGCATAAGTCCCGAAACCGTCGCACCCCTGCTGGCTCCGGTAGTGATCGACGACATCCGTAACCTCTCGTAAAAACTTTCGGTCCAATGTCGCGACTGTCACGAATGCTTGTGATCCTCGTTCTCGTCGCCGTAACGGGCGGCGTCATCTTTCTGGTGACGTGGGACATCCCGCCGCCGACGGCGACGATCGAAAGGGTAATACCGGATGACCGGTTCCCGCAGTAGCACGCGTCTCGCCGGAGCGTTGCTCGCCTTGCTGTTCTGTACGACACCGCTCGCCGCACAGGTCAGCGGCCCGCTCGACATCGTTCCCGAGACTCCGGCGCTCGAACCGCTCGCCGTCGAACCCACGCCGCCCGCCGCCGAACCGGCGCCGGAAGAAACGAAAAAGACCTTCGAGGTCAATAAGGTACAGGCGATCGACCCGGAGGCGGTGGGGCTTTACGAAGAGGCCGAAGGCGGCTTCGGCTTCGACATGTGGCGGGGTAGTTCGCGGCCCCTGATCGAGCGCCTGCTGCCGCATCTGCCCGCCGGCGTTTCGTCGCGGGCGATCGACCGTCTCGACCGGCGCCTGCTGCTTTCCACCGCCGCGCCGCCCGAGGGGCCGCGGGGGACCAGCCTGCTCGCGCTGCGCATCGAGCGCCTGGCGGCGATGGGCGCGGGCGTCGAGACCAACCACCTGCTGCGTGCCGCGCCGCCCGGTCTGCATCACGAGGCGCTGGCGCGGGCGCGGCTCGACGCGCTCCTGCTCACGGCCGATTACGTCGGCGCCTGCGCCGAGGCGCGCGACCTGGTGCGCCGGGATCACGTGCCCTACTGGGACAAGGTGCTGATCTTCTGCCAGGCGCTGGCCGGCCAGCACGACGCGGCGGCGCTCGGGGTGGCGCTGTTGCGCGAGTCCGGCAACGAACCCGAACCGGCGTTCCTCGCGCTGTTGCGCGCCATGGCCGGCGAGAGCGACGTCGACCTCAGCGACCTGCGTCGGCCCACCGCACTGCATCTGGCGATGCTGAACGCGGCGCACGCGCCGGTCCCGGCCGTAGCGGTCGCCGCCGCCGACCCGGCGATCGCGCGCGCCATCGCGTTCTCGGCCAACACGCCGCTCGATCTCCGCCTCCGCGCCGCCGAACGCGCCGAGGCGCTCGGCGCACTGCCGGTCGAGACGCTCGCCGAAGTTTACGCGAGCGTACCCTTCACCAGCGAGGAACTGGCCAACCCCTTGAGCCGCGCGGCGGACGACACGGGTCCGTTCGGCCGGGCGCTGCTCTACCAGGCGCTGGCGCGCCAAGTGGTGCCGGCGGCGCGCGCCGAGGTGCTGCGCGCTTTTTGGAAAAGCGGTCGCGCGAGCGGCGGCTGGGGCGGCTTCGCCACGGCGGCGCGGATCACCCTCGAAGCACTGTCGACGCTCACGCCTTCGCCCGAACTGGTCTGGATCGCCGATGATGCGGCGCGTGCGCTGCTCGCCGCCGGCCGTTTCGCGGCGGCCCGGGCGTGGTTCGATCTCGCCGAGGCGCAGGCGGGCGCCAGCGCCGAGGCGGCGGCCGCCGCGGCGGCGCTCTGGCCGCTGGTCATGCTGGTCGACGACACGGGCGCGTTGCCCTGGGATTCCGCGCGCCTTGCCGCCTGGCGCAAAACCCAGGCCGGGCTGTCGCCGGTGGATCGTCGGCTCAACGAGGCGCTGCTGTTCGCGTTGTTCGACGCCCTCGGCGAGCCGGCGCCGATCGAGGCGCAACTGCCGCTGCTCGACGGGCCGCTGCGCCGCTGGTCGCAGACGCTGGTGCCCGTGCTGTGGCGGCAACTCCGGACGGCGGCGGCGGCCGGGCGCGTTGGCGAGACCGTGCTGCTCGCGCTCATTGCGCTCGACCCGGGCGTTCCCGAGCCTCCCGGTCCGCTTGCCCTTGCCGGCGCGATTTCGGCGCTGCGCCGCGTCGGGCTCGGGACCGAGGCGCGCGCGCTCGCACTCGAGACGGCGCTTGCCCGCGGCCTCTAACGGTCGCGGCGCGTCCGCGCGGTTGCGCGGGCCCGACGGGCGCCATGTCGAGGCGTTCCTCGAGATGCTCGCCGCCGAGCGCGGCGCCGCCCGGCTCACGATCGACGCCTACCGACGCGATCTCGCCGACTTCGCGGGCTTCCTCGCGCGGCGCGGTGCGGCGCCGCCCGCCGCCGCCGCAACCGAGGAGATCCGCGACTATTTCGCCGATCTCGCCGCCCGACTCGCCCCCGGCACCAGCGCCCGGCGGTTGTCGTGCCTGCGCCAATTCTACCGCTTTCTGCTCGCCGAAGGCGTACGGGCCGACGACCCGGCGGCGACGATCGACGGCCCGCGCAAGACGCGCCGCTTGCCCAAGGTGCTGAGCGAGGAAGAGGTCGAGCGGCTGCTCGCCGCCGCCTGCCGCTGGCCGGAACCCGAGGGCCTGCGCCGCACGGCGCTGGTCGAACTGCTCTACGCCACCGGCCTGCGGGTCTCCGAACTCGTCGGCCTGCCGGCCATTGCGGCGCGCGGCGATCCGCGCTTTCTCGTGGTGCGCGGCAAGGGCGCCAAGGAACGGCTGGTGCCGCTCGGCGAGGCGGCGGCACGGGCGCTCGCCGCGTACTTCGAGGTGCGCGCCGCCTTCCTCGGACGCGCGGCCGAATCGCCCTGGCTGTTCCCGTCGCGCGCGCGTTCGGGCCATCTCACGCGCCATCGCTTCGCCCAGATGCTCAAGGAACTCGCGGCCGCCGCGGACATCGCGCCGGCGCGCGTCTCGCCGCACGTGCTGCGCCACGCCTTCGCCAGCCACCTGCTCGCCCACGGCGCCGATCTGCGGGCGTTGCAGAAGATGCTGGGCCACGCCGACATCGCGACGACGCAGATCTACACCCACGTGCTCGACGCCCGTCTCAAGGCGCTGGTGCGCGAGCGCCACCCGCTCGCAAATTCGCCGCTTCGGGTGCGGGGTTGACAGCGGCGCAGCGAGGCGACATTAACGCGCTTCGGCCGGTTCGCGACGGCGCGATCTCTTTCTTTCACAGCGGCCGGGAGTCAAGCGGGAGGACGACATGAGCTTCACCATCATCGAGCAGGCGACGCCCCGCCTGCACCGCAGCGAACTCGCGGTTCCCGGCAGTCAGCCGAAGCTGTTCGAAAAGGCCGCCGCCTCGGCCGCCGACGTGGTCTTTCTCGACCTCGAGGACGCGGTGGCGCCCGACGACAAGGTCGCGGCGCGCAAGAACATCATCAGGGCGCTCAACGAGGTCGACTGGGGCAAGAAGACGATGACCGTGCGGATCAACGGTCTCGACACCCATTACATGTACCGCGACGTGGTCGACGTCATGGAGCAGGCCGGCGAACGCGTCGACATGATCATGATTCCCAAGGTCGGCACGGCGGCCGACGTCTACGCCGTCGACATGCTGGTGACCCAGATCGAGGACGCCAGGGGCTACGGCAAGCGCGTCGGCTTCTCGCACATCATCGAGACCGCGCTGGGGATGGCCAACGTCGACGCCATCGCGGCCGCCAGCAGGCGCAACGAGGCGCTGCACTTCGGGGTCGCCGACTACGCCGCCTCGACCAAGGCGCGGACCACCAACATCGGCGGCGTCAACCCCGACTACGCGGTGCTCACCGACTCCGACGGGAAGGGCGAGCGCGCCGTTCACTGGGGCGACCAGTGGCACTACGCCATCGCCCGCATGGTGGTCGCGGCGCGGGCCAACGGCCTGCGGCCCATCGACGGTCCCTTCGGCGACTTCAAGGACCCCGACGGCTACCGCGCCGCGGCGCGCCGCGCCGCCGCGCTCGGCTGCGAGGGCAAGTGGGCGATTCATCCTTCCCAGATCGCGCTCGCCAACGAGGAGTTCAGCCCCTCCGAGGACGAGGTGAACCGGGCGCGGCGCATCATCGAGGCGATGGCCCAGGCGGCCAAGGAAGGCAAGGGGGCAGTATCGCTCGACGGCCGGCTCATCGACATCGCCTCGATCCGCCAGGCCGAAGTCCTGGTCAGGAAGGCGGAAATGATTGCCTCTGACTAGGGGGTGCCGAGAAACACCGATACCGGTCCTTTTGCCATGCTTCATCCCTCGTCAGGCTCGGGATGAGGAGGCTCAGCATGGAGACTAAGATATTGGAATCGCGCCGTCCTCATCCTGAGTTCCTCATCCCGAGCCTGACGAGGGACGAAGGATGAGGCAACCCGGACGCGTTTTTCAGCGGACTACCAAGGGTCCGTTCTTCGCCCGGCGCGGCAGCGACCATTTGCCGTCGCACACCCCTTGTGCCTGTGCTAACAAACGCCCGCGATGAACACCTACCTCGACTTCGAGAAGCCGATCGCAGAGCTCGAAGGCAAGATCAAGGAACTCCGCCACCTCTCCGACGGCGGCGGGGTCAACATCGTCGACGAAATCACGCGGCTGCAGAGCAAGATCGACCGGCTGCTGCGCCAGACTTACGGCAAGCTCACGCCGTGGCAGAAGACCCAGGTGGCGCGCCATCCCGAACGGCCGCACTTCTCGGACTATGCCGCCGGGCTGATCGAGGACTTCACGCCGCTCGCCGGCGACCGGACGTTCGCCGAGGACAAGGCGGTGATCGGCGGTCTCGGGCGCTTGCGCGGGCGCTCGATCATGCTCATCGGCCACGAGAAGGGCGCCGACACCGAGGGGCGCGTGGCGCACAACTTCGGCATGGCGCGTCCCGAAGGCTATCGCAAGGCGGTCCGCCTGATGCGGCTCGCCGACCGTTTCGGCCTGCCGATCGTTACGCTGGTCGACACGCCGGGCGCCTATCCCGGGGTCGGCGCCGAGGAGCGCGGCCAGGCCGA
>JBHHZM010000109.1:0-10188 GCA_046758065.1 Alphaproteobacteria bacterium | reverse complement strand
ACGGCGGCTTCACCTCGAACGTCGACATGAAGACCGGCGCGCCCGCCTTCGGCACCCCCGAGGCGGCCTTCGCCGCGCTAGCCGGCGGTCAGCTCGCGCGACGCTATCGCCTGCCCTACCGGTCGAGCAACGTCAACGCCTCGAACGTCGCCGACGCCCAGGCGGCGTACGAATCGGGGATGTCGCTGTGGGCCGCCGTCATGGGACACGCCAACCTGATCCACCACGGCGCGGGCTGGCTCGAAGGCGGCCTGACGGCGTCGTTCGAGAAGATGATCCTGGACTTCGAAATGTTGCAGATGATGGCCGAGTTCCTGCGTCCCATCGAGGTCAACGACAAGACGCTGGGGCTCGACGCGATCGCCGAGGTCGGCCCGGGCGGGCATTTCTTCGGCGCCGCGCATACACTCGAACGCTACGAGACCGCGTTCTACGCGCCCATCGTCTCCGACTGGCGAAATTTCGAGACCTGGGAGGAAGCCGGCAGCCTGAGCGCGACCGAGCGCGCCAATGCGATCTGGAAGCAAATTCTCGCCGCCTACGAGCCGCCGCCGCTCGACCCCGGGATCGACGAGGCGCTCAAGGATTTCGTCGCCCGCCGCAAGACCGAGCGCGCCGCGGCAGCGTAACTACCCGTCGTTACGCTCCGGTTTCGTCGTCCGTGCCGTCGTACTCGGCGGCCGTGTCGTCGTAGTCCGGTTCGGCCGGCGCCCGCGGATCGAGCCCGGCGGCCACCGGACTGATCCACGAAGCGGGCCAGAACGCGGTCTGTTCATCCGCTGGCTTGGTGAGACCCTTGATCACCCGGATCAGCGCGTAGGCCGCGAGCGCGAACAATACGACGGCGATGAATGCGAACAAGCCGCCGGCGCCGAGCCCCTCCATCGCCACGGAAGCCGCCATCGGCCCCGCGCTCGCGCCCAGACTGTAGGCGAGCACGATGCCGGCGCTCGCCGGCACCAGTTCGTCGGCCTCGAGCCAGTCGTTGGTCTCGGCGACGCTCAACGGATAGAGCGGGCTCGCGAGTCCGCCCGTCACGAAGCCCAGGGCGAGCAACAGCCAGAAACCCGGCCCTTCGACGAACGCGATCAGCGCCGCGGCGAGCCCGGCCGTGGCCGCGACGGCAAGGATCACCTTCTCGCGGTCGAACCGGTCCGAGATCGCGCCCAGCGGATACTGCATCACCAGGACGCCGCCGAGAGTGACGGCAAGGAACAGCGAAATGCGCGACGCATCCAGTCCCACCGCCGCGCCGTAAACCGGGCCGAGTCCGAAGATCGCACTTTCGACCAGTCCGATCGTCAGTGCACCGAGCACGCCCAGCGGCGAAAGCGCGAACAGCCGGCGGAGACTCAGGCGCGCCTGCTCGCCGATCTCGGGGTTGCCGGTGCGTGTCAGCGCGACCGGCAAGAGCGAGGCGACGAACAGGATTCCCGCAATCACCAGCAGACCAGCGCCCGCCGGGTCGCCGAAGTTGAGCAGCAGCGGCCCAAAGGCGAACGCGCCGTTCATGACGATGACGTAGAGCGAAAGCACCCGACCCCGCGTCACGTTGGTGGCGCGATGGTTGAGCCAGCTTTCGGCGATCATGCTGAGGCCCGCCATGCAATAACCCGCGATCCAGCGCAGCGCCACCCAGGCGACGAGGCCCTCGACGGTCACGAGCAGGAGGATCGAAATGGCGTCGGCGGCGGCGTAAACCGCGAAGGCGCGAATATGGCCGACCCGGTCGATCACCCGGGCGCCGAACAGCGCGCCGGCGAGCAAGCCGAAGAAATAGGCCGACGCGATCGCACCGATGACGAGGTTCGACTCGCCCCCGACCGAAAGGCGTACGCCGATGATCGCCATCAGCGCCCCGCTGCCGAGGTTGAGTATCGCGATGCCCAGCAAGAGCGCGCTCATGGCGCGGATGACGGCGCCCAGATTCGCCGCCCGGGCAGTGACGCCTGTAGTAACCATGCCCAGGTGTTCCCAACGTTTCGCGGTAGCGGTGGACGGCAGCGGGCGGTCCGCCGCCGGAGTCCCCGGGACGTATACGGCCGAAGCCCGCCAACGGCAAGCGGACACGAAGCGCGTTTACATCGCACGGTGACAGGGGCAAGATTGAAGCCAGACCATCCAACTCGGGACCACTCCATGGCACGAGAGAGCGCCCGTCGCCGGCAACGGCGAAGCGCCGCAGCCGCGATCGCCCAGCGGCCATGGCGCCGTCTCGTCAATCCCTACCGCCCGATCGAGGTGCTGAGCGCCGATCAGATCGAGGCGATCCACACCGCTTCGCTCGATCTTCTCGAGACCCTCGGTCTCGACCTCTGGAGCGACGAGGCGCTCGACGAATTCGCCCGCGCCGGGGCCGACGTCGACCGCGCCGGACGGCATGCCCGATTCGACCGGGGCCTGATAGAAGAAAGCGTCGCCAAGGCGCCCGCCGAGTTCACGCTGACCCCGAGGAACCCGGCGCGCGCGATCACCATGGGCGGCGCCAACATCAATTTCGGCCTCGTCGGCGGTCCCGCCAACAGCACTGACCTCGACCGCGGCCGCCGGTCGGGAACCTTCACCGACGCCTGTGACCTGATCCGGCTGGGCCAGTGTTTCAATGTGCTGCACCTCGTCGGCGGCGGCCCCGTCGCGGCAACCGACCTGGCGGTCGAGACGCGCCACCTCGACACCTGCCAAGCCTGCATCACATTGACCGACAAGGTGTGGCAGACCTCGGCGTTCGGCCGTACACGGGTCGACGACGCCATCGACATGCTGTGCCTCGCCCGCGGCGCGAGCCGCGACGATCTGGCGCGCAACCCCGGCCTCACCGGCGTGGTCAACGCCAACTCGCCGCTGCGCTACGACGGCCCGATGCTCGAAGGACTGATGGCGCTGGCGCGCGCCGGTCAGGCGGCGATCGTCACCCCGTTCACGCTGGCGGGCGCCATGAGCCCGATCACCCTCGCCGGTGCGCTCGCTCAGCAGAATGCCGAGGCGCTCGCCGGCATCGCGCTCACCCAGATCGTGCGGCCCGGCGCGCCGGTCATCTACGGCGGCTTCACCTCGAACGTCGACATGAGGACGGGCGCCCCCGCGTTCGGCACCCCCGAGTACGCCAAGGCGGTGCTCGCCGGGGGTCAGCTCGCCCGGCACTACCGCCTGCCCTATCGGTCGAGCAACGTCAACGCCTCGAACACGGTCGACGCGCAGGCGGCCTACGAATCACAGATGTCGTTGTGGGCGGTGATCATGGGCCACACCAACCTGATCGTCCACGGCGCCGGCTGGCTCGAAGGCGGACTCACCGCCTCGTTCGAGAAAATGGTGATCGACGCCGAAATGCTCCAGATGATGGCCGCGTTTCTCGAACCCATCGAGGTGAACGACGATGCCCTGGCGATCGACGCGATGGCCGAGGTCGGCCCCGGCGGCCATTTCTTCGGCGCCGCCCACACCCTCGAACGCTACGAGACCGCGTTCTACGCGCCGATGGTTTCGGACTGGCGCAATTTCGAGACCTGGGAAGAAGCCGGAAGCCTGACCGCAACCCAGCGCGCCAACGCGATCTGGAAACAGCTTCTCGCCGACTACGAACCGCCGCCGCTCGATCCTGCCGTCGCAGAAGAGCTCGACGCCCTCGTCACCCGGCGCAAGGCCGAGGGCGGCGTGATCGAAGGCTAGAACGGATGGACCGGCTCGTCCTTGAGCCGCAGCAGGAAACGCCTGAACTGCTCGCCGTAGCCGCGGAACAGGTAACCGCCGTTGCCTTCGAGATAGGCCGCCCGGTTGGCACGGTAGTCGGCGGGCAGGTCATACCAGGGCATCGCGGGATGAGCGTGGTGCGGGGCGTGATAGTTGTTGTTGAGAAACAGCAACCGGAAAGGCCATGCCGCCTCGACCACCGCGCTGCGGTGGCCGACCTCGACCGCCGGGCGGTGCTCGGCGTATGAGCGCAGCATGGTGAGCGAAAGCCCGGGGTAGGCGAAGCAGGCGACATAGACCCAGAACGGGATGCCGCACACGCCGAGCGCCCAGTAAAGCACCGCCGCCACCGCCGGAACGTGCGCCAGCCAGTGCGCGAGATGGCTCGTATCGCCGGCGCGCAGGCGGCGAACCTCGCAGACCGCGAGTTCGGCGTAGGCCATGGCGGAACCCAGCGCGAGTCGGCCGAGCAGTGTGTTGCGCGCGCGTAGCAGGGCGCGTCCGGGCCATCCCATGCCCACCCAGGCATCGGCCGTCACGTAATACGATTCGGGGTCCGTGCCGGGGGCGGTGAGTTTGGCGTCGCCGTGATGGATCAGGTGGCTTTCGCGGTAAAGCGGATACGGCAGCCACAGCCAGAGCGGCGGAAAGGCGATCAGCCCGTTGAGCCAGGCGCGCCGCGTCGGATGGCCGTGCAGCGCCTCGTGCTGCAACGAGCCGTGCCAGCAGACGAACCAGGCGCCGAGCGGCAGCACCAGCCACCACGGCAGCGCGCGATAATACCAGGTCACGAGCCCATAACCGGCGTAGACCGCGAGCGCGACCGCCCAGGTCGGCGCTTCCCACCGCCGCCACCACGATGTCGTGCCTTTCGTCTCCGGTGCGCTCATCTCGGACCCAGTGTCAGCCGCGGACCACAGCGCGACGGTTAACGCCCTCGCCGCGCCGCAATCAATAAACCGTGAGCGCCCATGATACCGGCACGCCACCCAGGGCGACAACGCGCGTTTCCGCATCAAGTGCAACATATTAAAGGCTTTCGACAATTTTGCTGCGAATGCACAAAATCCGTAGTATAAAATCCACAGCATCTGGATCGGAAGGCAAGGGGGCGAACGATGGAACGACGCGACACGGTACGCATCTTCCGCGCCCGGCTGGGCGAGGCGATCGACCATTCGACCTTCAACCGCTCGGGGCTTGCGCGCGCGGTCGGCATCGACCGTTCGACGCTGTCGCAGCTCCTCTCGTCCGAAAACGACCGCCTGCCCCGCGCCGATACGGTGGCGGCGATCGCCGCGGCATTGCAGGTCAGCCTCGACTGGCTGCTCGGCCTGAGTCAGGAAGAGAAGCTCGGCGCCGATATCCTGCAGCAATCGTTGCAGATCGAACCGTCGTCCGCCGATCCGGCCGACGAACGCCTCGCCCGCTGGCACGCCGAAGCGGCCGGCTACAAGATCCGGCACGTGCCCTCGACGCTGCCCGACGTGCTCAAGAGCGACGCGGTGATCCGCTACGAATACGACGCCTTCCAGGGCGTGACGCCGTTGCAGGCGAAGGCCAAATCGCAGGCGCGCCTTGCCTACATGCGGCTTCCCGAAACCGACATGGAGGTGTGCAGCCCGCTCCAGACGATCGAAGGCTTCGCCCGCGGCGAAGGCATCTGGCGCGGCCTGAGCGATACCGACCGCAGCGCGCAGCTCCGCCAGATGATCGATCTCGTCGAAGAGCTCTATCCCTCGCTGCGCTGGTTCCTGTTCGACGGATTGACGCGCTATTCGGTGCCGATCACCGTCTTCGGGCCGCGCCGCGCCGCGGTCTATGTCGGTCAGATGTATTTCGTGTTCAACACCACCGAACATATCCGCGTGCTGGCGCGTCACTTCGACGGCCTGATCCGCGCCGCCGTGGTGCAGCCGCCCGAGGTCGGCGGGTTCCTGTGCGATTTGCTCGGCGAACTGGAGGCGGGCGCGCGGCTGCGCGCCGGAGCCGCGACATGACCACGATGAACGGCGATCCCACCCGCCGCGCGACCGGCGGCTGTCTGTGCGGCGCCGTGCGCTACCAGGTGCGCGGCCCCTTGCGCAACGTCGTCAACTGCCATTGCGGGCAGTGCCGGCGCAGCCACGGCCATTACGCCGCCTATTCGGCCGTCGCGCGCGGCGACCTCGTGCTCACCGAGGACCGCGGCCTCAAATGGTACGCCTCGTCCGACAAGGCGCGGCGCGGCTTTTGCGCCGAGTGCGGCGCCAGCCTGTTCTGGGAGCCGACGGCGGGGGACCATACGGCGATCGCCGCCGGCAGTCTCGACCGCTGGGACGGCCTCCGGACCGTCGCACACATCTTCACCGCCGACGCCGCGCCCTACTACGAGATCGCAGACGATCTCGAACGCTGGCCCGGATCGATGGGCGCCTCCCGATCCGCCGGATAGCCGCGACATGGCCGTCGCCAGCCTGCCGATGTACGATCTGCCCGAAGTGCGCGGCGCGCTCGATGAGCTGTGGACGGCCATCGCCGGCAATTTGCGACAGGCGGGGGTCGACGGCGTTCCCGAGGAACTCGTCCACGACCGGCCGCTCGCCAAGCTGTGGTCCGACCCCGAACTGCTGCTCAGCCAGGCGTGCGGCTTCGATCTGGTCAAGAGCTACACGCGCAAGCTCAGGCCCGTGGCGACGCCGCGCTACAGCGCCCCCGGCTGCAACGCCTGTCGCTACACCAGCGCCGTCATCGTGAGCGAGAATTCCACCGCGACCGCGCTCGAAGATCTGCGCGGGGCGGTATGCGCGGTCAACGGTCCCGAATCGCACTCGGGCATGAACGCCTTTCGCGCCCTGGTCGCCCCTCTCGTCCACAACGGGCGGTTCTTCTCCCGGGTCATCGAGACCGGCGCCCACAGTGACAGCGTCGCGCTGGTCGCAAGCGGCGACGCCGGCGTCGCGGCGATCGACTGCGTTTCTTACGCGCTGCTCGTCCGCTACCGTCCCGCCGCCGTCGCCGGGACGCGCGTGCTGTGCCATACCGAGCCGGCGCCCGCAATTCCCTACGTCACACAGGCCGACGCGGACGAGGAACTGGTCGCGCGGCTCCAGACGGCGCTCGCCGCGGCCTTCGCCGACCCCGGCCTCGCGGCGGCGCGCGAATCACTGTTCCTCGCCGGAATCGAGGTGCTGCCGCACGCCGCCTACTACGACCTCGTCGATTTCGAGAAGCGCGCCGTTGCATACGGCTACCCCAAGCTTCGGTAACCCGGATTTCTCACTAAAGCCACGAGCGTCGGCGGCGTTTCGGCGGCTATAATTCTATATTTCTGGAAATATGGTTGACAATGCGGCTGGGGGGTGTAACGATACGGACATGGACATCGAAGAAACCGCCCGTTGCCTGCAAAAGCTCGGTCATCCGACGCGCCTCGAGATCGTCCGCCTGCTGATGCGGGCCGGGCCGGAAGGGCTGCCCGTGGGCGAGGTGCAGCGCCGCCTCGGTATCCCGGCCTCGACCCTCTCGCACCACCTTCTGCAGCTGGTGAGCGCCGGCATTGCGCGCCAGAAGCGGGAGGGCCGTGTCCTGCGCTGCACGCTCGATTTCGCACTGCTCGACGCGCTCGTCGCCATGCTCGCCGAGGAGTGCTGCGCGGGCGTTCCGGCGCGGACCAAGACGGGATAGCGCGACCATCCTGGGCCACGCGCGTAAAGCGGTTGCTTCAACATCCCCGCAGGCCCGGGAACGGAGCGCCATCGGAAAGGACGAAGACCGGTTATGACCACCACGGAACTTGCCGTTCGGCGGATGGGCGAAACCTTCGGGCGCGTCGATCGGGTCCTGCTCGCGACCGTCGCGCTGTTCGCGGTGCTCGCTCTCGCGGTGCCCGGGCAAGCGAAAGAGAGCCTGCTCTTTACGGTGCGCGCGTTCGCTTTCATCGCGCCGTTCTTCGTCGTCTCCATCCTGTTCGCGGCGGGCGCGAAGGCCAGCGGCCTCGACCGTCAGATCGCGCGGGCGTTCACCGGTCGCCCGGCCATGACGATCCTGCTTGCCGCGGCATTCGGCAGCCTGTCGCCGTTCTGTTCCTGCGGCGTCATCCCGATCATCGCCGGACTGCTCGCCGCCGGCGTGCCGTTGGCCCCGGTCATGGCGTTCTGGCTTTCATCGCCGCTCATGGACCCCGAGATGTTCATCCTCATGGCGGCGATGCTCGGCATCAAGTTTACGGTCGCCAAGGCCATCGCGGCGTTCTCGCTGGGGCTCGCCGGCGGATTCCTGACCCACGCGCTCGCCCGCCGTCCCGCCTTCGCCGCGCCGCTCAAGGCGGCATACGCGGGATGCGGCGGCGGCTGCGAGACCGCGGCGCCAACGCTCGCCTGGGCCTTTTGGCGGCACGCGGAGCGGCGCGCAGCGTTCCGGACCGAAGCCGGCGTCACGGGCTGGTTTCTGTTCAAATGGCTGACGTTCGCTTTCGTACTTGAAAGCCTGATGGTCGCCTACCTGCCGGCCGAGAGCATCGCGCTCTGGCTGGGAAACGACAACTGGTGGGTGGTGCCGGCGAGCGTCGCGGTCGGCGTTCCCGCCTACCTCAACGGCTACGCCGCGATCCCGACGGTCGATGCGCTGCTCGGCATGGGCATGGCACCGGGCGCCGGCCTCGCTTTCATGGTCGCGGGTGGGGTGACGAGCATTCCGGCGGCAATGGCGGTGTTCGCGCTGGTGCGACGGCCGGTCTTTTTCTGGTATCTCGCACTCGGACTTTGCGGCTCGCTCGCCACCGGCCTCGTCTATCAAGCCGTCGCAGCGTAGGCCGCGGCGCTCCCAGGGACAATTCGCCCTACAGCGCGAGCGCCAGCCGGCGGGCCTCGTAGATCGCCATCGCCGCGGTGCGGGCGGCCACCGTGTCGCCGATGGCGTGGACTTCCATCCCTGCGCCGGCAAGCTCGGCCTGCAACCCGTCGTTGGGCCGGTTGGTGCAGGCCAGCACGAGCGAGTCGAAGTCGCGGGTCTCCTCGTCGCCGGTGTAGAGGTTGACCAGCGTCGCCGTGTTTCCTTCCCATTTGGTCACCGCGGTCGCCACCAGCGTCTCGACGCCCATCTTCATGAAACGCTCGCGGGTGGTGTCGGCGGTGCGGCTGTATTCGAGCTGACCCGCCGCCGTCTCGGAGCCGGTGACGACGGTCACCCGATGGCGCTGTTCGGCGAGATGGAGCGCCGTGCCGCTGGCCGGCCACCAGCCGTTGATGTCGTCGAGCAGCAGCACGTTGGCGCCCGGCGTCATCGAGCCGTCGAGCACGTCGTGGATGGTGCAGACGTTGTCCTGGTCGACGCCGGGCAGCCGATCCATATGGGGTAGCGCGCGCTGGTAGCCGTCGCGCGACGGCGTCGAGCCGGTGGCGAGCACCACCGCGTCGGCGCCCGACGCCTTGATATCCTGTGCCGTCATCTCGGTGCGCAGGATCACGCGCACCTGGAGACGTTCGAGCTGCTTCTGGTACCAGTTGAGAAAATAGCCGATCTCGCCGCGCTCGGGCTGGCCGGCGGCGAGCCGGAACTGCCCGCCGAGTTCATTACCGCGCTCGGCGAGCGTCACCCTGTGGCCGCGCTCGGCAGCGACGCGGGCGGCTTCGAGCCCCGCCGGACCGCCGCCGACGACGATAACCTCGCGAGGCTTATCGGCGAGGAGCGCGCCGTCGCCGTCCCACTCGTACTCCCGGCCCACCGACGGATTCACCAGACACGAGATCCAGTTCTCGCGCAGCCGCCGGCCGATGCAAAGCTGGTTGCACGAGATGCAGGGGCGGATATCGCCGCTGCGGCCTTCCTTTGCCTTGTTGGCGAGGTGCGGGTCGGCGATCTGCGAGCGCACCAGGCTCACCATGTCGGCCTTGCCCGCGGCGATCAGCTTCTCGGCGATATCCGGCGCCTTGACCCGGGCTTCGCTGGTGACGCGGGCGTGGCTGACCGCCTGCTTGTATTTCTCGGCGTCGGCGGCGGTGAGCGTCAGGCCGAAATGGAAGCTGGGCACGATCTTGGAAAACTGGTTGAGGTAGCTTCCCGATCCGACCGAGAAGTAGTCGACCAGACCGCGCGCGTCCAGATACGCCGCGATCTCCTGCTTGTCCTCGATCGAGAGTCCGCCCGGGTAGGGCTCGGCGCCCGAGACCGTCATGCCGACGATGAAGTCCTCGCCCGCCATCCTGCGGACGCGGCTGCACAGTTCGACGGCGAAGCGCAGGCGGTTCTCCAGGCTGCCGCCCCAGCGGTCGTCGCGCTTGTTGGTGAGCGGCGACCAGAACTGATCGACCAGGCAATTGTAGCCGGCGAAAATGTCGACGCCGTCGAAGCCGGCGTCGCGGTCACGCCGCGCCGCCGCGACGAAGCCGTCGATCACCTCCTCGATCTCGGCTTCGGTCATGGCGTGGCTGCCCCAGGGATCGTGCATCGAGGGCATGCCCGACGGCGACCAGTAGGGCTCCCACGAGTTGTCCTGATCGCCGTGGCCGCCGACGTGGT
>JBHHZM010000108.1:0-10251 GCA_046758065.1 Alphaproteobacteria bacterium | reverse complement strand
GCGAGAACTACATCGAAACCGTCTGGGGCCGCGGCTACGTCCTCAGGGACCCGCCGGCGCGCGACGGGGGCGGCACCGATGATGAATCGTCGAGCAACGCCACGCGCGCGGCCTGACGCACCACGGCATTTTCGTCTCGTTTCCGCAACGGATGACGCCGCCGGCCGAATCGCCGGCATCGGCGCTCTAGTGGGCGGTCCGCCGGGTTAGCTGGTAGACGCCGCGAAGACCCTGCGCCGGTTTGAAGGCATCGGTGACGCCGAGCACGGTTTCGGCCCCCCCGAGGAACAGCATCCCGTCCGACGGCATCTGCCTGCTGATGCGTTCGAGCACCGACCTTTTCGTCGGGTTGTCGAAATAGATCAAAACATTGCGGCAAAACACCACGTCGAACGAACCGAGCGCGGAAAACTCCTGCAGCAGATTGAGCGGTTGAAATTTGACCATCGCCCGGACGCTGGCGTCGATCTGCCACATTTCATTCGTCTGCGCGAAATACTTCATGAGCAACTGGACGGGCATTCCGCGCTGCACCTCGAACTGCGAATACATGCCGAGCTTGGCCTTCTCGATAACTTCGGTCGACAGGTCGGTGGCCACGATGTCGACGCGCCAGCCGGCGAGCTTCCGGGCCTCCTCGCGCAGGAAGATGGCGATCGAATAGGGCTCCTGCCCGGTCGAACAGGCGGCGCACCAGATGCGGAGGCTGCGCTTCGCCATCCGCGCCTCGATTAACCTGGGAAGCACGACGTTGCGGAAATTCTCGAACGGCTTGAGGTCGCGGAAGAACGAGGATTCGTTCGTCGTCATCGCTTCGGTCACGGCGGTGATGAGCGGTTCGTCGCGCCTGCCGCGGATCGCCGTCGCCAGTTCGTCGAGCCCCGTCATGCCGCGCTTGCGCGCGAGCGGAATCAGGCGACTCTCCAGGAGGTAGAGTTTCTCCTTGGAGAGAATCAGTCCCGAGCGCTGTTTGACCAAGCCGCTGAGCAGCTCGAAGTCCGCCGGTTTCATCGTGCGATATCGTTAAATGTTCGAATGATCTTGGGGCCGACATCGTCGATCGGCAGCACCGCGCTCGCCAGTCCCGCCATCGCCACGGCGCCCGGCATGCCCCAGACCACGCTGGTTTGTTCGTCCTGCGCGATCATCGTTCCACCCGCATCGACGATCGCACGGCCGCCGTTTGCGCCGTCCTGTCCCATTCCGGTGAGGATCACGGCAAACACTTTCGATCCGTAAACCTTGGCGAGACTGCGCAGCATTGGGTCGACCGCCGGCCGGCAGAAATTTTCGGGCGGCGCCTTGTTCAGGCGGATCACCGGATCGCCGTCCTTGCGCTCGACGATCATGTGATAATCGCCCGGCGCGACGTAGATGTGCCCGGAAGAGGCGGGCTCGTCGTCTTCGGCCTCGTGGCAATTGGCGCCCGATACGCGCGTGATGTGTTCGGCGAGGATGCCGGTGAAGGTCGGCGGCATATGCTGGGTGATGAAAATCGGCTTCGCGACCTGCGATTTCAGCGTCGCGAAAACCTTGAGCAGCGCCTGCGGCCCGCCGGTCGAGCTGCCGATCGCAAGAACTTCGGGCGTAAACATCGACGCCTTGCGTAGAACGATGTCCGCCGGACGGGAACCCGGGGCGCGTTGACCCGCGGCAGTGGCGGTAAGCGGGCCGCTTACCGGCCGCATCGCCTTCTTCCCGGCCAGAGCCTTGATCTTGGCGATCAGCTCGCGCTGGAAGTCGCCGGAGGCGTGCAGCCCGCGCGATGAAGTCGGCTTGGGGATGTAATCCGATGCGCCGGCGGCGAGCGCGTTCATGCTGATAGCCGCGTTCTGCCGGGTCAGCGTCGAAGCCATGATCACCTTGACCCCGGGTTTGGCCCGCAAGAGCAGTGGCAGCGCCGTCAGGCCATCCATCACCGGCATCTCGATGTCGAGGACGATGACGTCGATCTCGTTGCGATCGAGCGCATTGAGGGCGAGTTGTCCGTTGCTCGCCGAGGCAGCCACCTCGATCTCGGGATCGCTGTTGATCGCCCGCGTAATAAAACCCCTTATGACGGCGGAATCGTCGACCACCATTACCCGGTAGCCCCCCTTGCCGCCGAGCGATCTGGCGCTTGGCGCCGGTTTTATCGGTGTTCTCTGGTTCATGTTCAGATAAGCCCTACCTGGGTGAATTTCGTCTCGATGATCTCGCCGTCAAACGGCTTCATGATGTATTCGTTGGCGCCCGCCTCCATGGCTTCGCGAATATGATTGAGATCGTTCTCGGTGGTGCAGAAAACGACGATCGGCTCGCGGCCGCCGTCGGTACGACGCAAGGCGCGCAGGAAATCGAGCCCGTTCATGACCGGCATGTTCCAGTCGAGCAATACGGCGTCGGGCATCTTTTTCTTGCACTGGTCGAGCGCCTCTTTGCCGTCGACGGCTTCGGCAGTTTCGAATTTGAGCTCTTCGAGAATCTTCCGTGCGATCTTGCGAATGACCGCTGAATCATCGACGATAAGGCACGATTTCATCGTAAAGTCTCCAACGGCGGTCCCAAACAACTTAACCGCGGCCCGCTCTGTGCAAGAGCCTAAGCCGCTTCGAGCTTGCCGAAATCGAGCAGGCGCGCGACGTCGAGAACGACGAGAAGCCGGTCGTCCAGGCGGTAAATTCCGGCCGAAATATCCCGCCAGTGACTGTCGAGCGTCGCCGGATTGCACTCGAACCGGTCGGCGGGGAGATTGAGCACTTCGCCAACCGAGTCGATCATCAGGCTGTACAGCTCGCCGTCATGCTCGACCACGATGCTCATTTCCGACGCGTCGTCGTCGCGCCCGGGCAGGCCGAGCCGTATGCGCGGATCGATCGCCGTCACGATACGGCCGCGAAGGTTGAGAGACCCGGCGACCTCGGGCGGGGCAAGCGGGATGCGCGCGATATGCTGCGCGCCCAGGACGTCCTGCACGGTGAGCACCGGAATGCCGAACCATTGGCCGCCGATCTCGACGGTAACGAATTCCTGAAAAGCGCGTCCGGACGCATCGCCCGTCGCGCCCGCCGGCTTGGCTGTGCTCTGCTTGCTCACGCGGCGTCTCCGGTAATCGAAAGCGACTGGCTCAATGCCGTCAGTAGCGCGTCGCGGTCGAACTTGGCGACGTAATCGGTGAAGCCGACCTCGCGTCCGCGGTCGAAATCTTCGGGCGCGGTGTGCGAGGTCAAGGCGACGATCGGGGTCGATTTCCAGCGATCGTCGTTGCGACAGGCCCGGGCAAGGGCAAAGCCGTCCATGCCCGGCATTTCGATGTCGCTGACGATGATGTCGAAGGCGCGGCCGGTCTCAAGAAGCTTGAGCGCATTGTCGCCGTCCTCGGCCATGGTCACGTCGTACCCGGCCGCGGTCAGCAGGGGCGCCAGCATGTTGCGGAAGAACGGGCTGTCGTCGACCAGCAGCAGGTTGGCGTGTCCGTCGTCGTTGGTCGAATCGTCCTTGCGCATGAACCAGTCGCTGAACGCCTGTGTCAGGTAATAGCCGGCGTCGATGATGTCTGTCGTCTTGGTCGCGATGACGGCGCTGCCGACGACGCCCGGTCGGTTCGCGGCGAGCTCGATCGAAAGCTCCTCGTCGACGATGTCGATGATCTCGTCGACCACCAGACCCATGGAGCGGTCACGGTCCGAGAACACCACCACCGCCGTCTTGCCCTCTCCGTCAAGCGCCTGGCAAGGGTCGACGCAAATCAGCGGCATCAACTGTTCGCGGTACTGGACCACCGGCTTTCCATCGGATCGCTCGATGTTTCGGCGCTCGATTTCCTCCAACCGCGCGACGAGGGCAAGCGGCACCGCCTTCGGCGTGTCATCTCCGGCACGGAAAACCAGGAACGAGACCGAATCGTGCGAGGCGGTTTCGTGCCTCGTGGTCGCCTCGTCCTCGCGGTCGCCCGCCATGCCCGTCTGGGTGGCGACGGCGGCGATGCCATTCATGTCGAGGATCATGACGATGCTGCCGTCGCCCAGAATGGTGTTGCCCGAATAGACGCCGATGTCCCGCAGCATCGGCGCAACCGGTTTGACCACGATCTCCTCGGTATCGAACACCTGATCGACAATGAGGCCAAAACTGTGGGTGCCAATCTGGGAAACGACGATGAAGGTCTCGGCGTCGCGGGAAATATCTTCGTCGTCATCCCCGATCCCGAGAATTCGCGACAGCGAGATCAGCGGCAGCAGCCGGTCGCGCAGGCGAAGCACCGGCGTACCGTTGACGCTTTCCACTGCGTGTCCGGAATTGGCCGACGCGCGCACCAGTTCGACGACGCTGATCTGGGGAATGGCGAAACGCTCGCCCCGGCATTCGACGATCAGCGCCGAAACGATGGCCAGCGTCAGCGGAATCTTGATGACGAGGGTGGTTCCTTTTCCGAGGGCCGAGCTGAGCTCGATGGTGCCGCCGATTTTCTCGACGTTGGTTCTCACCACGTCCATGCCGACGCCGCGGCCCGAGACGTTGGTCACCTTCGTCGCGGTCGAGAACCCCGGCCTCAAGATCAACTGAAGGAGCTGCTGATCCGACATCGCCGCGAGCTCCGCCTTGCCGGCGAGCCCCTTCTCGATCGCATTCGCCTTGAGCTTTTCGGGATCGAGCCCTTTGCCGTCATCGGAAATTTCGATGACGATATGGCCGCCTTCGTGATAGGCGTTGAGCGTGATCTCGCCGGTCTCGTCCTTGCCCGCCGCCTTGCGCTCGTCGGGCGGTTCGAGGCCATGGTCGGCCGAGTTGCGCACCATATGGGTAAGCGGATCCTTGATCAGTTCGAGGACCTGGCGGTCGAGTTCGGTCTCGGCACCAAGCATCTTGAGCTCGATCTTCTTGCCGAGTTCGACCGAGAGGTCGCGCACGATCCGCGGGAGCTTCGCCCAGGCGTTGCCGATCGGCTGCATGCGGGTCTTCATCACCCCTTCCTGCAATTCCGTGGTCACGTGACTAAGGCGCTGCAGGGGGGCGTCGAACTCGTTGTCGATCTGCCCGCGAACCATTTGCAGGAGCTGGTTGCGGGTCAACACCAGTTCGCTGACCATGGTCATGAGGTGTTCGAGCAACTCGACACCGACGCGGATGCTTTGACTGGCGAGCGAGGGTTCCTGTTTCCGGGGTTTGTTGGTCGCGGCGGCCGGCTTTTCGGCCGGCGCCGGCGCTGTGGGCGGCGCATCCATCGCCGGCGCGGGTTCGCCCGGCGCGCCCGCGTCTTCGACCGGTCGTTGTTCCGCACCGGCCGGCGGCTCGTCATGGGCGGTCTCGGCGGCGCTCTCGGGCTCGGCTGTTTCAGCCTCCCCGACGTCCGCGGATTCGGCGTAGGCGTTGAGGCGGGCGATCAGCTCCTTGTCCTCGCCCGGCGGCTCCGCTTCGGTATCTTCGAGGACGCCAAGGATGCCCTTGATGCAGTCGAGCGATTCGAGAATCAGCGAGACCGCGTCTTCGGTCACCGGGAGTTCGCCGGCGCGAAACCTGCCGAGCACTTCCTCGGCCGCATGGGCGACCGCCTCGAGACGCGGCAGACCGAGAAACCCGCAGGTGCCCTTGATGGTGTGGACGACGCGGAAAATCTCTCCCAGCAGCCCGGGATCGCTGGGATTCTTTTCGAGCTTGACCAGCTCGACATCGAGTAGGGCTATGCCCTCGCCCGTTTCCGTGAGGAACTCCCGCAGCAGGTCGTCCATCGGCGCTCTCCCACGACACGGCAGACAGGGATTCTCCCCGTTTTCTGCGCTTGTTCATGCTGATCGCCAAGAATGCGCGCGGCTGGTTAACAAGCTATAAAGTGCGCTGCGAAAGCGGAAACGGGGCCGCAGGGATTCAACCCGTGGAGGCGGTTCTTGCACAGATTCGCGTCGACTCGTCCGTCGGCTGCGTCAGTTCGAGGCTGGCACCCAACGTCTTCGCCAGATGGAACGTGAAATGCGGCTGGACCTCTCGCGGTCCCAGTGCGGCGATCTCTCGGTCGCCGGCGAGGCCGGAGCGCAGGCCCGCGTCGATCTTGATCGCCGGGCCGCTGGCATCGACCGAGAGGGTGAAACCGTCGCCGGCCGGCTCACAGCGCACCGCGAGACGGCCGCCCCGGGGCAGGGTCTCCGAAGCGCAGAGCAGCAGGTTGAGGATGAGTTGCGCACAGTCTTCTTCGGCGGCGGGCGCGGTCCCGGGCGCCTCGGGCCAGTCGAGTGCGAGCTTGCCCTCGGCGAAGAAGCTTCCGGCGAGTTCGCGGGCGCGGTCGAGGGCACGCTGTTTTCCCGAGCCTGCCGGGAGACCGTAAGCGGCGCGGAAGTACTGGAGCCGCCGGGCGGTTTCCCCGGCGCTCTGCCGGATCAGCCGGACGACGTCGTCGTCGCTCCCGGCGCCCGGCTCGGCGAGCAATTCGAGTCCATTGTTGATCGCGCCGACCGGCCCGACCAGATCGTGACACAGGCGCGTACAGAGAAGCGCCGCCAGCCTGAGATCTTCCATCGTTCCCCTTTCGTGCCTGTCACCGGTTGTCGCCTTGCGGCTGTCTTCGCCGCGCGCCTGTACTATCATGAAAGCGGCGTTATGTATTCCTTACCAGCAAACCGGCCGAGTGGAGAAACGGCATGCGCAACGACCTCGTTCCCGGCGTTTTCGTACGCCATCCGGGACGCGCCGACTGGGGTATCGGTCAGGTTCAGTCGGCGATCGGCGATCGGGTGACGGTGAACTTCGAGAATGCGGGAAAGCGCCTGATCGACGCCCGGCGTATCGCGCTCGAGGTGGTCGATCCGAACGCGCCGGACGGTTAGGGCACGGCGCCGGAAGGCGGTGCACGGCGTTTACAAATCCCTGAGAGTCTGCGAGGTTCGGGCCGGGGGAGGACAGAGAGGAAAGGCAGGTTGGGCGGCATGTCGGAGGTCGGATCGGAAGTCCACAGGTTTCGTCATCCCGGGTCGAGCAAGCGCAAAACCAGGATCGAGGGGCGCGGCCGTCAACCCGAGGCAACGGCGCGGGCCGAGGTCGCCGCGCTGCTCGGCGACCGTCCCCGGCGTCGCGACCTGCTGATCGAGCATCTCCATCTGATCCAGGACGCCTATCGCCACCTCTCGGCCGCCCATCTCAGGGCGCTGGCGGAGGAAATGCGCCTGCCCATGGCCGAGGTCTACGAGGTCGCCAGCTTTTACGCCCATTTCGACGTGATCAAGGAGGGCGAGACCCCGCCGCCGCCGCTCACCGTGCGCGTCTGCGACAGCCTGAGCTGCGAGATGGCGGGCGCGCGCGACCTGCTCGCGACACTGGCGTCGCGGCTCGGACCCGGGGTTCGCGTCGTTCGCGCCCCCTGCATGGGCCGCTGCGACTGCGCCCCGGCGGTCGAGGTCGGCCATCGCCATCTCGCGCCCGCCAGCGTGGAAGCGGTGGCCGGGCTTGCGGCAAACGGCGATCATGCTCCCGACATTCCGCCCTACGTCGACTACGCGGCCTACGTGGAAACGGGCGGCTACGCGCTGCTGCGCGACTGCCTCGCGGGCCGGCGCAAGGCGGACGAGCTGATCGAGGCGATGGAGGCCTCGGGTTTGCGCGGCCTCGGCGGCGCCGGGTTCCCGGCGGGCCGCAAGTGGCGTTTCGTGCGTCAGGAAGCGGCGCCGCGCCTGATGGCGATCAACGCCGACGAGGGCGAGCCCGGCACCTTCAAGGACCGCTACTACATGGAGAGCGATCCGCACCGCTGCCTCGAAGGAATGCTGGTCGCCGCCTGGGTGGTGGAGGCGACCGACGTCTACATCTATCTGCGCGACGAGTACCCCGGCGTGCGCGAGGTCCTCGCGCGCGAGATCGCGGCGATCGAGGCGGAGGGTCTCGCGGCGGCGACCCGCATCCATCTGAGGCGCGGCGCCGGCGCCTACATCTGCGGCGAGGAAGGCGCGATGATGGAAAGCATCGAGGGCAAGCGCGGCCTGCCGCGCCATCGCCCGCCCTTCCCAACCCAGGTCGGTCTGTTCGGCCGGCCGACGCTGATTCACAACGTCGAGACCGTCTACTGGGTGCGCGACATCGTCGAAAAAGGCGCCGAGTGGTTCGCCGGCCACGGTCGCAACGGGCGCAAGGGCCTGCGCAGCTTCTCGGTTTCGGGCCGGGTGAAAGACCCCGGCGTCAAGCTCGCCCCCGCCGGTATCACCGTCCGCCAACTGATCGACGAGTACTGCGGCGGCATGGCCGACGGCCACGAGTTCAAGGGCTACCTGCCGGGCGGCGCCTCGGGCGGCATCCTGCCCGCCGCTCTCGGCGACGTGCCGCTCGACTTCGACACGCTGCAGCCCCACGGCTGTTTCATCGGCTCGGCGGCGATCGTCGTGCTCTCCGACCACGACGACATGCGCGACGTCGCGCGCAATCTGATGCGCTTCTTCGAAGACGAGAGCTGCGGCCAGTGCACCCCCTGCCGGGTCGGCGCCGAAAAGGCGGTGGTGCTGATGGCCCGGCCCGAGTGGGACGAAGGGCTGCTCAGGGAGCTTTCGGCGGCCATGATGGACGCCTCGATCTGCGGACTCGGCCAGGCCGCGCCCAACCCGCTGTTGATGGTTCTCAAGCATTTCCGGGAGGACCTCGCATGACCGACGGAATCGTCTTCACCCTCGACGGCCGAGAGGTCGCCGCCGAGCCCGGCGAAACCATCTGGCAGGTCGCCGTCCGCGAGGGCGTTGAAATCCCGCACCTCTGCTATTCCACCGCAGCGACCTACCGGGCGGACGGCAACTGCCGGGTGTGCATGGTCGAGATCGAGGGCGAGCGGACGCTCGCCGCCTCCTGCATCCACCGACCGACCCCGGGCATGGTGGTGAAGACCGACACCTCCCGCGCCGAGAGCGCGCGCAAAATGGTGATGGAGCTGCTGCTCGCCGACCAGCCGGCCCGGGAAAGCGCCCACGATCCGCAGTCGGAGCTGTGGCACTGGGCCGAGGCCATGGGCCAGCTTTCGAGCCGTTACCCGCGGCGCGAAGCGCCGGCCGCCGATTCGAGCCACCCGGCGATGGCGGTCAACCTCGACGCCTGCATCCACTGCACGCGCTGCGTGCGCGCCTGCCGCGAATCCCAGGTCAACGACGTGATCGGCATGGCCTACCGCGGCGCCCGAGCCAAGGTGGTCTTCGACTTCGACGACCCGATGGGGGCGTCGACCTGCGTCGCCTGCGGCGAATGCGTCCAGGCCTGCCCTACGGGCGCGCTGATGCCGGCGAACCTGCTCGACGAAAACGGCGCGCGCAACGGCTTCGCCGACCGGCAGGTGAACAGCATTTGCCCTTACTGCGGCGTCGGCTGCCAGATCACCTACAACCTCAAGGACAACGATATTCTCTACGTCGAAGGCCGCGAGGGACCGGGCAACATGGGGCGGCTCTGCGTCAAGGGCCGCTTCGGTTTCGACTACGTGCGCCATCCGCACCGCCTGACCAGGCCGCTGATCCGCAAAGACGGCGTGCCGAAGTCCGCCTTCGATGACGTCGATCCCGCCGACCCCGCAAGCCACTTCCGCGAAGCGAGCTGGGAAGAGGCGCTCGACCGCGCGGCCGGGGGCCTGAAGCGCATCCGCGACCGCGACGGCGGGCGGGCGCTTGCCGGCTTCGGCTCGGCCAAGGGCTCGAACGAGGAAGCCTATCTCGTCCAGAAACTGGTGCGCACCGGCTTCGGCACCAACAACGTCGATCACTGCACGCGGCTGTGTCACGCCTCCTCGGTCGCGGCGCTGCTCGAAACCATCGGCTCGGGCGCAGTCACCGCGCCGTTCACCGACGCGCTCAAGGCCGACGTCATTATCGTCATCGGCGCCAACCCGACCGAGAACCACCCGGTCGCCGCCACGTTCTTCAAGAACGCGGCCAAGGCCGGCGCCACGTTGATCGTCTGCGACCCGCGCGGGCAGGCGCTCAAGCCGCACGCCACGCATATGCTCGAGTTCGCCCCCGGCACCGACGTCGCCATGCTCAACGCCATGATGAACGTCATCGTCGAGGAAAAACTCTACGACCGGCAGTACGTCGAGGCGCATACCGAGGGCTTCGAGGCGCTCGCCGAGCATGTGAAGAAATTCCCCCCCGAGGAGATGGCCGCGATCTGCCGCGTCGACGCCGAGACGCTGCGCACGGTGGCGCGCAGCTACGCCCGCGCCGAACGCGCGATCATCTTCTGGGGCATGGGCGTTTCGCAGCACGTCCACGGCACCGACAACGCGCGCTGCCTGATCGCGCTGGCGCTGATGACCGGCCA
>JBHHZM010000107.1:0-10594 GCA_046758065.1 Alphaproteobacteria bacterium | reverse complement strand
GGCGGCGCCAAACCCCTTGACCTTGTCGCAAATGCGCTCCGTCAGAATGGTTCTATCTCATCACATCTCGCTCTAGCTTCCGGCCCGGCGGGAGGCTATGACAGGATGCCGGGGCGAAAAGCGAACGGGGAGAGGGCACCATGAACGAACAGGCGCGCGACCGCACGGGCGGGCAAATCCTCGTCGACGCGCTCAGGATTCACGGAGTTGACACCGCCTTCTGCGTGCCGGGCGAAAGCTTCCTCGCCGCGCTCGACGCCTTCTACGACGCGCGCGCCGCCGTCCGCCTGATTACCTGCCGGCACGAGAGCGGCGCCGCCTTCATGGCCGAGGCCCATGGCAAGCTGACGGGCAGGCCCGGCGTCTGTTTCGTGACCCGCGGCCCCGGCGCCTGCAACGCGGCGATCGGCGTGCACACCGCCTTCCAGGACTCGACGCCGATGGTGCTGTTCGTCGGCCAGGTCGGGCGAGACTACCGCGGTCGCGAGGCGTTCCAGGAGATCGACGTCGCGGCGATGTTCGGGTCGACGACGAAATGGGCGACTGAGATCGACTCGGCGGAGCGGATTCCCGAAATGCTAAACCGCGCCTTCCACACCGCTTGCGTCGGGCGGCCGGGGCCGGTGGTGCTGGGAATCCCCGAGGACATGCTGCGCGAGCGCGCCGCGGTCGCCGACGCCGGCCCTTTCCGCCTCGGCCGTCCCGTTCCCGACGGCGACGCGATGGTCGCGTTTCGCCGTCTGCTTGCCGCCGCCGAGCGTCCCTTTCTGCTGGTCGGCGGCGGTGGCTGGGACGCCACCGCCGCGGCCGACATCGTCGCCTTCGCCGAGGCCTTCGCGCTGCCCGCCGGCGCCAGCTTCCGCTGCCAGGATCTGTTCGACAACGACCACCCCTGTTACGCCGGCGATGTCGGGCTCGGGATCAATCCGGCGCTCGCCGCGCGCATTGCCGCGGCCGATCTGCTGATCGTCGTCGGCGCCCGCTTAGGCGAGGCGACGACGCAGACCTATACCCTGCCGACGCCGCCCCGCCCCCGGCAGACGCTGGTCCATGTTCACCCCGGCGCGGAGGAGATCGGGCGCGTCTACCGTCCGGACCTCGCCATCGCCGTTTCCCCCGGCGCGTTCGCCGCGGCCGCGCGCACGGTTTCCCCGCTCGACGCCGCGCCCTGGTCTGCGTGGACCACCGAGGCCCGGCGCGATTACCTCGCCTGGATCGAGCCGGGGCCGATCCCCGGCGCGCTCGACCTGGGCGCCATCGTCGCCGAACTGCACGAACGTCTCGCGCCCGAGGCTATCGTCTGCACCGACGGTGGCAACTTCGCCGCCTGGGGTCATCGCTTCTACCGTTACTCGCGCTTCCGCAGCCAGCTCGGTCCGACCTGCGGCGCGATGGGCTACGGCGTGCCCGCGGCGATCGCCGCCAAGCTCGCCGAGCCCGAGCGTCCGGTCATCTGCCTGGTCGGCGACGGCGGCGCGCTGATGACCGGCCAGGAGATCGCCACCGCGCTGCGCCACGGCGTGGCGCCGGTGATCCTGCTGGTCAACAACGGGATTTACGGCACCATCCGCATGCACCAGGAACGCAGCTACCCCGGACGAACCATCGCCACCGATCTCGTCAACCCCGACTTCGCCGCCTGGGCGAGGAGTTTCGGCGCCCACGGCGAGACGATCGAGCGCACGCAGGACTTCGCACCCGCGCTCGAGCGCGCGCTCGACGCCGGTCGCTGCGCGGTGATCGAACTCAGGCTCGATCCGGAAGCGATCACCCCGCGCACGACGCTCTCCGCCATCCGCGAGGACGCACAGGCAAAGCGCGGTCGAGGGAAGAACGCCTAAGCGTGATTTGGGGGCGGCGGGTTGCGGAGCGCCTGTTACGTCGCCGCCCGCTGTAACGCCTGCCGCCTCAGCACCCGACCGGGGCGGGCGCCGGTGGGGCGGCCGTCGCACCAGACCGCCTCGCCGTTGACGAGAACGACGTCGATCCCCGCCGCCGGCTCGGTCGGAGCCTCGAAACTGGCGCGGTCGATGATCCGGTCGGCGTCGAAGACCACGAGATCGGCGGTCGCGCCGACCTCGATCCTGCCGCGTCCCGCGAGTTCGAACTCGGCCGCCGGAAGACCGGTCATGCGGTGGACCGCCTGTTCGAGGTCGAAAAGCCCGAGCTCGCGGCTGTAACGACCGAGCACGCGGGGGAAAGCGCCCCACAGTCGCGGGTGGGGGTGCTCGTCGTTGGGCAGGCCGTCGGAGCCGACCATCGCGCCCGCGAAGCCGAGCACGCGCCGCACGTCGTTCTCGTCCATCGAGAAGTAGACCGCGCCGGCGGGCTGAAGCCGTTCGATCGCCGCGTCCTTGCCGACGCCGAGCGCATCGGCGATCTCGTCGAGGTCGCGACCGGCCATCCCGGGCATCGCCTTCGACCAGGTGACGATCGTGCGCGCGGCGAGCGCGGCGCTTTCCGGCGACAGGACCGTCGAAGACGCGGTGTAGGGGTAGACGTCGAGCGCGACCTTTTGGCGTTCGCGCGCCCGCTCGATCAGCGCCAGCGTCTCGCGGGTGCGACCGAAATTCCGCACGCCCTGCACCTTGTGGTGCGAGATCACCACCTTAACCCCGGCGGCGCGGCCGATGGCGAACGCTTCTTCGAGCGCCTCGGTCACATGGTCGCTCTCGTCGCGCATATGCGTCGTATAGACGCCGCCCACGGGCGCGAGCGCTTGCGCAAGCGCGATCACCTCGCCGGTCGGCGCGGCCCGCGCGGGCTTGTAGAACAGGCCGGTGGAAAGACCCAGCGCCCCGACGTCGAGCGCGTCTTCGAGCCGTTCGCGCATCACGGCGATTTCGGTTTCGGTCGCCGGACGATCGAGGGCGTCGAGCGCGCCGACGCGGAGCGTCGAATGACCAACCAGAAACGCGGCGTTGACCGCCGGCGGGGCCGCATCGAGGGCGTCGAGATAGCCGCCGAAATCGGCGAAGCGGTACAGGCTTTCGTCGGCGACGAGATCGAGCGGCGGCGGTAGCCGGCCGGCGAGCGCGAGCGGCGCGAGACTCACCCCGCAGTTGCCGGCGATCACCGTGGTCACGCCCTGACTCGTCTTGGGTGCCATGCCGGGCCGAGACAGTAGCACGCCGTCGTCGTGGGTATGAACGTCGATGAACCCCGGCGCGACGATGCGCCCCGAAGCGTCGATCTCGCGCCCCGTGCCGGCCTCGCCGAGATCGCCGAGCGCCGCGATGAGTCCGTCCCGAACGCCGACGTCGGCCGCAAAACGCCCGGCGCCGCTGCCGTCGATCACCTCGCCGCCGCGCACCACAAGATCGTAGGTCCCTTTCAAGACCCCGGGCGCTCCCCTGTTTGCTCGGCACGCCAGCGCCGGGCGATGGCGTCGAGGGAATCGAGCACGCCGCCAAGCTCGTCGCCCCGCGGTGTCAGTCCATAGGTCACCTGCGGCGGGATCGTCGGCTTGTGGTCGCGGTAAACGACGCCCGCGCGTTCGAGCATGCGCAGGCGCTCGGTCAGGACCTTGGCCGAAATCCCCGCCACCTCGCGTTTGAGCGCGCCGAAACGCAACGGCCCGCGGCAGCGCAGAACCCAGAGCAGATAGGTCGTCCACGGCCCCATCAGCAGCCGCAAGAGCGAATCCATCGGGCAGCCCATCGCGCTCTGCGGAAGCGCCGAGGGACATCGCCTCGGCCCGGAACGCTCGAACGCGGTCATTGCGGACCTTCAGGCATGGAAGCAAACATCTTAGTTACCTAACGGTACCTACTTTTCAATCGAAATCAGTTACTATATGTAACAATCTTACGCCACAGGGGCGGCGGACGCAATCGCCGCGAACCGCGCCGCAAGACCGCCGCCGATTGGCAAGGCAGTTCGCACTACAGACGTGAGGTGAGAACACCATGATCGACAACCGCACCGCGCCCATGGCGGCGCTTCTCCTTCGCCTCGGACTTGGCGTGATGTTCATCGCCCACAGCCTGCTCAAGGTGTTCGTGTTCACGATGCCGGGCACCGTCCAGTTCTTCGAATCGTTCGGGCTGCCCGGCTGGGTCGCTTACGTGGTGATGGCGGCCGAGCTTGGCGGCGGCGCGCTGCTGATCCTCGGGCTGTACGCGCGCTGGGTCGCGCTGGCGCTGGTGCCGGTGCTGTTGGGCGCGGCCTTCCTCGTCCACTGGCCCAACGGCTGGCTGTTCTCGGCCAAGGGCGGCGGCTGGGAGTATCCGATTTTCCTCACGCTCGCCGCCGTCGTTCAGGCGCTTCTGGGCGACGGCGCCTATGCCCTCCGCCGGCCCGGCGGCGCCAAAACCGCAACCGACCGCGCCTGAAACGGCCCCGCACCCGACTTTGAGGAGAACACCCGCATGACGACCGGAATTCTCGTCCTTTATTACAGCACTTGGGGACATGTCGAAACGATGGCCGAGGCGGTCGCCGAAGGCGCGCGCGAGGTCGCCAGCGCCGAGGTGACCGTCAAGCGTGTGCCCGAGCTGATGCCGGCCGAAACGCTCACCCAGATCCACGCCAAGACCGACCAGGCCGCGCCGATCGCCGAGCCGGGCGAGCTCGGCGACTACGACGCCATACTGTTTGGCACGCCGACCCGGTTCGGCAACATGGCGGCGCAGATGCGCAACTTCCTCGACCAGACCGGAGGGCTGTGGCAGTCGGGCGCGCTGGTCGGCAAGGTGGGCAGTGTGTTCGCCAGCACCGGCGGCCAGCACGGCGGCCAGGAAACGACGATCACCTCGTTCCACAGCACGCTGCTCCACCACGGCATGGTCGTCGTCGGCGTGCCCTATACCTGTCCCGAACTGATGACCATGAGCGAAGTCGCCGGCGGCACGCCCTACGGCGCGACGACGCTTGCCGACGCCGACGGCTCACGCCGGCCGACCGAAATCGAGCTTTCGATCGCCCGGTTCCAAGGTCGTCACGTCGCCGGGATCGCGAGCCGGCTCAAATCCGGTTGAGGCGCGGCCCCTTCAGCCCCGTGCGGCGTTGGCGAGAAACTGGTCGAGGATTGCGGCGAGCGCCTCGTTGAGCGCGTCCACGGCGGCGTCCATGCTGTCGTCGGCGGAGTCGATCTCTGCGGCGTAGCTGCCGTTGACCACCAGCCGGCTGTCGTCGAGCGCAACGAGCGCGAGGTCGAGTTCGGCGACCACTCGCGGCGGCCCGTCGCCGAGCAGGCGCTCGAAGCGCTTGATCCGCCCCTTGACCTCGTAATCGGCGCTGACCTGAAGCGCCGGAGTCACCACGCTGCGCGCCAGGCCGCTGCGTTGCAGGTAAGCGACCATCTGGCTCTGCAACATCCGCGTCGGCGAGTCGGTCCAGTAGTAGTAGTCGTACTGCCGCACTTCGTTGCCATTCTGCGACAAGCTGTAGAGCAACGGGCGTTCGCGCAGCAGGCCATCGGCGTCGAGCGGCGCCACCGAAACCACGCCCGGCAACAGCGTCTCGCCGGACTGCGCCGCGGGCAGCGGGACGACGATGCGATAGTAGTGATCGCGCGGCACCGGCGGCGGCGACCCCATGCAGCCGGCGAGAAACAGGAGAAGCCCAAGCGTGAGGTAGCGATGTTTCATCCCGAGGTCCCGTCGATGACCCGGGCCGCCGGGACCACCTCTTCCGGCGGCGGGCCGCCGAGTAGGAGACCGGGGTTGCGCCGGATCATGCGGCTGAACTCGTTCATGTTCCGCGAGGTACCGTCGAGGTTGTGCATGATCGCGTTGATGTTCTGGGCGACCGCGCGCAGAGTGTAACGGGCGTCCCTTAGCGATTTGTCAACGTCGCCGCGATTTTCGCTCACCATCGCGTCGAGCCTCCGCATCAGGCTGCCGACCTCGCGTCCGGTGGTTTCGAGGTCGCGGGTCACGGCGGCGAGCGACAGGCTGGCGCCCTCGACGTTGACGAGCACGCGCTCGACCGTCTCGACGTTGCCGGGCGAGAGCAGGCGGCGCAGGTTGCGCGCGCTCGCGTTGAGCTCGCCGGCGAGATCTTCGAACGAGGCGGTGAGCGTCGGCGCATCTTTATTTACCGTCTCGGCGAGGGTATTGAGGGTGGCGAGCAGGCGGGTCAGGTCCCGTTCGAGCCGGCTGCCGAGGCGCGCCACCATGCCGTCGACACGCGCGATCAGGGGCTTGACGCTGTCGCGGTTGAGGTCGCTGACCTCGCCGGCGACCGCGCTCATCACCGCGAAGACGTCGGCCGGCGGCGCGCCGGCGATGGTGTCGCCGGGGCTCAGCATCGCCGCGCTCCGCCCGCTGGCGATATCGATCGTTTTGGCGGCGAGGAAGCTGGTGCTGCCGATCCGCGCGACGCTGTCGGCGGGGATACGCCAGCCGCGTTCGACCCCGACATGCACGCGGAAGCGCATGCGCGCGCCCTCGGCCTCGGGCTCGATATCCTCGACCTGGCCGACCGGGTAGCCCTCGTAGCGCACCTGGGTGCCGAACTTCACGTCGGCGACGTTGTCGAGCACGACGTAATAGCCGTCGGTGACGCGGGCGCGACCGTTGATGACGACGACCGCGCCGATCGTCGCGCCCAGCATCGCCAGCACGAAAAAGCCAACGGCGACGTAGTTGAGATTGCGGCTTCGCATGTCCCTGTCGATCCCTTCAGTCGGCCCCGTCCCGCCGCGGCCCGCCGGCAAGCCGGTCGAGATACGCCGCCGGATCGAACGCGCTGGGGTCGGCCCGCCGGTCGAGGAGATTCCGGATCCGCGCGTCGCGGCTGCCGCGCACCTTTTCGACCGTATCGACCGCCAGCATCCGCCCGCCGTCGAGAATGGCGATGCGGTCGGCGATGGCGAAGGCGCTCTCGAGCTCGTGGGTGACGACGACGATGGTCATGTTCATGGCGTCGCGCAGGCGGCGGATCAGGTCGTCGAGCGCCGAGGAGACCGCCGGGTCGAGGCCCGCCGAGGGTTCGTCGAAGAACAGCAGCTTCGGGTCCATGACGATCGCCCGCGCCACCGCGGCGCGCTTGAGCATGCCGCCCGATAGCTCGGCCGGCATCAGCCCGCCGAACCCGGCGAGATTGACGACCTCGAGCTTGAGCCGGGCCATGATCTCCATGGTCCGGCGGTCGAGACGCGTATGCTCGCAAAGCGGCAGCATGATGTTCTCGGTCACCGTCATCGAGCTGAACAGCGCGCCGCCCTGGAAGGCGACGCCGATGTCGCGGCGCAGGTCGAGCATCTCGTCGGCGCCGATCCGGGCGATGTCCTTGCCGAGCAGCCGAACGCTGCCGGCGCTCGGCGTCGCGAGCCCGATGAAGTGGCGCATGAGCGTGCTCTTGCCCGAACCGCTGCCGCCCATGATCACCATGATCTCGCCTTCGAGCACCTCGAGATCGACGCCGAACAGCACCTGTCGGCCCCCGTAATGGGCATCGAGGCCGCGCACCTCGACGACCGCCGGACGGGTCGGGCTGAGTACCGGATTGGACAGGGACGGAACCGGTGAGATCGCGGTCATGTCATACCGTCAGCAGGGCGGCGGCGATCATGTCGGCGGCAACGATCGCCAGCAGGCTGTGCACCACCGACCGCGTGGTCGCCCTGCCGACGCCCTCGGCGCCGCCCGTGACGCGCAGCCCGTTCACCGCACCGATGAGGGCGATCAGGACGCCGAACAGCAGGCTCTTGCACAGGCCCTGAGCGAGATCGGCGGCCGTCAGCATCCCGAAGACGTCGGACAGGAACGCCCCGAGCGTGACGTCGAGCACCGCCGAGGCGTAGATTCCGGCGGCGACGATCGCGCTCGCCATCGACCACACCGTGAGCGCCGGCACCATCACCAGCATGGCGAGCAGCGCCGGCACGACCAGGAAGCGCACCGGGTTGACGCCGATGGCGCGGAGCGCGTCGACCTCCTGGTTGATCGTCATGGTGGCGAGCCGCGCGGCGAGCGCCGAGCCCGAACGCCCGGCCACCAGGATGCCGATGATGAGCGGCGAGAACTCGCGCGTCACCGACAGCGCGATGCCGACATGGGCGTAGGATTCGGCGCCGAACAGGCCGAGCGAATAGAGGCTCTGAATCGCCAGCATGACGCCGATGGTGATCGACAGCAGGGTGGCGATGGGCAGGGCGTCGATCCCGGCCTGCGCCGCCTGGTTCGCGACCTCGGCGAGGCGCACCGGCTGGCGCCGGGAGCGGCCGAGCAGAGTCCAGTAGGCGCTCTCGCCGAACAGCGCGGCGCCGTAACCAACCTCGTCGAGGCCGCGCACGGCGCCGCGGCCGAGTCCTTCGACGAAGCGCAGCACGCCACTCTCCCCGGTCAGGAGCGCGCGGCCACGGCGTCGGCGACGGCGGCGTGGATGGTGAAAACCTTGTTGAGGCGTGCGAGTTCGAGCACGCGCATCGCCTGCTCGCTGACCGCGATGAGACCGAAGCCGGTGCCGCGCTGTTTGCTGGCCTGAAACGCCTCGATCAGGTTGGCGATCCCCGAGCTGTCGATGTAGTCGACCGCCGACAGGTCGACGAGAACGTCCCGGTCCCGTTCGACGCAGTCGAGCAACAGCTTGCGCACCGCGGCCGAGCGTTCGAGGTCGATGTCGCCGGCGAGGCTGACAACCAGCTTGCCCTGGGTTTCGCTGACGGCGGCGGTCGGGTTATCGGTCATGTCGGATCACCGGTTCGCTTTTTCATTTCGAGAAGATTGCCGCCGGCGGCGAGCGGGGAGAAGTCGGCGGCGTCCATGATTTCGCGGATGAAGTGGGTGCCGAGCCCGCCCGGCATCACGTCGTCGAGGTCGCGCGGTCGGATCGTCGCGGGATCGACCGGGGGGGCGAAATCGCGCACCCGGAAGACGACGCCGTCTCGTTCGCGCAGGATGCTGAGCTCGATGCGGCCGTCGTCGCGGCCCTTGTAGGCGTGGACGATCACGTTCTGGCAGGCTTCGTTGACCGCGAGCACGATGTCCTGCGCCGCCTGCTCGTCGAAGCCGCACATCCGGGCCGCGGCGAGCACGCTGGCGCGGGCGAGCTTGAGCCGGTCGGCGCGCGCCGGGAAGCTGAGCTCGACCAGCGGTTCGGTCGCGCCGGCGGCGGACGTCGCGTCACTCATCGCGCTTCACCCAGGCGTCGTCGATGGTCAACACGGTGAGGTCGTCGCGCGCCTCCCAGCCGTCGCGGTCGAGCTCGGCGAGCAACGCTTCGAGCCGTTCGGCGAGCGGCAGTTCGGCCAGCACCTCGACGAGCTGGATGAGGCCGTCGACGCCGAGCGTCTCGCCGTCCTTGTAGCCGAATTCGGTGAGGCCGTCGGTGAAGACGTAGAACTCGCCGCCGTCGAGCTGGATCCGCCGGGTATCGAAACTGATGTCCGGCAGGATCCCGAGCGGCGGCGCCTCGGCGGGAAAGGTGCGATAGCTGCGGTCGGGCCGGCGCCAGAGCGGCGGCTCGTGGCCGGCGTTGGCGAAGCGCAACTGACCGGTCGCCGGTTCGTAGACTCCGGCCACCATGGTGACGAACATGCCGCGGGAGACGGTCTCGCAGATCTCGCGGTTGACGACCGACAGCAGCGCCGCCGGGTCGTCGATGTTCTTGGCGAGACAGCGGAACAGACTCGCCGTCTTGGCCATCAGCAGCGCCGCATTCATGCCCTTGCCCGAAACGTCGCCGAGGGCGAAGGGGACGCGTCCGTCGGGCCGCGTGAAATAATCGAAGAAGTCGCCCGAGACCTGTCGCGCCGGCCGGTTGAGGCCGTAGACCGGGAACGCCGACGGGGCGGTTCTGGGCAGCAGGTTGCGCTGGATCTCGGCGGCGAGCGTGAGTTCGCGGCGCACCCCTTCCTGCTCGACCAGCGCGGCGGTGAGCCGGGCGTTGGCGACGGCGAGCCCGATCGTGTTCGCCGCCGCGCACAACAGGTCGGCGTCGGCGGCGTCGAACGGCCGGCCGTCGCGCCGGTTGACGAGCTCGATGACGCCGAGCCGGCGTTCGCCCGCGGCGAGCGGCGCGCACAGGATCGCCCGCGCGGGCAACCCGCGGGCTTCGTCGTGGGCGGCGGGAAAATCGGGGTCGCTCGCCGGATCGGCGACGGCTTCCGCCGCGCCCCGGCACAAACAGCGGCCGACGACGCCGGTCTCGGGCGCCAGCCGCAAGCCGCGGAGATCGCGCGCGCCGACGCTCGCCCGGCAGACCAGCGCCTCGTCGCCGTCGTCGAGTACGAACAGCGCCCCGGCCTCGACCGCGAGGAAACCGGCGATCTCGCCGAGCGCCGCGCCGAGCGTGGCGTCGGGATCGGACGGCGCCAACAGGTCGCGGCCGAAGGCGGCGAGGAACGCGAGCCGGTCGGCGGAGGCTTCGACGGTCCGGTTGCGGGACCGGTATGCGAGTGGCGCGCTCATCGCTTCCGGGCGGAAGGCTCCCCCAATGCGGCGGTGCGCTCATGATAGGCGGCGAAGTCTTAACCGGGCGTTTACCGCTCGGCCGCCGGCGGGGCGGCGCAAGGCTCGGTTTGCGGCAGGACTCCCGGACCGGCGCCACGATTGCCGTCGGTCGGGCGCGGACTGTTAGTGAAGTCCTAGATGTGAGCTTTCAACAGGTTGTCCATCCGGTCCTGACCGAGGAAGCTGGAGTTGTC
>JBHHZM010000106.1:0-10737 GCA_046758065.1 Alphaproteobacteria bacterium | reverse complement strand
TGTAGTTAGTCGGCATCGGGACCCTATGGACAGTAGGTTGCCAGAGAGAGACGCCCAACGCAACCGTTCTCTCGCGGCTACGACCGATGGCCGGGCGATTCGGCGTGCGCGCGCCGACGGACCCCGTCAGGAAGCGCGCAGGCGCCGTCCGAAACGCTCGTCGAGATCACCGATCATCAGAATGGAATCGGCGACCCGGGCGATTTCGCCGTCGATCACGTGGCGATAGCCGTCGATGAATGCCTCCGACTGTTCGCGCTTGAGATCGGCGAGCGACGCATCGCCCGATCGCAGGAACAGCGCAAGATCGTGGGCCCGCCGGGCGCCGAGCGGGAGCCCGAAATGCTTCAGGAGTCCGAGCAGGGCGTCGGCCTCGCCTTTACGGATCCGGCATGCCGCCGCCTCATAGGCGGCGGGCCCGATCAGGATGTCTTCCGTCGGTGGGGTGCTCCCGGAGGCCGCGTAGGTGCTCCTGAAGGCTGCGATGGCGGCGCGTCGCAAATCCGACTCGCCGGGCGATGCGATCCTCGACGGCTTGGCCCAATAGCGGTAGGGCGCGCGGCGATAGCTGACGGCGCGGGCCTCCCACGCTCTTGCCAGGTCGTCGAGCTCCAACCGCACGTTGGGATATCCATATGGATCGTGCAGCCGCGCATGATCGTCGAAAAGTTGGGTCAACAAGACATAATGGTCGACCCCGGCGAGATCGCGCGCGTTCGGCAAGTAGCTGAGATGCACCATATCCAGGGGGCCGATCATCACCGGACCGGTGGCGAGGCGGGCGCGAATTTCCGCGTAGGGCGGCGGCGCGCCGTCGCCGCCAACCTCCTCGATGAAATCGAACCCGAGCAGCGCCAAGGCGCGACTGACGCCGACGTCGGGCGGCACGACACTGAAATAGATCGCCTCGTCACGACGCCACCAGCGGGCGCCGATGCCCACGCCGGTCAGGCACTCGATGGTGCCGGCGTCGATCGCCTCGCCATGGCAAGCGAGCAGCATTGCCGTAGCGTTCGCGTAACAATAGGGAGCGTTTCCGATATAGGGCGTCATCGGCTTGCTCGGGGAAAAGATCGTACCATCAAGCGGACGTCCTGCGGACCACAGGATCGAGGATTCCGGCTTAGCCGGCCCGCGAACGCTTGCCGGTCTTCTTGCGGGGCCCGTCTTGCTTGACGCCGGTCTTGGCCGCGCCGGCGACCTTCTCAAGCGCGGCGAGACGTTTGGCGAGGCGTTCGTTCTCGGCGCGCGCCTCGGCGGCCATCGCCTTGACCGCATCGAACTCGTCGCGCTGCACGAGGTCCATGCCGTCGAGCATCCGTTCGAACTGCGCGCGCAGGCGCGCCTCGACCTCGTCCTTGACGCCGGCGGCGACGCCCACGGCGCTCGCGGCCACCTTTGCCAGATCATCGATGAAACGGTTGTCGCTCTGCATGACGGGATGAGCCCCCTGCCGGTCTGCGGCGCATTATGGGACGCAGGGTCCCACCCGGCAAGCGCGGCGGCTTGCGGCGTTCCCGGCGAATACCTATAAGTCACTACGTTCAAGGCCGGCTGGCGCGGGATGCCGGCGGCAATTCGGAAACGCCATGATCGTGGTCACCGGCGGCGCCGGCTTCATCGGATCGAACCTGGTCGCGGCGCTCGGCGAGCGCGGCGAGCGCGAGGTCGTGGTCTGCGACCGTCTCGGCGGCGACGACAAATGGCGCAACCTCGCCAAGCACGAAATCGCCGAACTGGTCGCTCCCGAGGGACTGCACGACTTCCTTGATCGTCACGGCGATGCGGTCGAAACGGTTTTCCATCTCGGGGCGGTATCGTCGACCACCGAAACCGACGCCGACCTCGTGATGTCCGTCAACTTCACCTTCAGCCTCGCGCTCTGGCGCTGGTGCGCGGCCCACCGCGCCCGGTTGATCTACGCCTCGTCGGCCGCGACCTACGGCGACGGCGCACAGGGTTTCGACGACGACGCCGCGCCCGAGGCGCTGGCGCGGCTCAGGCCGCTCAACCTCTACGGCTGGTCGAAGCACCTGTTCGATCGCCGGGTGGTGCGGTGGGCCGCCGACGGCGCACCGCGGCCGCCGCAATGGGCGGGGCTCAAGTTCTTCAACGTCTACGGCCCCAACGAGTACCACAAGGGCGCGATGCGCAGCGTCGTCGTCCAGGTCTGGGAGCGGGCCGCGCGCGGCGAACCGGTCCGGCTCTTCCGCTCGCATCATCCCGATTACGCCGACGGCGGTCAGATGCGCGATTTCGTCGCGGTCGCGGACTGCGTCTCGGTGATGCTCTGGCTCTACGACAACCCGCAGACCAACGGCCTCTTCAATCTCGGCACCGGCACGGCGCGCAGTTTCGCCGATCTGGCGCAGGCGGTGTACGCCGCCCTCGGCGCCGAGCCCGAGATCGTCTATATCGACACGCCGGCGAAGATCCGCGGGAAGTATCAGTACTTCACAAGAGCGGAAACGGCCCGGCTGCGCGCCGCCGGGTATGGCGCGCCGTTTGTTGCGCTCGAGGACGGCGTCGCCGATTATGTCCACAACTTCCTCGGCCGTCCGGACCCTTACCGATGAGCTTCGCCATCGCCTTCCCGGCAATCGACCCGATACTCGTCGAGATCGGCCCGTTCGCCATTCGCTGGTACGCGCTCGCCTACATCGCCGGCATCCTGCTCGGCTGGCGTTACCTGATCTGGCTCGGTGCACGGACCCCGAACGGTCCCGACGCCCGGACGGTCGACGACTTCGTCGTCTGGGCGACGCTCGGCATCGTACTCGGCGGCCGGCTCGGTTACGTCCTGTTTTACAAGGCCGGGTACTACTTCGCGCATCCGCTCGACGTACTCTATGTCTGGCAGGGCGGGATGTCGTTCCACGGCGGCGCGTTGGGCGTGCTCGCCGCCCTTGTCCTGTTCGCGCGCAAGCGCGGGGTGCCGCTGCTCACGCTCGCCGACCTCGTCGCCTGCGCGACGCCGATCGGGTTGTTCTTCGGGCGCATCGCCAATTTCATCAACGGCGAGCTGTGGGGCCGGCCGAGCGACGTTCCCTGGGCGGTGATCTTCCCGCGCGCCGGACCCGAACCGCGCCACCCCAGCCAGTTCTACGAAGCGACACTCGAAGGCCTGCTGCTTTTCACCATCCTGTTCGTCATCTGGCGGTTCACCGGCGCGCGCCAACGACCCGGCTTTCTCACCGGATCCTTCCTCGTCGGCTACGGCGTGTTCCGCATCATCGGCGAACTGTTCCGCCAACCCGACGCCTATCTCGGCTTTGTGCTGGGCGGCGCCACCATGGGCCAGCTCCTGTCGCTGCCGATGATCGCCCTGGGGCTCTGGCTGATGGCGCGCAGCCGGAGTTGGGCCGCGCCGGCGCGCAAACCGGCGCCGCGCAAGACGGCACGGCGGTGAGTTCGCTCGCCCACCAGCTCCGCACGCAAATCAGGATCGCCGGCCCGCTCACGGTCGCCGAGTTCATGGCCGCGGCGCTCGACCATCCGCGTTACGGTTATTACATGCGCGGCGATCCCTTCGGCTTCGAGGGTGATTTCATCACCGCGCCCGAGGTCAGCCAGATGTTCGGCGAACTGATCGGCCTGTGGTGCGCCGCCGAGTGGCAACGGATGGAGCGGCCCGGACGCGTGCTGCTCGTCGAACTCGGTCCCGGGCGCGGCACGCTGATGGCCGACGCGCTGCGCGCCATCGCGACGCTACCCGGCTGCCGCGAGGCGTTCGAGCTCCACCTGGTGGAGACCAGCCCGGCGCTGCGCGCGGTCCAGGAGCGGACGTTCGCCGGGGTCGACGTGCGCTGGCACGACGGTCTCGCGGACGTGCCCGAAGGCCCGCTGCTGCTGGTCGCCAACGAGCTGTTCGACGCCTTGCCGATCCATCAGTTCGTGCGCCTGCCGGGCGCCTGGCGCGAACGCCTGGTCGATGCCGACCCGGACTCGGGGCGCTTCCGTTTCGTCCTTGCGCCGGGACCGACGCCGGCGGTTGCGCTGCTCGCGAACCAAGAAAACATGGCGCCACCGAACAGCGTCGCCGAGGTCTCGCCTGCGGCCATCGGCCTCGGCCACGAGATCGGCCGCCGCGTTGCCGCTTCGGGCGGACGGGCCCTGGTGATCGACTATGCCAGCGAGCGCGGACCCCTCGGCGACACCCTGCAGGCGGTACGCCGCCACGACCGTCACGACGTGCTCGACGATCCCGGCAGCGCGGACCTCTCGGCGCGGGTCGATTTCGCCGCCCTCGCCCGGGTGATCGGCGAGGCCGGGGCGCGGGCGTTCGGCCCGGTCAATCAGGGTGATTTCCTGCTCGCGCTGGGCATCGAGGCGCGCGCCGCGGCGCTGGCGCACAACGCCGACGAACGTCAGCGCGCCGATATCGATGCCGCACTCGAACGGCTGATCGCGCCGGGCATGATGGGAACGCTGTTCAAGGCGCTCGCCGTCGCGCCGGTCGATGCGCCGACGCCGGCGGGCTTCGAGGAAGCGCCGCCGTGATCGTCCGCGCCGATGTTCTGGACGCTGCCGAAGGCGTGCGCCACGGTTTCTTCACCCGCCTGGGCGGCGTGAGCGACGGCCCCTTCGCCTCGCTCAACTGCGGCTACGGCTCCGACGACGCCCCCGCCCGCGTCACCGAGAACCGGTTGCGCGCGGCGGCGCGGCTGGGCCTCGACGAGACGGCGTTGTGCACCGTCCATCAGTGCCACAGCAACCGCTGCGTCACGGCGGACGCGCCTTGGCCGCGCGGCGCCGCGCCGCGTGCCGACGGGCTGGCGACCAACCGCCCCGGGATTGCGCTCGGCGTGCTGACCGCCGACTGCGCGCCGGTGCTGTTCGCCGACCCCGCCGCCGGCGTGATCGGCGCCGCGCACGCCGGCTGGCGCGGTGCGCTCGGCGGCGTGATCGAAACGACGGTCGCGGCGATGAACGCGCTCGGCGCCGAGGCCGGCCGCACGGTCGCTGCGGTGGGTCCCTGCATCGGCCCGGCTTCATACGAGGTGGGCCCCGAATTCCACGCTGCGTTCTGCAAGGACGCCGCCGCCAACGCGGCGTTGTTCGCGCCGTCGCAACGGGCCGGTCATCATCTGTTCGACCTGCCGGGCTACGTCGTGCGCCGCCTGGCCGCTCTCGGCCTGGCCCACGTCGCTACGACGGCGCACGATACCTGCGCCGAGCCCGAACGCTTCTTCAGCTACCGACGCGTTCGCCGGGCGGGCGAATCGTCATACGGCAGGCTGCTTTCGGCCATCGTGCTCGCCGCGTGAGGGCGCGGTCGGCGCGGCGCGTCCGCGGTGCGTTGTGGCGCGCCGCAATCCCGGCAATAATCGCCGGCACTCGCCCGCCCGCAAAGAGGAGAATGCGCGCATGGCGCTGCATTTCAGCCGCGAAGAGTTCGCCGACCGTCAGTCCCGCGCGACCGCCGCCATGGCCGCGCAGGGTCTCGACGGCCTGCTGATGTTCCGTCAGGAGAGCATGTATTACCTGACGGGCTACGACAGCTTCGGCTTCGTCTACTTCCAGTGCCTCTACCTCGGCGCCGACGGAACGATGACGCTGCTGACGCGCGTACCGGACCTGCGCCAGGCGCGTCACACTTCGGTCATCGACGACATCCGGATCTGGACCGACCGCGCCGGGGCCAATCCGGCCAACGAGCTGCGGGCGATCCTCGACGCCCACGGCTGCCGGGGCGAACGCCTCGGGGTCGAGCTCGAAGCCTACGGACTCACGGGGCGAAGCTGGCGGATGCTCGACGCCGCGCTCGCCGGTTTCTGCGCGCTCGAAGATGCTTCCGAGCTGGTGAACGAGTTGCGCGTGGTGAAAAGCGCGGCGGAGCTCGCGCACGTGCGACGCGCCGCCGAACTGGCCGACGCCGCGCTCGACGAGGCCCGGCGGCTCGCCGTACCGGGAGCCTTCGAAGGCGACATTCTCGCCGCCATGCAGGGCGCCGTGTTTCGCGGCGACGGCGACTACCCGGGCAACGAGTTCATCATCGGATCGGGCCGGGGCGCGCTGTTGTGCCGCTATTTCAGCGGTCGCCGCCATCTCGATGCGCAGGACCAGCTCATGATCGAGTTCGCCGGCGTTTTCCGTCACTATCACGCGGCGCTGATGCGTACGATCCTCACCGGCGAGGCGAGCGCGCGCCAGCGCGACATGCACCGGGCGTGCTGCGAGGCGCTGGCCGCAAGCAAGGAGGCGCTGAGGCCCGGCCGGCCGGTCGGCGCGGTGTTCGACGCCCACGCCCGCGTCTTCGACGCCGCCGGCTATCGCGAGCACCGGCTCAACGCCTGCGGCTACAGCATGGGTGCGACTTTCGCGCCCAACTGGATGGACTGGCCGATGTTCTACGCCGGCAACCCGGTGATCGCCCGGCCCGGCATGGTGTTCTTCCTGCACATGATCCTGATGGACAGCGATCACGGCCTGGGCATGGCGGTCGGAGAGAGCGTGCACGTCACCGAAACCGGTTGCGAGCGCCTGTCGAAAGCGTCGCTCGAACTGACGGTCAATTAAAGTAGAGATAATGCCGCATCTCGTCATCTTTGCCGCGCTCGTCGCCGTTGGCCTGGTCGCAAGCTGTGTACTCTAGGCGTTGCATCGTCGCGCTCGCGTTCGCTGCGAGCCTGGCGCTCGGCGCCTGCGGCGCGTTGCCGCGGCCCTTCGCTCCCGACACCCGCAGCCCCGCCGTAACCGATCCCCTGCGGCCGGTCGACGCCAGCGGCGTTCTGGTCGTCGCGCCCTCGGGCGAAGCCGGTCCGGCGGTCGCCCGGGCCGTGGCCAAGGCGCTCAGGGATCGCGACGTCCCGGCGAGCACGACTGGCGGCAACCGCGGCAGCCTGCGCCTTGTCGGCGCGCTGAGCGGAGACGGCGACGGCCGCGTCCTGAGCTGGGCCCTGAGCGACGCCGCGGGAAATTCGTTGGGCGGTTTCCGGCAACGGGCGGTTGGCGGCGCCCTTGCCACGTCCGAGAGACGCGGCCAGCTTGCCGACGCGGCGGCCGGCAACGTGCTCGCGCTGCTTGCCGGCGAGACAACGGCGGCCCGCGCGCCGCACGGCCCGGCGCTGACGGTCGCAGCGGTGAGCGGCGCGCCGGGCGACGGCGATATGGCGCTCCACATCGCCATGTCGCGGGCGCTGGCGCGCGCCGGCGCGCCGCCCGTCCGCGAGCTTGGCGAGAACACGCTGGTCGTGCTCGGCAGCGTGACGGTCTCCGACGCCGGCGCCGGGAACCAGCGCGTCGAGGTGCTGTGGGAAGTGCTCGAACCCGACGGACGCCGCCTCGGCGCGATTACGCAACGGAATACGGTGCCCGAAGGCGCCCTCGACGGCCGCTGGGGACCGCTTGCCGCAACGGTCGCCGCCGGTGGCGCGCAAGGCGTGATCGAGCTTCTCGAGCGCACCGGCTACCGTTGATTCGCTACTTCGCGGGCGCGCCCAAGGACGTTTACAGGCCCGGGGCGCTTTGTTACATTCCGCCGCGCTCGCAGGCCGAGGTCGCGGATACGAGCGACGAACCGAACGAAACCACCTTATCTCAAGGAAAGCGGCGATGAAGGTGTTGGCGGGCAATAGCAATCGGCCGCTCGCCGAAGCCATCGCGGCGTTTCTCAACCTGCCGCTGGTGCAGGCGAGCATCCGCCGGTTTTCCGACCTGGAGGTCTTCGTCGAGATTCACGAGAACATGCGTGGCGAGGACGTCTTCCTGATCCAGTCGACCTCGTATCCGGCGAACGACAACCTGATGGAGCTTCTGGTCTGCATCGACGCCATTCGGCGCGCCTCGGCGCGGCGCATCACCGCGGTACTGCCCTATTTCGGTTATGCCCGCCAGGACCGCAAGGCCGGCCCGCGCACGCCGATTTCGGCCAAGCTGGTCGCCAACCTGATCACCGAGGCCGGCGCCAACCGGGTGCTGACGCTCGACCTCCACGCCGGGCAAATTCAGGGCTTCTTCGACATCCCGGTCGACAACCTCTTCGCCGGCCCGGTGTTCGGCAAGGACATCGAGGACAATTTCAACGGCGACGATCTGATGTTCGTGTCGCCCGACGTCGGCGGCGTGGTGCGCGCCCGGGGGCTCGCCAAGCGGCTTGACGCGGACCTTGCGATCGTCGATAAGCGGCGCGAACGTGCGGGCGTTTCGGAAGTCGTCAACATCATCGGCGACGTCGAAGACCGGCGCTGCATCCTGGTCGACGACATCGTCGATTCGGCGGGCACGCTGTGCAACGCCGCCGAGGCGCTCAAGAAGGCCGGCGCCAAGTCGGTGAGCGCACACGTCACCCATGGGGTACTCTCGGGCGGCGCGGTGGCGCGGGTGGCGTCGTCGGAACTCGAACAACTCACGGTCACGGACAGCATCCATTCGACCGAGGCGATGCGTGTATCGCAGAACATCCGGGTGGTCACGATCGCGCCGTTGATCGCCGAGGCGATGCGCCGCATCTCGGATGAGAGCTCGGTATCAAGCCTGTTCGACTGATCCGCTTCCCGGCCGCCTGCGGCCGAAGTCGCGCCGGCACCCCTGGAGGCCGGCGTTCACGGGTCGCCCGCACGGGCGATTGCAACGGTTGAAGGAGAAGACAGATGGCAGAAACCGCGAACCTCGCCGCCGAGGCGCGCGAGCGGGCCGGCAAGGGGGCCGCCCGGGCGCTGCGTCGCGGCGGCCGCATCCCCGCCGTGATCTACGGCGACAGGAAAGATCCGCTGGTGATCTCGGTCGATTCGCACGACCTGATCCACGAACTCCACCGGCCCGGGTTCTTTCACCGGCTCTACGACATCGGAATCGACGGCAAAACCCACCGGGTCCTGGCGCGCGACGTGCAGCGCCATCCGGTAACCGATGCGCCGCTGCATGTCGATTTCCTGCGCATCGGCGCAGGCGCGACGATCAATGTCGCGGTCGTCGTCGAATTCATCAACGAGGAAGAAAGCCCGGGGCTCAAACGCGGCGGCGTGCTCAACATCGTACGCCGCGAGATCGAGCTCGTCTGTCCGGCGACGGCGATTCCCGAGGCGCTCGAAGTCGACCTCACCGACCTCGAAATCGGCGACAGCGTGCACATCAGCCATATCGCGATACCGCCCGATTGTACGCTGACCATAACCGACCGTGACTTCACCGTTGCCACCATCGCCGCGCCGACGGTGGTCGTCGACGAGGCGGCTGAAGCCGCCGAGGAGGCCGAGGAGGCCGAGGGAGAGGCAATTCCGGAAGCCGAGGGCGAAGGCGAAGGCGAGGCGACGGAATCCGCGACCGGAGAAGGCAAGCCGGAAGAATAGGCCGCGCGTTTCATGCTGCTCATCGTCGGCCTCGGCAATCCGGGACCGGACCACGCGCACAACCGGCACAACGTCGGATTCATGGCGGTGGACGAAGTCGTCCGCCGCCATGCCTTCGGCGCCCCGCGACGCCGTTTCGACGGCGAGGTCTGCGAAGGCGTTCTGTGCGACGAGAAGCTGCTCGTGCTCAAGCCGCTGACCTTCATGAACCGGTCGGGCGATTCGGTCGGCGCCGCGCTCCGGTTCTACAAGCTCGCGCCCGAGCGGACGATCGTGTTCCACGACGAACTCGACCTCGCGCCAGGCAAGCTTCGGGTCAAACGCGGCGGCGGCGCAGCGGGTCATAACGGCCTGCGCAGCATCGCCGCCCACATCGGCCCCGAGTTCCGCCGCGTTCGCATCGGCATCGGGCATCCGGGCGACAAGGACCTGGTGACGCCTTACGTGCTGCACGACTTCGCCAAGGCCGACGATGCCTGGCTCGCACCGCTGCTCGACGCGATCGCCGACGCCTTGCCCCTGCTGATCGCCGGAGACGACAGCGCCTTCACGACGAGAATCGCTTATCTCACCCGACCGCCCGAAAAGAAATCCGCATCCCGAACAAAAAAAATTGGCGACGAGGAAACACCCCGCGCCGGGCGCGACGAAGGCGAATGAACCCTATTCCTTGACGATAAAGCGCGGGACGAAGTCGTTGCGCGCCGACGCCTTGCCAAGGATTTGTCGCCTCGCCAGCGAGACGATCATCACCCATACGAATTCTGCCCATGTCTTGTAACATATTGAAATGTTGACATTTTTTATCCATGATAATTCACGGGCGACCTTTTTTCCAGAAATCAAATAGCAATTTTCTGCGACCCAAGCTTGGCGACAAAGAAACGCCGTGATTCAAAATCGCGACAAAACCATGACCAAGCGATACCCGCGACGGGTCATGTAATGCAAACGGATAGCGGACTCGGGTTCAATAGCAATAACTTTTTGGTAACCTTTGAAGTCTACATCACGCTGCTCTAGTGGCGGGTTTTCGCCACGGAAACGATGCGTATTCCCAAGGAGCTTGGAATGGCTATGAAACCCAAGGCGACCCGCAAGCGCGCGGTCAAGACCAAGCGTGCGACGACGACCAAGCGAAGCACGTCGCGTCGGACGTCAACGGCCGCCCGTCGCTCGGCGACTTCGCGGCAAGCCGCGGCGAAACGCCGTACAACCCGAAGGGCGACGTCGAAGGTGAGGAAGCCCGCCGCAAAGAAGACCACGGCGCGGAAGACCACCGCCAAGAAGGCGACTGCGAAGAAGACCACCGCCCGCAAGGCGCCGGCCAAGAGGAAGGTCGCGGCCCGGAAGACGGTGAAGAAGGTCGCCGCCAAGCGCAAGGTGACCGCCCGCAAGACCATGGCGCGGAAGACCGTCGCCAAGCGTAAGGCTCCGGCCAAGAGGA
>JBHHZM010000105.1:0-10849 GCA_046758065.1 Alphaproteobacteria bacterium | reverse complement strand
CCGCTTTCGGACGCCGGGCCGAAATATCAGCCCGCTTCGCGCGTTCACGCCGCGTCTGATTTCGAATCGGGACACTATCGATGATCGGCGACGGCGGAAGCGGGGTTTGGTCGGGACGACCGCCCGACCGCCTTTAAGGGCCCTACTCGACCGTCACGCTTTTGGCGAGGTTGCGCGGCTGGTCGACGTCGGTGCCCTTGATGACCGCGACGTGGTAGGCGAGAAGCTGGACCGGGATGGCGTAGAGCACCGGCGCGACGAACGGATCGACCGTGGGCAGTTCGATGGTCGCGGCGGCGAAGGCGCCGAGCGCCTCGACCCCTTTGGCGTCGCTCAGGAACACCACGCGCGCGCCGCGGGCGATGACCTCCTGCATGTTCGAGGCGGTCTTGTCGAACAGGGCGTCGGACGGGGCGATGACGATGACCGGCACGTCCTCGTCGACCAGCGCGATGGGGCCGTGCTTGAGCTCGCCGGCGGCGAAGCCCTCGGCGTGGATGTACGAGATTTCCTTGAGCTTGAGCGCACCTTCGAGCGCCACCGGATAACCGGTGCCGCGGCCGATGTAGATGACGACCTGCGCCTTGGCGATCTCGTGGGCGAGCTCGCGCAGACGCTCGTCGTGATGCAGCACCTCGACCGCCCGCGACGGCACCTCGGCGAGCGCCGCCGACAGCCGCGCCCCGTCCGCCTTGCCGATCGCCCCGCGCGCCCGGGCGGCGGCGAGCGCCAAGCAGGCCATGGCCACGAGCTGGGTGGTGAACGCCTTGGTCGAGGCGACCCCGATCTCGGGTCCCGCGAGGGTGCGCAGCACGAGGCCGGATTCGCGCGCCATCGTGCTTTCGCCGACGTTGACCAGCGACACCACGTGCTGGCCTTGCTCGCGACAGAAACGCAGCGCGGCGAGCGTGTCGGCGGTCTCGCCCGACTGCGAAATGAACAGCGCGAGCCCCCCTTCGGGCAGCGGCACGTCGCGATAGCGGAACTCCGACGCGATGTCGATGTCGACCGGCAGCCGCGCGATCTTCTCGAACCAGTACTTGGCGACCAGCCCGGCGTAGAACGACGTGCCGCAGGCGACGATAGTGGCCTTGGGAATGTTCGCGAGGTCGAAGGGCAGCTCGGGAAGCTGGATGTCGCCGCTCATCGGGTGATAGAAGCTCGACAGCGTGTCGCCGATCACCGCCGGCTGCTCGTAGATCTCCTTGAGCATGAAGTGGCGGTAGTTGCCCTTGCCGATGGCGGCGCCCGAGGTGGCGCTCACGTGGATCGCGCGCTCGACCACCCGGTCGCCGGCGTCGTGCACCACCGCGCCGCCGTAGGTCAGCTCGACCCAGTCGCCTTCCTCGAGGTAGGCGATGCGCTGGGTGAGCGGCGCCAGCGCGAGCGCGTCGGAGCCGAGGAACATCTCGCCGTCGCCGTAGCCGATGGCGAGCGGGCTGCCGCGGCGCGCCCCGATGATCATTCCGTCCTCGCCGGTGAACAGAATGCCGAGCGCGAACGCGCCCTCGAGACGCTTGAGCGCCGCGGCGGTCGCCGCCTGCGGGGAAAGTCCCTGCACCATGCCGTCGGTGACGAGATGGACGACGACCTCGGTGTCGGTCTCGGTCTCAAACCGATAGCCCTTGGCGTCCAGCTCCTCGCGCAGCGCCTGGAAGTTCTCGATGATGCCGTTGTGGACGACGGCCACGCGATCGTTGGCGTGGGGGTGGGCATTCTCGGTGGTGGGTGCGCCGTGGGTCGCCCACCGGGTATGGCCGATGCCGACCGAGCCGGACAGCGGTTCGTTTTCCAGCACCGCTTCGAGAAAGCGAATCTTGCCCTCGCTGCGGCGGCGCTCGATGTGTCCGTTGACGAGCGTGGCGACACCCGCCGAATCGTAGCCCCGGTATTCGAGCCGCTTGAGCCCGTCGACCAGCAGGGTCGCGACCGGTTGATTGCCGACGACGCCGATGATGCCGCACATGTTGCTTCAGCCCTTCTTTCTACCGATCGCGGCGCGTCTTCGCCGCCTGCTTGCGCGCGCGCAGGCGGGCCGCGGCGCCGGCGTGCGCCTTCTGCGGCGCCCGCGTCAATCCCAGCGCGTCGTCGGGCACGTCGCGGGTGATCACGCTGCCGGCGCCGATGACGGCGCCCTTGCCGACCGCCACCGGCGCGACCAGCGCGGTGTTCGAACCGATGAACGCGCCGGCGCCGATGTCGGTATGCGACTTGGTGAAGCCGTCGTAGTTGCAGGTGATGGTGCCGGCGCCGATGTTGGCGGCGACGCCGACCCGCGCGTCGCCGACGTACGACAGGTGGTTGACCTTGGCGTCTTGCTCGATCGTCGCCTGTTTGACCTCGACGAAATTGCCGATCCGCGCGCCTTCGCCGATGTCGGCGCCCGGGCGCAGGCGGGCGAACGGCCCGACCACCGCGCCGGGTGCGATCGTCGCGCCTTCGAGATGCGAAAACGCCCGGATGTGCACACCGTCGCCGACCCGAACGCCGGGGCCGAAGAACACGTTGGGCTCGACCGACACGTCGCGCCCCAGAACGGTGTCGTAAGAAAAATGAACGCTCTCCGGATCGCTCAACGTCGCACCTCCGTCCATCGCGGCATGACGTAAACGGGCCTGCATCAGCGCTTCGGCGGCGGCGAGATCGGCGCGCGAATCGACGCCCTGCAACTCGCGCGCGTCGCCTTCGACGATCGCGCAGCGCAATCCCTCGGCGCGCGCCAGGCCGACGATATCGGTAAGATAATACTCGTTTTTGGCGTTGTCGCAGCCGATCCGGTCGAGCAGATCGAACAAGACCCGGCCGTCGATCGCCATGACGCCCGAGTTGCAGAGATCGACGGCGCGTTCCTCCGGGCTGGCGTCGCGAAACTCGACGATGCGTTCGAGACCGCCGTCGGCGGCGAGGATCAGACGGCCATACGCGGCCGGATCGTCGGGTCGCATGCCGAGTACGACGATCGCCGGCTCGGGCGCGGCGCGGCGCGCTCCGACCAGCGTCGCCACCGTCTCCGGCGTGATCAGCGGATCGCCGCCGAACAGCACCAGCACGTCGCCTTCGAAACCGGCGAGCGCTTGGCGCGCCGCGAGCACGGCGTGGGCCGTGCCGCGAGGTTCATCCTGGACTGCGATCCCGACGGGCGCCACGGCCTCGGCGACCGCGTCCATCCCGGGGCCGACGACCACAACCAGCCGGTCGGGCCCGAGCGCCGCCAGCGAGTCGAGCAGGCAGAGGATCATCGGCCGGCCGGCGATCGGGTGCAGCACCTTGGGAACTTGCGACTTCATGCGCGTTCCCATGCCGGCGGCAAGAACGATCGCAGCGGTCTGGCGCTCGGTCATGACGGTGGAAATGGAATTCGCCCGTTGCCTCGAACGGCACGGCGACGACCTTGCCACAAGCGTCGCCTCCGCGCCAAGTCAAGATTTACAGCCTTGTGTCTGGTTATCCGACGTTTCTGAAGCTTGTCTTAACGGTTCAGCGCCCGAAGGGTAAGGGGAAAGGCTTGAGCCCCGGGCTCGGGTTGGGCACTATGGGCGTGTACCTCGAGGTTGCCCGCGTCGCTACCGCCGGCCGGCGCAGAAGGGGGAAATGCCATTGCATTCAGCACCACGCGCCACCCGCCGCCGATTCATCGCCGGTGCAGGCGTGTTCGCCGGCGTCGCGCTCGTGAGCTATCCACGGGCGCCGGCCCGCGCCTTGCCCCGTCTCAGGGTCGGCACCTACGGCGGCTATCTCCAGGATTCGTTCAACCGTCACGTTTTCCCCGCCTTCGAGGCGGCGACGGGTCTGCGGGTCGATTCGGTCGCGCAGCCCACCGGAGAGGCCTGGGTGGCGCAGCTCGAGGCCGCCGCCGAAAACGGCACTGCGCCCGCCGACGTGTCGATGGTTTCGAACAACGCGCTCCTGCGCGGCGAGCAATCCTCGCTGTGGGCCGAACTCGACCTCGCGAAGCTGCCCAATTATCGCTACCTCGAACCCCATTTCGTCCACCGCGACCCGGACGGCCGGGTCGACGGCGTCGGCGCCGTGTCGTGGTACACGACGCTGGTCACCAACACCGATGTCTATCCCGATCCTCCCGACAGCTGGGCCGAGTTGTGGCGCCCGCGCAATCGGGACGCCATTGGTCTGGTGGCGCGGCCGCAGAAGGGATTCCTGCTCGAGATCACCGCCGTCACCTTCTTCGACGGCACGAAGATTCTCGCCGCCAAGGAAGGCATCGACGAGGTTCTCGCGAAGATCACCGAACTCAAGCCCAATGTGAAGCTGTGGTACCGGGACGAAGGGCGTTTTCAACAGGCGCTTCAGTCGGGCGAGGTGCCGATGGGCCAGTATTACCACGACATTGCCGGGCTCGCCGCCGCGGAAGGCTTTCCGGTGCGCTCGACCTTCCCGCGCGAGGGCGGCGTGCTCGACTCCGCTTCCTGGGCGGTGTCGCGCAGCGCCAAGCTTGCCGAGGAGGCGCATGTCTTCATCGACTATATGTGCTCGCCGGCGGTCCAGGCCGAGATGGCGCGCAAGCTGCTTACGGCGCCGACGGTGGTGCGCGCCTACACCGACATCTCGGCCGAGGAGTTCGCCGCCGTGGGGAGCGAGCTTCCGCCGATCATTCCCGAGTACGCCATCTACGAAAAATGGGGCGACTGGCTGGCCGAGCGCTGGACCGAGACGATCATCGGTGAATGACGTCCAGCCCCGGTCCGGTCGTCAGCGCTCTTTCGGGGTCCAGGCGCCGAGCAGCCTGGGCAGGTCGCCGAAGCGGGCGATCAGGCTGAAAACCACGACCGCGAGCAGGATGAACATGACCGCGGCCGAGGCGATCACGGGCGAGTAGCCCGAGCGCAGGCTGGCGAAGATCTTGACCGGCAGGGTCACGGTCGCGAACTGACCGAGGAAGTACGAGATGATGAATTCGTTCATGCTGAGCACGAACACGAAGGCGAAACCCGCCGCCATGTAGGGCACGACGAGCGGCAGAACGATGGTGAAGAAGGTCCGCCGATCGTCGGCGCCCATGGTGCGGGCGGCTTCGAGAATCTCGCGGTCGATCGATTCGAGGCCGAGCGAGATCATCACCATCGGAAGCGTCACCAGAAACACGCTGTGGCCGATGACGATATTGCCGATCTGTCCGACCCAGCCGACGTTGGCCCAGAAGATGAGCATGCCGAGCGCCGTGATCACCGGGGGCAGCGCGAACGGCAGCAGCCCCACCGCGTAGAGCGCCTTGGCGTAGAACACCCTGTAGCGCCACAGGAAGTACGCGACCGGCAGGGCGATCGAGAGCGCGACGAACGCCGCTATGACGGCGATCGTGACGCTGGTGCCGAGCGCGTCGAACCACGCCGATTTCTCGAACACCGTGGTGTACCAGCGCAACGAAAAGCCGCGCGGCGGGAACATCATGAACTTCCTCTCGTTGACCGAGACTCCGGCAACGATGAACAGTGGCGCGCTGAGCGTCACGATGACGAGGCCGAAAAACAGGTCGCGAGCAAACCGGGTCATGTGTCGCCCATCTGCCGTCGGCGTCCGAGACGTACCGTCACCAGCACCAGGATCAGCGTCACCACCAGGAAGAACATGGCGAGCGCGGCGGCGAAAGGCACGTTGCCGCGCCTCAGCGCCTGGTCGCCGATCAACACCGCGTACATCCAGTGCTCGGGCTTGCCCAGCCAGATCGGCGTGACGAACGCGCCCATGGTGAACACGAACAGCAGGATGAACGCCGTCAGGATGGTCGGCCGCAGCATCGGTATGACCACCGTGAAGAAGGTGCGCGCCGGCGACGCCCCCAGGGTCTGCGCCGCTTCGGTGATTTCGCGGTCGAGCCGGGTGCACTGCGAATACATGATGAGCACCGCGAACGGCAGGTTGAAGTAGGTGAGCCCGAACAGCACCGACCAATAGCCCCGCGACCACGACTGCGGCTTGTCCATCAGTCCAAGCCACACCAACAGGTTCGAAATCCCCGCGGGTCGCGACAGCAGCACCGACCACGAATAGGCCACGACCACCTCGGAGAGCGAAAGCACGCAGAGAATGAAGACCAGCGCCGTGACCTGCACCCGCCGGCGGTAACGGCTGAGAAAGTAGGTGAACGGGAAGCCCACCGCGACCGCGGCGCCCGCCGCAAACACCGAGAACTTGATCGACACCCAGAGATGCGTCGTGAACAGCGGCGAGAAGAACCGCAGGTAATGCGTGAACTCGAAGCCCGGTTCGTAGAACCCCGATTCGATACGATGATAGAAGCTGGTCACCACCATGATGCCGAACGGGATCAGGAAGAAGACCCCCAGCATCAGCGCGGCGTAGGCGAAGGAGGCGTGCCGCGCCAGCGTTCGGCGCAGTTCCGCCTTCATCGCCGCACCACCACGCAGGACGCGGCGGGAAGCTCGACCGTCGCCCTGTCGCCCTGCCGGACCTCGGGGCGATCCTTCGGCGTCGACACGCTCACCACGGTAATGCCGTCACAGTCGATGAACGCCTCGACGCTGGCGCCGACGTCGCGCACGAAGGTCACCCGGCCCTCGAGCCTGTTCGCGCCGGGATTTCCCGCCGGCAGGACGTGAACGTCTTCGGGCCGGATCGAGACCATGATCCCGTCGGACCCGGCGAGGCCGTCGGGGAATTCCTGCACCTCGAACGCGCATCCGCCGATCGTCACCCGCCGGTCGCCCGCGACCGTGGCGGCGATCAGGTTGCTGGTGCCGATGAAGTCGGCGACGAAGGCGTTGGCCGGACGACGGTAGATTTCGAGCGGCGCCCCCACCTGCTCGACCGTCGCGTCGCTCATGACCACGACGACGTCTGACATGGTCATCGCCTCGCGCTGGTCGTGGGTCACGATGATGGTGGTGATGCCGAGCCGTTCCTGGAGCATCCTGAGTTCGACCTGCATGTCCTCGCGCAGCTTGGCGTCGAGCGCCGACAGCGGCTCGTCGAGGAGGAAGAGCCTGGGTTCGAGCGCCAGCGCCCGGGCGGTCGCCACCCGCTGGCGCTGGCCGCCCGAAAGCTGGCTGATGTGCCGGTCGGCGACCCCGGGCAGTCGCACCAGCTCAAGGAGTTCGTCGGCCCTTCTGCGGCGGGTTTTCCTGTCGGCGCCCCGGATGCGCAGCCCGTAGGTGATGTTCTCGCCGACCGAGAGATGCGGGAACAACGCGAGCGACTGGAACACCATGCCGATGTTGCGCTCGTGGGTCGGCACCGCGGTGATGTCCTCGCCGTCGAGAATCACCCGGCCTTCGCTCGGAGTCTCGAGCCCGGCGATCAGGCGCAGAAGGGTCGTCTTGCCGCAGCCCGAAGGCCCGAGGAACGACACGAACCGGCCCTCGGGCAATTCGAGATCGATGTCCTTGACGGCGGTTACCGGACCGAAGGTCTTGGCGATGCCACGAAGCTCCAGACCGCTCATGGCGACAGATTTCGTTCCCGATATATGACGATCGCGACCGGCGCGGCGAGGGGCGACGACCCCTCGCGCTTGCCCGCTGTCAGACCGCGCCGGTGATCAGCTCGGTCCACTTCTCGGCAATCCAGTCGCCGTCCTTCACGTAGACGCCATAGGCCGGAACGATCGGCGGAATGTCGCTCGAAACGGCCGCGAATTCCTCGTCGGTCAGGTCCATGAGCTTGCGCGGCACCACCGGCGCCGTGCCCAGCTTGCGCGTGATCTTCGCCTGGATGACCGGATCGCAACAGTAGTTGATGAAGACGTGGCCCTGTTCCCGCTTCTTCGATCCCTTGACCAGACCCCATGAGCCGAAGTCGATGACGCCGCCTTCCTTCGGGAAGGTCGAGCGCACCGGAAAACCGTCGCCCGCCATGACGTTGGTGACGTCGTGATAGTACTGACCGGCGGGAACTTCGCCGGCCTGCAGCGCCTGCTGGAACGAGCCCTCGTCACGGTACCAGAGCGTCACGTTCTCCTTGAGCTCGGCGGCTTTCGCCATGACCTTGAGCAGACCTTCCCGGGTGTTGAGGATGTCCTGGCCGCCGAAGAAGGTGACCGCCGTGATGTCGAGCAGGTAGCTCGAATCCGCCTCGCTCGACCAGCCCAGGGCGTTCTTGAATCGCGGCCCCCAGGCGTCGGCCCAGGATTTCGGCGGGTCGGGGTAGACGTCGGTGTTGGTGACGAAGGTGGTGTACCAGGCGAGCACCGCCACCGCGTCCAGCCGGCCGTCGTCCTTGCGGTGAAGCAGGTAATCGGGGACGTTCTTGACGTTCGGCAGCTTGCTCTCGTCGAGCGGCTGGAACAGGTGCGGTGCCCGGCGCGGCGCCTGTCCGCCGGCCATCGTCACGTCGGTCGGCACCTTGCCCGCGGCGGCGCCGGTCTCGATCACCGTGAACCAGCTGAAGCCGCCTTCCTGGCTGACCGATTCGACCGGAATCCCGGTTTCTTTCGAAAAATCGGGGTAGATGTGCTCGGACAGCGAATCCTCGAAATACCCGCCGTACGAGGAAACCTTGAGCGGCTCCTCCGCGTAGGCGCGCCGCAGATAGCTGCCGACCGCCAGCGTGCTCGCCGCGGCCGCGGTGCCGGCGAGAAAGCTGCGCCGGGTGGTGCGGAACGTGGTCCTGGTCATGGCCTTCCTCCCGTTTCTTGTCGTTCGCTTCTTTCAACCGATCACCCTACTTTTAACCGCTCGGGCGGCGCAACGCCAGCGTCATGGACGGCGCGGAGCGCGGCACGGGCTCGCTTGACAGGCCGTGAAGCCCGGCCCTATATGAGCCCGACCCGGGGGCCGATCGGCCTCATCGCGGGCGCGTAGCTCAGCGGGAGAGCACCGTCTTCACACGGCGGGGGTCGCTGGTTCAATCCCAGCCGCGCCCACCACTTTATCAAGCGCTTGCGCCCGATCTTTCCGCCGCCCGCCGGCCCGCGCTGACTGACGCGCCGGCCTACTTCGCGCCGCAGCATCGTGGCGGCGTCAGACCGACTTGCGCGGCCGTCCGGGCTTACGCGGCCGGTAATGGGCGCGGAACACAGTCGGATCGCGCGCCGTCAGGCGGCAAGCGACCATCACGGCCTTGGGGATGCGGCGGCCGGCGCGGAAATTCTTGACGGTGCCGATCGTCACGCCGAGAAGATCGGCGGCCTCGCGATTGGAAAGCCCGAGCGCCCGCTGCCAGTCGATGAACGATGCGCGCGTCATCGGCTGCTGTTCCTCGGCGATCAGGCGCAGCGAATGCGCCGAGTAGTCGAGCCCGCCCGGCCAGCCCACGCCGAGGCCGTAATCGATGACCTCGGCCTGACGGAAAGTCTCGGGGTCGGCGAGCGGCGCGAAAGCGTCGATGCTGGCGATCACGCCCGAGAGATCGACAGATGTATGGGCGCCGTCGTCCCAGTCAATCACCAGCGAGGCCGGCGCCTCGGCGGGCCGCAGCACTTCGATCCTGTGCATTTCGGCCATTTCATTCATTCCCTGTTTCGCTCAACCGCAGTATTCCCGCCACTTCGCCGTCAACAGATCCGTGTTGGCGGCGGCCCAGCGGTGGATGCGGCGCAACACGCCGGGCGGCAGCGATCCGTCGATGATCGCGAGATCGTCGATCGTCACACGCGCGGCGAAATCGGGAGCGATGACGTGAAAATGGGGCGGATTGTGATCGCCGAAGTAAATCTTGATCCTGAACGCCCCGAAATCCGCGATATCCGGCATCGCCGCCCTCGCCCAGCGCACCATAAACATAGGGCAATTTTTGGCCGGAGTCAAGAAACCCTAGGCAAAAAAGGCCCAGGGTTTTCATTCGCACCAGACCGCCATGTCGCAAGATATCGTAGACGCAGCGCCCAGACGTTACACTATGCGCAGCCCGGCGGCCGCGGGAAAGTCAGTAATCGCCGACCGCCCGGGGGATGGTCTGGGACGCCGAAAGGCCGAACTGGACGTAGTCGGACCAGCGACGCTCGAGATTGCGCAGCGCCTGGCAGGCGCCTTCGAGTTCGCGGGCGCCGTTCGGATCGTTGGTCGCCGCCTGCGCGTGCTTCTCCTGAAGCTGCTGGACCTTGGCGCAGAGGTCGAGGCCCTTTTGCGACAGCTTGATGCGCACCGAGCGGCGGTCGTGGGGCGAGCGCTCCTGTTCGAGATAACCGCTCTCGACCAGCTTCTTGATGTTGTACGAGGCGTTGGACCCGAGGTAGTAGCCGCGCTTGACGAGATCGCGAACGGTGATTTCCTCGTCGCCGATGTTGGCGAGAATCAGGCTCTGGACGGCGTTGATGTCGTCGACGTCCAGATGGTCGAGCTCGGCCCGCAGCACGTCGAGGAAGCGGCGGTGAAGACGCTCGATCAGATGCGTGAGGTCGAAGTATGCCTGTGTCACGATCTTTCCACTCGAATAAGGGTTGCCCGCAAATGGCGAACGGTGGGGCCGCGCCGTCCCGCCGGCTTCATCGGATAACGGTATACACGATCAAGCATTAAGCATTGCTTAACAGGGCCTTAACCCCGGCCGCCGGGGCGGCCCTAGAACTTGACTTCCTTCGGCGTGACGTCATGGAGCGCCTCGGCGAGTTCCAGCTCGTGGCCGAAATACTTGGCGCGCTCCCAGAACGAGGGACGCAGGCCCGTCACCCGGTGCTCGCCGCGTACCCGGCTGTCCTTTTGCTCGCCGTCGAAGTCGTAGACGAACAGATCCTGAAGCGTCACCGCCTCGCCTTCCATGCCGATGACCTCGGTGACGTGGGTGACCTTGCGGGTGCCGTCGCGCAGGCGCTGGGTCTGGATGATGACGCTGAGCGCCGAAGCGATCTGTTCGCGCACCGATTTCGCCGGCATGTTGAAACCGCCCATGGCGATCATGTTCTCGAGACGGCTGATCGCCTCGCGCGGGTTGTTGG
>JBHHZM010000104.1:0-10989 GCA_046758065.1 Alphaproteobacteria bacterium | reverse complement strand
CAAAGCCCGCAGGATTTGGCGCCAATGCGCCCGTCCCTTCGGGTTTCTCGGGCGGCGGACGCCCGCGGCGTCGGCGCGCTTGCCCGATGTCCCCGCATCGCGCCGCGCGCGCCTCCTGGCGGATCACCGCGCCGCCCGAGAAACAGAATTGATCCGATCTCATCACATCTCGCTCTAGATCAGGCTATCGGCGGTGAGGTCGATGAAAGCGCCGATCAGCACCTCGAGGAATACGATGCCCGTGGCGGTGAGCGCCGTCGTCGCGAGCGCCGTGCGCGTGACGAACCATTGATAGAGCAGCACGAAGATCGTTACGACCATGGTCAGGACCGACGCGAATTGAGCGGGCAGCGCGCCGTTTGCCTCGATCAGTACGGGCGGCAGCAGCAATAGCGTCTGCGGCACGCTCGCCCAGTTGTAGGCGACGATGAGCGCAACGTAACGGTCGGTGAGCCCGAGAAGCCGGGTAATGAAAATCGCGGCGACGGGAAACGCGATCCAGCCGCAGACGTAAGCGATGGTCGAGACCAACATCGCCCAGCCGAGGTCGACGGGCTCGGCGCGTCGGGCAAAATCGAGACCGATGAAGATGGCGTAGGCCGGCGCCACCGGCACCGCAGCGAAGAACGAGCGCCAGAAGCCGCGGATCGAGATGTCGAACCATGTCATGCCCGCCGGGTCGAAACGCAGCAGCCTCCAGGCGCCGTATTGCGCCGCAACGACCTCGGCGAGACTGGGCATCAGACGGAAAAATATGCGTCGAGCACGGCGGCGTAGACCTCGGTGAGAGCGCGAAGGTCGGCGACCGCGACGCATTCGTCGACCTGATGCATCGTGCGGCCGACGAGGCCGAACTCGACGACCGGGCAGTGGTCCTTGATGAAGCGCGCGTCAGAGGTGCCGCCCGTCGTGCTGAGTACGGGCGCGGTGTCGAGCGTCCGCTCGACGGCGCGGGTTACGAGATCGCTCAAGGGACCCGGGGCCGTGAGGAACGCCTCGCCGCCGACGCGGACGGAGAGATCATGCGCGCCGGCGTGCGTCGCGCAGGTCTCGCGCAGCCAGCGGACAAGCGCCTCTCCGCTGTGCTCGTCGTTGAAACGGATGTTGAAGGTCGCCCGCGCCTCGGCGGGAATGACGTTCTCCGCCGGGTTGCCGACGTCGACCGTCGTGACTTCGAGGTTCGACGGCTGGAAATGCGCGTTGCCCGCATCGAGCGGCGCCGCCTTCAACGCGGCGAGCGTCTGCACGAGTCGCGGGATCGGGTTGTCGGCAAGCTGCGGATAGGCGACGTGGCCTTGCGTGCCGAAGACCGTAAGCCGGCCGGTGAGCGAGCCGCGCCGGCCGATCTTGATCATGTCGCCGAGCCGCTCGCGGTTGGTCGGCTCGCCGACCAGGCAGGCGTCGATGCGTTCGCCGCGGGCGCGCATCCAGTCGAGCACCTTCCGCGTGCCGTTGATCGCGATGCTTTCCTCGTCGCCGGTGACCAGCAGGCTGATCGAGCCCGTAAAACCATCCTTCCGGTTTTCGAGAAAACGCGCCGCGGCAGCGGCGAAGCAGGCGATCGCCCCCTTCATGTCGCAGGCGCCGCGGCCGTAGAGCACGCCGTCGATGAGTTCGGCCCCGAAAGGCTCGACGCGCCACGCCGCAGCATCGCCCACCGGCACCACGTCGGTGTGACCGGCGAAACAGAAGTTGGGAGACGCATCGCCGATGCGGGCGTAGAGATTGTCGACCGTCTCGGCGCCTTCTTCCGAAAACGGCAGGCGGCGGCAGGCGAAGCCGCAGCCGGCGAGCGCGGACTGCAGCACGTCGAGCGCGCCCGCATCCGCCGGCGTGACGCTGGGACAGCGGATCAGCGCCGCTGCGAGTTCGACCGGGTCGATGGCGTTGCTCATTCGCGCAACAGCTCGTTGATCGAGGTCTTGGCTCGGGTGCGCTCATCGACGCGTTTGACGATCACCGCGCAGTAGAGATTGGGATCGCCGGGGTTGCGGCCGGGCAGCGACCCCGGCACGACGACCGAGTAGGCCGGCACCCGGCCGTAGTGCACCTCGCCGCTGGCGCGGTCGACGATCTTGGTCGAAGCGCCGATGAAGACGCCCATCGAGAGCACCGAGCCGGTCTCGACGATCACGCCCTCGGCGACCTCGCTGCGCGCGCCGATGAAGCAATCGTCCTCGATGATCACAGGCCCCGCCTGTAAGGGCTCGAGCACGCCGGCGATGCCGGCGCCGCCCGAAATATGACAGTTCCGGCCGATCTGGGCGCAGCTTCCCACGGTCGCCCAGGTGTCGATCATGGTGCCGCGGTCGACGTAGGCGCCGACGTTGACGAAACAGGGCATCAGCACCACTCCGGGCGCGATGTAGGCCGACCGGCGTACGACGCAGGACGGCACGGCGCGGAATCCCGCCTTGCGAAAGCGCTCGGCGTCCCAGCCGTCGAACTTCGCGGCCACCTTGTCGAACCACGGCGTCGCCTCGCCGGGTCCGCCGGGTATCGGCACCGTGTCGTAAAGCCGGAACGACAACAGCACGGCCTTCTTGAGCCACTGGTTGACGCGCCAGCTTTTGCCGGTCTTTTCGGCGACGCGAAGCGCGCCGGAATCGAGCCGATCGAGCGCCGCGTCCACGGCGGCGCGGACCTCCCCGTCGGCGGTCGGGCCGATGGCGTCGCGGCGCTGCCAGGCGTCGTCGATGATCGGTTGCATGTCCGCTGGCGTCATGGCGCATGTCCTGGTGCAGCGAGAAGAACGGAGCCTAAGGTAGCCGGGGGTTGGAGCGTGTCAACCGCGCGCCGGATCAAAGCTCGGGCGCGGCCTCGACGATCTCGTCGAGCCATTCCGCGAGGTCGTCGATAACGTGATCGATGTGGTCGCCGTCGCTGCCCTCGCGGCCCCAGGCCGAATCGGTTCGCACCCAGACCGTGGTCATGCCGAGCGCCGCGGCGGGCTTGAGGTTGCGGGCGATGTCTTCGACCATGGCCGCGGCACGCGGCTCGATGCGGTGACGGGCGAGCAGCGCGCGATAAGCCTCGAGGTTCGGTTTCGGCAGGTAATCGGCGTCGACGATGTCGAAGATGGCGTCGATGTGGCGGCGGACTCCGAGACGCGCGGTGACGCGTTCGGCATGCTGCGTCGAGCCGTTGGTGAAGATTACCTTGCGTCCGTCGAGCCGCGAGAGCGCACGCGCGAGTCGGGGACTCGGCCGCAGTCGATCGATGTCGATGGCGTGGACGAAGTCGAGGAACGCGGCGGGGTTAACGCCGTGGTTGAGCATCAGCCCGCGCAGCGTGGTGCCATAGCGCCGGAAATAGTCCTTCTGCACCCGTCGCGCGGCGTCGCGGTCGAGGTCGAGCAGCGCGGCGATGAATTCGCCGATGCGCCGGTCGATCAGCTCGAAAAGGTTGTGCCGCGCCGGATACAACGTGTTGTCGAGGTCGAAGACCCAGGTTTCGACATGCGGCAACGGCCGGCGGCGCGACGTTTCGAGGTCCGTCATGCCGGTAAGGTGCGGCGGCGAGGGCGGCGGCGCAAGTCCTCCCGGGCGCTGCGGTATGCGCAACGGGGCCTTAACCCGCAAGTCCTTGTGGCGAAGGCGAAATCATTTCTTAAACACCTTCTCGCAGGATGGCCGGGGATGGGCCGTCCGCGCCGGCAAACGCTCGGATCCGTCGTTTCATGCGTATGACAGCCGGCGGCGCGTTCGTCGTGAGCCTGACTGCGAGGTGACATGGCTGTCCCTCTCATCCGGACCTGTACGTTGCGACGCGCCTGCGCGGCGCGGTGTCGCCGTTGCGATGCGCGCCCGACGGGGACGCGAAAATGAGGCGCGTTTGGCAATTGGTGGAGTCGGATCAGTCGACGCACGACATTTCGGACAGCGATGCCGGGCGTTCCGAAATTCCCGGTGACGCTACCTTTCACTTGGCTAGCGAGAGCGTTCTTGGCGGTTTCTCCGGCCCCGCCCTGGTCGTCGATGCGGTCGGCCGCGTGGTCGGAGCGAGCCCGGCGGCGGAACCTCTGGCGGCGGCATTGAGCGACGACCCGGACCGGCGGCTCATGATGCTCATTGCGGCGGCCATCGAGGGCGGCCCGCGCAACGAATGCATCACGGTGAGCGAGGATCGGACATTCGAGATGACGCTGCTGCCTTTGATCGGCGACGCGGTCCTGCTGGTCGGCCGCGATGCGACTCTCGATCACAACCTGCGAAGCGCGCTGGTCGATTCACGCAAGCGTTACAAGGACATCGTCGAATGTTCGAGCGATTTCGCCTGGGAAACGGGGGTCGACGGAACCTTCGAGTTCGTCTCGCCGCGCGGCGCTCTGGGTTACGGGGCCGCCGAACTCGTCGGTCGCAGGCCGCACGAACTGCTGCACGAACGCCAGGACCCGTCGGCGCCGCTGCCCTTCGCCGCCACCGCGGCGATGGAGGACGTCATGGTCTGGTTTCGCGCCGCCGACGGCACCGCGACCTGTCTGCAAACCTCGTGTCTCCCGCGATTCGACCGTAACGATGAATGGGCCGGCGCGCGCGGCGTCTGCCGCGACGTCACCGAAGCCCGGGCGCGTGACGAGGCGCTTGCCCGGGCCCGCCGGCGCGAGCGTCTGGTGGCCGGGCTCGTCAATACGATCCGCGAGGAGGTCGATCCGGAAAAGCTGTTGGCGCGCGCCGCCGAGGCCACCGGCCGGGCGCTCGACGCGACCTTCTGCTGGATCTATCGGGTTGACGACGATGTCGCCTTCGTTCGCGCGGCCGCGTTCGGCGGACGGCACGACGACACGCCGGCCGCGTTCCTCGTCGGCGAACTCGCCGGTCTGGCCCAACGGCGCGGGGTGGTCGACATCGCCTGTGAAGGCTATCGCGTCATCGCTGCGGCGGCGCGCCACCGGCGCGGCGTCAACGGGGCCATCTGCGTTGCGCGCTACGAGACCGACAAGCCGTGGAATGCCGACGACGGCGCACTGCTCGGCGCGGTCGGCGAGCACCTCGGCATCGCCATCGAACAGATCGCCAGCCACGAAACCCTGAAGCGGCTGTCGCGAACCGACGCGCTTACCGGTCTGCTCAACCGACGCGCTTTCGGCGACGAGCTCCTGAACCGCTACGACATTGCCCGGCGAACCGGCCGCAGCGCCGCCGTGCTCTACCTCGATCTCGACAACTTCAAACTGGTGAACGACGTACATGGCCATCGGCAGGGAGACGCCGTGCTCAGGGGCTGGGCCGAGGTGCTCAGGACCTATACGCGATCGAGCGACGTGATCGCCCGGCTGGGCGGCGACGAGTTCGCGATCTGGCTCGAGGATACCGGCGAGAACGGGGCGGTTGCAAAGGCAGAGAGCCTGATCGGCGCCGGCGGCGGACTCGCGCCGTACTCGGGTGATCCCGAAAAACCGTTGCGCGTGTCGGTCGGGGTCGCCGTGTTCGATCCCGGCACCAGCGAGACGCTCGACGACGTTATCGCCCGCGCCGACGCCGCCATGTACAGGGCGAAAAAAAGCGGCAAGGACGCCTATGCGCTGGCGCCGTCGATCGAAACCCGAGACGCTAAGAAAGAGAAAGAGGGAAAGCGGTGAGCGGACTCCTCAATCGGATCGTCAGGCGCGCCGGCCGTGCGACGCGCGACGCCATCAGTTACGAGCAGACCAAGGATCTCGCCCGTCACGCCGACGCCACGGCGCGCGCCGAGCTTGCCGCGCGCGAAGACGTCCGGCCCGAGATCCTCTACTACCTCGCCGAAGACGAGTCGCCTAGCGTACGCCGCGCCATCGCCGCCAACACGCAGACGCCGCGTCAGGCCGACCGGCTGCTCGCCGAGGATGTCGACGACGAGGTGCGCTGCGATCTCGCGCTGAAAATCGGCCGCCTGGTCCCGCAACTCAGCGCGGCGCAAAAGGACAAGGTCCAGAACCTCACATTCGAGATCCTCGAGGTCCTCGCTCGCGACCAATTGCCGCGGGTGCGCCAGATCGTCGCCGAGGAAATCAAACACTGCGATACCGTTCCACGCCCGATCATCCGCACCCTGGCGCAGGACGTCGAGTTGATCGTCGCCGCGCCGGTGCTCGAATACTCGCCGTTGCTGAGCGACGAGGACCTGCTCGAAATCATCGCCAGCGATCCGGTGCAGGGTGCGCTGAGCGCCGTCTCGCGGCGCGCTACGGTCAATACGGCGGTTTCCGACGCCGTTGCCGTTAAAGGCGATTCCGAAGCAATTGCGGCGCTGCTCGCAAACCCGAGTGCCCAGATTCGCGAAGAAACGCTCGACAGTATCATCGACCGGGCGCCCGAGGAGCCGAGTTGGCATCCGCCGCTCGTCAATCGCCCCGACCTTTCGGTGCGCGCCATCCGGCGCATTGCCGGCTTCGTCGCGCTGGCGCTGGTGCGCGTGCTCGAAGAGCGGCACGACCTGCCGCCCGAAGCCGCCGCCGAGGTCCGCCGAACGGTCAAGCAGCGCATCGAGGAGACCGGCGTCGACGGCACGATGAATGCGGAACTCGACGCCGAGCAGTCCTTCGCGGCAGGCGCCCTCGATGAGCAAAGCGTCGCCGCCGCGATCGAGCGCGGCGATCGCGATTTCGTCGCCAAGGCGCTGGCGCTCAAGGCCGAGCTGCCGCTTCCCGTCGTCCGTAAGGTGCTCGAGTCGCAAAGCGCCAAGTCGGTAACCGCGCTTGCCTGGGCCGCCGGGCTCGGCATGCGGACGGCGATCCAGATCCAGCTCCGGGTTGCCAAGATCGCCCCCCGGGCGGTGCTCAACGCCAAGGATGGTATCGACTACCCACTCGACGAGGAAGAGCTGCGCTGGCACGTCGATCTGTTCAGATAACGGGCGCGCAGACGCCGCGCAAGCGCCGATTCCGGAACTCAAGTCGCCGTGATCATCGTTCCCGTGCCGTGCTCGGTGAAGATCTCGAGGAGAAGCGTGTGCGGCACGCGGCCGTCGAGAATATGTGCCGCCTCGCTGCCCCCCTCGACCGTCTCGAGACAGGTCTCGAGCTTGGGGATCATGCCGCCGGTGATCACCCCATCGCCGATCAGGTCACGCCCCTCGCGCACGGTCATGTGCGAGACCAGGTCCCCGTTCGCGTCCATCACCCCGGCGACATCGCTCAGCATCACCAGTTTGGCGGCGGTGAGCGCCCGGGCGACCGCGCCGGCGACGGTGTCGGCGTTGATGTTGTAAGTCTCGTCGTTCGCGCCGACGCCGATCGGCGCAATCACCGGAATCATGTCGGAGCGGGCGAAGACGTCGAGCAGGTCGGCGTTGATTCGAGCGGGCTCTCCGACGAAACCAAGGTCGAGAATCTTTTCGATGTTCGAGTCGGGATCGCGCCGGGCGCGTTCGAGTTTGCGCGCCTCGATCAGCGGCCCGTCCTTGCCCGAGATGCCGATCGCGTGACCGCCGGCCGCGTTGATCGACGTGACGATCTGTTTGTTGATGCTTCCCGACAGCACCATCTCGACGATCTCGACAGCCGCCGCGTCGGTCACCCTGAGACCATCGACGAACGAGCTCTTGATCTTCAGGCGTTCGAGCATGGCGGCGATCTGCGGCCCGCCCCCGTGCACGACCACCGGGTTGATGCCTACCTGCTTGATGAGCACGACGTCGCGCGCGAAACCTTGCGCGAGGCGTGCATCGCCCATGGCGTGACCGCCGTATTTGATGACGAATGTCCTGCCGGAGAAGCGGCGCAGGTACGGCAACGCCTCCGAAATCGTGGCCGCCGTGCGCAGCCAGTGTTTGACTTCGCCGATAGGGGTACGCGACATGGCGCGCACTCTAGACCGGATTTCTCACCAAAGTCACGAGCGGCATCGCGTGCGCGCGGCGCGATCTTGGTGCGGAATTCGGGCTAACCCAACCGCCGGGGGGCCGCCAGCGCAGCGAGAGCGGCGCGCAGATCGGCGATGCCCCGACCGCTGAGGGCGCTGGTGACGGCGATCGCGGGATGGGCGGCGGCGTGAGCCGCGAGTTCCCGCGCAAGCGTTTCATGCATCGCGTCGAACGCCTCGGGTTTCGTCTTGTCGGTCTTGGTCAGAACCACCTGGTAGGACACCGCCGCCTCGTCAAGCATTGCCATGACCTCGCGGTCGGGCGGCTTGGCGCCGTGGCGGGCGTCGATCAGCAGGCACACCCGACGCAGGCCGGAACGGCCCTTCAGGTAGTGGTTGACCAGCGCCGTCCACGCTTTGATGTTCGTCTTCGCCGCCCGGGCGTAGCCGTACCCCGGCAGGTCGACGAGCGTCAACCGCCCGCCGAGGTCGAAGAAATTGATCTGCTGCGTACGGCCCGGGGTGTGCGACGTGCGCGCCAGCGTCCGCCGCCCGGTGAGCGCGTTGATGAGGCTCGACTTGCCGACGTTGGACCGGCCGGCGAAGGCGATCTCGGTCACGGCGCCTTGCGGCAGGCGGTCGGGTTGGGCGGCGCCCGCGACGAACCGGCATTCCTGCGCGAACAGCTTGCGGCCTGCCTCGATCGCCTCGGCCGTCGTCTCCTCGTCGGCCACTCGCGGTGCGTCGGCGGCCATCGTCGCGCTCTCAGGTGTGCACGCCCATGCGCCGCATGATGACCCACTGCTGGGTGATCGAGAGCACGTTGTTCCACGCCCAGTAGATCACCAGGCCCGCCGGGAACCGCGCGAAAAGAAAGGTGAAGACCACCGGCAGCATCATCATGATCTTGGCCTGGGTCGGGTCGGGCGGTTGCGGGTTGAGACGCTGCTGCAAAAACATCGTCAGCCCCATCACGAGCGGCCAGATCCCGATGGCGAGGAAGCCGGGAGGGTCGAACGGCAACAGGCCGAACAGGTTGAACACCGACGTGGGATCGGGCGCCGAGAGATCCCGGATCCAGCCGAAGAACGGCGCGTGCCGCATTTCGATGGTGACGAACAGCACCTTGTAAAGCGAGAAGAACACCGGAATCTGCACCACGATGGGCAGGCATCCGGACATCGGGTTCGCCTTCTCGGCCTTGTACAGCGCCATCAGCTCCTTCTGCAGCCGGGCCTTGTCGTCCTGATAGCGTTCGCGAAGCTCCATCATCTTGGGCTGCAGCTTCTTCATCTTGCTCATCGACTTGTACGACTTGTTGGCAAGCGGGAAGAACAGGCCCTTGATGATGACGGTCAGCAGGAGGATGGCGAGGCCGAAATTGCCGAGGACGCCGTTGAAGTAGTCGATGGTAAAGAAAATCGGCTTGGTCAGGAATGGATACCAGCCCCAGTCGATGGCGAGATCGAAGCGCTCGATGCCGCCGTCCTCGGCATAGTGGTTGACAAGCTTCACCACTTTCGCGCCGGCGAACAGCCGGTTGGAGACCTCGATGCCGCCGCCGGCCGGTACCGTCTGCAAACCGCGCGCGAAGTCGACCTGGTATTTGTCGACGCCGTTGGAGACGAGATGCCTGAAACGCCCGTCGAACGCCGCCGACTGGTCGGGTACCAGCGCCACGAGCCAGTACTTGTCGGTAATGCCGAGCCAGCCGCCCGTGCTGTTCAGCCTCTTGCCGCCCTTTTTGCGCGCGCTGTCGTAGATGATGTCCTCGTCCTTGTATTTGATCTCCTCGAGAACCCCGTTGAAGACCCCGAGCATCCCTTCGTGCAGAATATAATAGCCCAGCGTTTTGGGCGTGCCGCTGCGGCTGATCAGACCGTAGGGGTTGAGGTCCACTGATTCCGTGCCGGTGTTGGTCACCCGCTGGGTGACGGTGAACATGTAGTTCTCGTCGAGAGCGATGCGCCGGGTGAAGACAAGCCCGGCGCCGTTGTCCCAGGTCAGTGTGACGGGCTGGTCGGGCGTCAGCGTATCGACATCGGCCTTCCATTCGGTGTCGGCGTCGGGAACGGCGATGTCGGCGTTCGGGGCCACCCACCAACCGAAACGGGCGTAATAGGCCTTGGTGGTGCCGACCGGCGAAAGCAGGGTGATCTCGGGGCTTTGGGGATCGACCGTCTCGTGGTAACCGGTGAGTTTCAGGTCGTCGATGCTCCCGCCCCTGAGCGAGATCGAGCCGTCGAGGCGCGGCGACTCGATCGCGACGCGCACCGTCTTTTTCAGGACATCCTCGGGACTTCGTTCCACCTCGACCGCCGCCGGTGCACCCGACGGCGCCGGCACGTCGACGGGTTCGGCGGTCGGCGCGGGCGTCGCCTCGCGCGGCGTCGCGGCTTCCTCGGTCGCCTGCTGTTTGAGCAACCGCTGCTGGCGGGGGATGTCGTAGAGGATGTTCCACCCGATGATGATGACGAAAGACAGCGCGAGCGCGATGATGAGGTTGCGCTTGTCGTCCATCGGTATCGTCTCGCTGTCAGCCGGCGCGCAGATTCACGCGCGGGAACGCCGGCCGCTCGCGCGGCGCGCACCCGGTTCCGGCACCGGATCGTACCCTGAATCGCCCCAGGGGTGACAGCGCGCAATGCGGCGCAGCGCGAGCCAGCCGCCGACGAACGGTCCGTGCCGTTCGATCGCCTCGGCGGCGTACTCGGAACAGGTCGGCAAATAGCGGCAGCGCGGCGGGATCAGCGGCGAGACGACAAGCTGGTAGAGCCGGACGACGCCGCGCAGCAACGCGCCCAACAGGTTCATCGGGAGGCTCCCCGGGACCCGGAACCCCTGTCCGGGCGCGCCACGACCACCCGGTCGAGGGCCGTCGCCAGATCGTCGACGAGCGCATCGAAGGGTCGCTTCAGCGTTGCCCGCCGGGCGATCACGACATAATCGTGGCCGGGTCGCGCGCGTCCCGGCATCACGGTGGTGACCGCGGCGCGCAGTCGGCGCCGCGCCCGGTTGCGCTCGACCGCGGTGCCGACCTTGCGGCTTGCCGTCAATCCGACGCGAAAGCCGCTTTCGGCGGTCTGCGCCGCCTCGCTTCCGGCGGCCTGCAGAATGAGCCCCGGCGTTACCCACTTGCGCCGCGCGCCCGCCACGTGAAGATACTCCGAGCGTCGTTTGAGTCGGGCGATGCCGCCGGCCATCCTAG
>JBHHZM010000103.1:0-11066 GCA_046758065.1 Alphaproteobacteria bacterium | reverse complement strand
CGGGACGTCGCAAATTCCGACTGAATCTTCCGGTCGGCGGAGTCGGAGGGCCGCGACGGTGCATGCGTGCTTCGCGTCCCTCGTCCTCCTGGCCCTGGCCGCCTGCGTCAGCCGGCCGCTGCCGAACGTCGAAACGGCGATTCCCGGCCAGCCCGTCGCCTTCGGAAAGATCGACGTTCTCGAGAACGGCCGGCCTCCCAAATGGTCAACCGGCGCATTCATCGAAAGAACTTCCGGCAAGTTCCGGATCCTCCTGATCCACGAAGCCACGTCGAAGCTGATTCACCACGACCTGGAGAACGACGGTGCGGTTCACTGGAGCCTGGCGCCCGGGACATATCTGGTGGCCGGCTTCGACTGGACCCGGGGGAGCCGGAACACCTCGGGGCGGATCCGGGCCTATTTTACCGTCCCGGACGGGGCGCCCGCGATATATATCGGGACACTGGTTCTCAGTCTGTCCTCCGGTCGTTACGGCATCGAGATCAGGGACGAGTTTGACGATGCCGCCGCAGCCTTGGCGGGAAAAATGTCCGGCTTCGCGGGCGCGCCCATCAAAAACCTGATGGAGCTGGAAAAAGAGTCGACCGGCGGCGCGCGCTATATCGCGGATATCTGCCACACGGTCTGGGAGGTTGCCTGCGGCGAGCGGTATCGGGGCGTGGAGCCGTTGGACCCGGTGATGGGTCAACTGAGCTTTCCCCGTGTCGACAACCTGCATCCCACGTTGAAGTGGTCCGCTTCGGACAAGGCGGGCGTCGGGTACGACATCATCCTTTACGAGGCGATCCAGTATGAGACCGCGAATGGCCGCGCGGCGCTTCTCAGAGGCCCGATCGCGGATTATGCGGAAAATCTCCCGGGCGCCGAATACCGCCCCACTCACCCCCTCAAGCCCGGGACCCAGTATCTCTGGTCCGTGCGGCTACGCAAGGATGACAGGATATCGACCTGGTCCACCTACCAGTACGACCACTTCTTCATTCTGGGGTTCTCGCGGGCGAACAACCTGTTCTTCAGCTTCAAGACACCGGACACGTAACCGACGCCGAATCGGTCACGCCTTCGCACCCCCGCAGCGGAGCGCGTGCGGCATCCCCGGGGGCACGTTCCGCTATCGCTGGGAGAACCACGCGTTCGCCGCGTCGTCCCGCCCCGCCGGGTCCGCGGCGAGCGACAGCGCCGCCTGTGTCGGTATTCTTTACAGCCGGCGATGCCCTCGAATTGCCGTCAACCATTTGTAATCAAAAGAAAACCGTGAGATGGGGCGACCCGAAACGGCTTTTTTGTCGCCGAATCCGGCCGCCAAAAGTGTCGGTATTCTTTACACTGCCGGAGTCGGGCGGCGCCCGGTAACCCAACAACCCCTTGAATCGAAAGAAAACACCTCCCCATGGCAAGAATCTTGCACGGATCTGATTGAACCGTCGATGCCGGCGTAAAAAATCGACGAAAAGCCGGCGCGACGGAGGGGGACGAACCCGCGAAAACGCGGGCGCACGTGCAGGAAAGAGGAACGGAGAGGTGTTTTCACGAATCGATTCCGGCCGCGCGCAGCGGATGGGGCTCATCCTCGTCTTCATGATGGCGCTTCAGAGCCCGCCTGTCGGCGCGGCCCTGATTACCGGCTACGCCTCGGCCAAGCTGGGCTTCCTGATCGAACGCTGGTGGGCCGTCTGAAGCGATCCGCCCGTCGAACGCTGTGCCGGTGAAGCCGACCCGTGGCGTCTATTCTTCGGTTTTCGGCGTTCCGTCGGCGTTGAAGCGCTCGATCGTCGCCACCTCGCGCAGCTTGTCCATCAGCTTGCGGACGACCTGCTCGGTCACTTCGTTGTTCATCTTCTCGCCCACCTCCTCGAAGGTCGGCGGCGCCGCGGTGCGCCGGTCCTCGATCTTGATGACGTGCCAGCCGAACTGGGTTTTCACCGGCGCCGGGGACACCTCGCCGACGGCCAGCGCGAAGGCGGCCTCGGCGAATTCGGGCACCATGGTGCTGCGGGTGAAATAACCGAGGTCACCGCCCCGCGGCGCCGAGGGACCGATCGAGCTTTCCTTCGCCAACTCGGCGAAATCCGCACCGTCGCTAAGCCGCAGGATCACCGCCTTGGCCGCTTCCTCGCTGTCGAGCAGGATGTGCCGCGCCCTGATTTCCTCCTGCGGCGGGGTTTCGGCAATAAACGCGTCGTAATGCGCGCGCACCATTTCCTCGCTGACGTTCTGCTCGATATAGCGCGTGAGATACGCCTCGCGGATCACCCGGGTCTCGATCTGCGCCATGCGGCGCCGGACGAACGGATCGTCCTCGAGGCCGGCCTTGCGGCCCTCGCCGGCGACGAGTTGCAGATCGATGAGCCGTTCGACGAGGGCGGGAAAGACGACGTCGAACGGTACGGACTGGTACTGTTCGGGCAACGCCTGTTGGATTTCGAGAACTTCGGAACGGCGGATCTCAGCACCGTTGACGACGGCGACCACGGGGTCGTCCTCGGCCGCGACGATGGATGCGGCACCCAGGGGAGCGAGCAGGATCGCAAACAGGCAGGCATGCGCGACGATGCGCGGGAAGCGGTCGAAAAACATCGTATGAGGCCCTTGCACAGGTCACGGAAATCGGCGGGCAGGGCCGGAAGGTCGACGCCCGGCCGGTGTGCCGACGTAAGAAAAACTAGTCAATCGATCCGGCCCTGGCAACCGTTGAAGGTCAACGGCAGCCGACGCGGCGGCGACACTCACTCGCCGGCAAGCCGGCGCAGCGTCGGTTCATCTCCCCGTTCGCCGAAGAGGACGCGCCAATACGCGCGGGCCGCGTCGCGCAGTTCCAATCGTTCGAGCACGGTGGCGAAGAGGACGCGACGGGAAAAGGCCGCGTCGGCAGGCGGCCGCAGCCGTTCGACGAGCGCGCGGTCGCTCGCCGGCGCGACTGAAAAATCGGCCCAGTCGCTGGTCGCGGCGCCGCTCGCCGGGCGCGCCGATACTTCCCAGGTATAGGTGACGGCCGGCGCCAGAACGATGTTTTCGGGCAGGCGGAACTCGGTCGCGGCGACATCGGCGGTCGCCAGCGTCCGGCCGTCGTCGTCGATCAGTTCGAAATGGTAGGTCTGTGCGCCGGGCGCCGGGCGCCACCGGAACACCGGGCTCGGATCGAGCACCCTGGTGGCGACCGGACGGTCGAGCCTGAGACCCGCAGCGGAACCGGACGCCCGCATCACCAGGCTTGCCTGGACCACGTCGGTGGGCCGAATCGTCACCTCGCCGCCGATTTCCGAAAGCAAAGACGGACGCCGCTCGGGGCGCACGCCGGACAGCACTTCCGGTGTCCGCGGATCGATCCGCAGGTTCGCCGGTCCCCGGAAAACGTACTCGTCGCCGGATTCGTAATAGACGATGACGAGCCGCGCCCCTTCGTCAACGACGATGCGACTGCCGGGGACGAGTTCGGCGAGCAAGGCGATCCGTCCGCCGCCCGAGCCTTCGATACGGGACGCGCCTGCGAGGTCCGTGACCATCGCGACCGCGCCCGACCCGGCCGCGGCGCCGGCCGCGAAACCCCATGCCATGGCCGCCGCGGCCACCACGCCCATCCAGTACCGACGATTCCACGGCCCCTTAGCCATCGTGCGCCCCTTCATCTCAGGCCGTGCCGGCGGACGGCGCGCCGCCTTGCCGTTGCGGCCAGCCGTAGACCGATATCGGTGTATGCCCCTTGATCGGCTTGGCCCCCAGACTGACGAATCCGGTCGTGTTGCCGATCCGGTTCACGACCTCGCCGGAGCAAACCAGCGGATAACCGACCTCCTTGGTCAAACCTTCGATGCGCGACGCGACGTTGACGACGTCGCCGATCGCCGAATACTCGTGGCGGGCCGCGGACCCGACATGCCCGACCACGGCCTCGCCGAGATGGAGGCCGATGCCGATCTCGATCGGCGGGACCGCTTCGGCCTCGAACTCGGCGTTGAGCGCATCCAGGCGCACCAGCATGTCGCGCGCGGCGTCGAATGCCTTGCGGCAGGGATCATCGAGCCGGTTGGGCGCGCCGAAGAACGCCATGATGCCGTCCCCCATGAGCTTGTCGACGGTTCCCTCCTGCTCGTGAATGGCGGTGATCATCCCCTCGAAATAGCGATTGAGCAAGACGACGACATCCTCGGGCGCCATTCCTTCGCTGCGCGTCGTGAACCCGCGCACGTCCGAGAACAGCACGCAGATCGTGCGGCGCTCGCCGCCCAACGCGGCGGCGAGGCGGCCCTCGACGATTTCCGCCATGATCTGCGGACTCACGTAGCCGCCGAACGCCCGACGCAGCCGGCGACGTTCCAGCACCTGAAGCCCCGCCTGCAGCGCGACCCGGCCGGCTGCCGCGAGACCGCCGGTCAATAGCGGCGCGGCCACCGGCAGATGAACGCCCCGGGACAGCAACCACGTCGAGGCCGCCGCCGCCGGCAACGCGAACCCCGCGAACGAGGCGATCCCCGCGAGCGGCGTCGCGGCCAGCCACCAGCAGACGGAAGCAAGGAGGACGAGGGCGAGGACGGCCACGCCGGGCGCCTCCGTTACGAGACCCGGCCCCATGAGCGAACGCAGCGCCTGGGCATGCGCCAGCACACTCGGCGCGAACGAGTCGTTCTCTTCCCACGCCGCGAGGTTGACCGGTTGGTACTGGCGATCGATAAAGGGCAGCACGCTGCCCAGCAGGACCGGCCGGCCCCCGAAGGCGCGGCGCAACGCCTCGATGTCGCCGTCGGCGTAGCGAGCGAGCACATCGTGGAGAGGAACGTAGTCGAAGGTTTCGCCCACCGCATAGTCGATCAGCCCGACCCGGGGCTCGATGCCGAGGCGGCGGGCCATTTGACCCACCAGGGTCGGGATTTCCCGGTCGCCTTCCGCGATCATCCCGCTGAAGCGCCGGACCACCCGGTCGGGGTCGAGCGGCAGCAGCACGAACCCGACCGCACCGCGCCCAGCCGTCGCTACGAACGGCGGGAAGATCCGGCGCACCCGGCCATCCGCATCGACGGTCAGGCCGAGTACCACGGGCGCGACGCCGCGCAAAGCGACGATTCCGCGCAGCAGCTTGGTGTCTTGGCCGGCGAGCACAAAGTCGTACGAGCGGTCGGGAAGGCTGATATCAACGCCCACGACCGAAGGCCGCGCCTGCGCCATGGCTTCGAGGAAGCGGCCGAGATGTCGATGCCAGAGGGCGATCGGCTCTGCCAGTACGCGCGTCGTCTCCTCGTCGATGCCGACGATCACGACATCCGTCGCAACCGGACGCAGCGCTGTCGCGCGCAGGAACCGGAATTGCCGGTCGAGCACCGCGAGATCGGTCGTCGTCACGAGCGGCGACCAGTGCAGGGCGAGCCCCGCGAGGACCACGGCCATGAAGCCCGCAACCTGCGGGTTTCCGGCCAGTCGCACGAGACCCTCCCTCGTCATGCCGCCCACTATGCGGATCATCGCGCGGCAGGTCCAGAGCGGTTCCCGGTCGATGGGACCCATCAAATTGATTGCTACCGACCGGGAACCGCTCTAGCCGGATGCCGCGCACGGGGATATCATGGGCGAGCTTGCGCGGAGATGCGGGCGCTCCTCGATCGGTCGGGATGGCGCAAGTCTCGCCATGCGATACGGGGGGATAACGGGTGAAGCGAGTCGTCTTGGTCGCCGGTTTGGTGGCCGGGCATTGGGGGGCGGTATTCGCCGCCGCCGATGGGTCCGGCGGTGATGTGTTGCGTGCTGTGCGCAACACCCCTGCGGGACCGTCGCTTCGTGTCGTTCAGGCCGAGGCGCCCGAATTCATCGTTCCGAGACGCATCAACACCGATCAGGAAACGATCGATCTCAGCGGCCGGGTCGTCGGCGCCGCAAGCACCAGGCTGAGCGTCGACGGGATCCCGGCGCCCCTCAGCGCCGACGGTTCGTTCCGGATCCGCCGGACGGTGCCGGTGGGACGCAGCACGCTTCGCCTGGTCGCCGAGGACGCGCGCGGTCATCGGGTGGAAAAACGGGTCCTCGTGCAACGCACGGCCGCGACCGCGGCGGTAGTCGATTTCGGCCGCTATCACGCCCTGGTCATCGGCAACAACGAATACCGGCACCTACCCGCCCTGAAGACCGCCGTGAGCGACGCCATGGCGGTCGGCGCGCTGCTGTCGGGACGTTACGGCTTCACGGTCAAGCCCCTCATCAACGCCACCCGCTACGAGGTCGTCTCGGCGCTGGCCGGCCTGCGCGCCACGCTGACCGAAAAGGACAGCCTGCTGATCTACTACGCCGGCCATGGCAGCCTCGACATCGAATCGGATCAGGGGTACTGGCTGCCGGTCGATGCCGAAAGAGACAATCCGGCGAACTGGCTGTCGAACAGCACCATCACCGACCAGATCAAGGCGATGCGGGCCAAGCACGTCATGGTGGTGGCCGATTCGTGCTACTCGGGCCGGCTCACCCGGGGCGGCGAGACGAACATCCGAACCGGCGGCGAACGCGATCCGTGGATTGCGCGCATGGCCCAGCGGCGGTCGCGCACAGCGCTGACCTCGGGCGGGCTCGAACCGGTGCTCGACGCCGGCGGCAACAAACACTCGGTGTTCGCGCAGGCATTCCTGAGCGCGCTGCAAACCAACGCGGACGTCATGGAGGGCAGCGCGCTGTTCGGACAAGTCAGGCAGCCCGTCGTGGTCAACGCGGATCAGACGCCCGAATACGCCGACATCCGCAAGGCCGGTCACGACGGCGGCGATTTTCTGTTCGTGCCGACCGGCGTGACGCTCGCGACGCCGGCGACGGCACAGCCCGCACCGGTTTCCGCGCCGCCCGCCATCGACAACAGGGCGATCGAACTGGCCTTCTGGCAATCCATCGAGAAGTCGCGCAATCCGGCAAGCTTCGAGGCCTATCTCGAACAGTTCCCCGAGGGTACATTCGCCCCTCTGGCGCGCGCCCGACTCGAGGAACTGAAGCAAGTGCGGACCGCCGTTCTGGTGCCGCCACCCGAACCCCAGGCGCCGATCGACAGGAACAAGATCGTAAAGGACCGGGAACTCAGGGACCTGATAACGCGGTATTACAACGATCTGCGCGTGAGGAGATACAAAGGCGTCTATTCTTCCAATAGTGAAATGACGTCCATAGACAATCTCAGGGTGCTACAGGTATCGGGAAACGTGGTAACCCTGGAAATAAAATACGTCTGGACGGCAACCGACTATACCTTCGTACAAAGATCCGAACGCGGGATCGTCACCGTCGAACGGCTCGGCCCATCGTACCGGGTTCTGAAGTTCGAGTGACGTCCGCGCCTTTCCCCGACCACCGCAGAACACGCCCCGGCCGATCCGCGTCGCCGGCGGGCCGGGCAGGCCGATTTCTCGTTATCGCGTGCAGGCCGTGCAGGGTCCCGGCGCCGGGGGCGGCCGACTGCCGTCGAAGAGTCGCTCGAAGACGCCGCCCACGTCGTCGAGCAGCCCGCCGAGACCGCTCCCGGCTTCGGCGTCCTGCTCCGCTCCGGACGCCGGCCCGGGCGCAGGTTTTTCGGCCGCCCCTTCGTCCATCCCGGCGAGGGCGGCGACGCAGGGGTTTTCCTCATCGCTGCCGGCGCTGACGAAAGGCGCAATCAGACCGATGCCGCCGGTGGCGATGGCGCCGATCACGGCGATGCCGGCGGTCCTGGCGACGGCCAGCGAGTCGGGAGCGATGCTCGGCGCCGCGAGGGTGCCGCGGATGCGAATCGGCGTCGCCAGACTGATGAGGCTCGCGTCCTTGGGCGCGGGTCTCAGGATCAGGTCGAGGGTCTCGGTGCCGAGGTCGATCTCGCCGTCGCCGGCGATCGTCATGCGCTCGGTATCGAACAGAATGCCCCGGCTCGCGGCGAGACCGTCGGTCACGTCGAAGCGACCGACAAAACAGTTGAACCGGGTGGTGCCGTCGTTCTCCGTGCCGGGACCGATCGCGTCGAGCAGATCGGCGGCGAGAAAATCGATCTCCTCCGAGCCGACGCGTCCCTCACGCATTGCCAGACTGACGCCGCCGTCGAGCCCGGCCATGATCGCACGGACCGAGCCGCCGGCGCCGCGCGCATCGAGGTCGAGATCGGCGCGACCCTCGACCAGGCCGTCGCTACCGAAATCGCGCAGAAAACGGCCGACGTCGAAACCGTCGACATCGATCCGCGCCGTGACGACCGGAATCTCGGGGCGCGAATCGATCGTCATCCCGCCGGCGAGCGCGGCCTCCCCGTAGTCGGCCTCGGCCAGACGCAGGTCGAGCGCGCCGTCGACCAGCGAGAGTTCGAGCATGACGCGGTCGAACGCGATGCGGTCGAGAACAACCCGGTCGCCGCGCAAGGTGATCGTGGCATCGGCCCATTCGAGCGTCGCCAGCGGCAGCGGCGCATCGCTGAAGACGCGCTCGGTCTCGCCGCCGCCGTCCGCCGGCGCCGCGCCATCGTCGGCGAACAGCCACGTGAGATCGAGCGACGATGATTCGAGCGCCGCTTCGATGCGCGGCCTCCGCCGCCCTTCGAGGTCGAGCGAAAACGCGCCCCGGAGGTCGCTGCCGGCGACGGTCGCCGTCACGTCGTCGAAGGCGTACCCGCCGCCGGTGTCGCGCAATTTCGCGTCGAAGGCGACCGGCCCGCGCGCCGGCAGCTCGATCCCGGCCAAGGCGCCGAGACGCGCGAGGTCGCGGCCCTCAACGTGCAGAGCGAGGTCGAGCCCGCGCAGCGCGACCACGTCGTCGATCGCGCCCCGCACGAACGCGCGCTCGCCGCCCGCGGCACCGGTCTCGGCCTCGAGATCGTCGATCCGGAAGCCGTCGTTCGCGTCGCGCAGGCGCGCCCGGAAGCGGTACGAGCCCAGCGCCGGAATGTCCCAGCCGACGAGCGCGCCGAGCGTCGTGACATCGTCGCCGTGCGCCGTGATCACGAGGTCGAGCCCGGCGAACGTCAGGGGGTGGGCGATCTCGCCCTCGACGGCGATCATAGCGCTCGCCGCCTCGATTCCGAGGTCGACCGGGAACGAGTCGTCGGCAAGCAACCGGGCGAGCGGTCCCAGTGTGCCCGCGGCGGAAAACGCCTTGCCGTTGTACGCGCCGGCGAGGTAGACGCCGATCGATCGCGTCGGACCGACGGCTTCGGCCGTGAGACCGTCGATCGACACGTCGTGGACCGCGCCGCTCCGTCCGTCACGATAGGTCAGCCGCCCGCCGCTGATGAATACCTTCCTGACGACGGGAATCACCGTATCGTCCCTGGTCTCGTCGGCGGCCTCCGGTCCGAATACCCAGTTGCCGCGGCCTTCGGCGTCGGTCTCGAGCAGGATGCGCGGCTCGTCGAGCAGCAGGCGCCGGATGACGAGGGCGCCCGAGAACAGCGACAGGAGGTCGATGCGCGCCTTGATCCGCCTGGCGGTCAGCATCGCCGGACGCGATCCCCAGGCGGCGTTAGCGAAGCTCACGTCCTCGACCACGACCGTCGGCGCCAGGGAAAACGCCAGCCGCGCGTCGCCGGCGAGTTTGAGATCGCGACCCGTGACGGCGCGCACCTGCGCCGCGATCAGGTCGCGATGCTCGTTGAGATCGATCGAGCGCAGGTACATGACGCCGCCGGCGGCCGCGGCGATCACGAGGACGATACAGACGGTGACAATCCGGATCCAGCGCATCGATGGCAGGCCGTGGTGTCGCGGACGAGGACCCGCCTCATGGCGGCGTCGCATCCTTATAACAGACTTGCCTTAAGGTCTTGTTAACCGGCGGGCGCGTTGCGCCGCGACCGCCATGGCGGCGGCGCCGGCCGCGGGAATCGGCTATCCTTCGGACGTTTCCCGGCATTGGCCTGCGGAACACGACGGCGCGGCAGGAGGATACGCCCATGAAAGCGGTGCCTACGGTCCAGACCGACAACGCGGTCACCCGCGTTACCGAGTGGCGTTTCGCCCCGGGGGCGGCGACCGGGTATCACCGCCACGAGCACGACTATGTGGTGGTGCCGCTTACCACCGGCAAGCTGCTGCTCAGCGGCCCCGACGGCGAACACACCGGCGAACTCGTCGCCGGACAGTCGTATTTCCGGCGCGCCGGCGTCGAGCACGACGTAAAGAACGTCAACGATTACGTCTTCATCTTCATCGAAATCGAGTTCAAGACCACGCACCGCGGATAGGCCCGGGCGCCGCGGACCGGCCAGCACGGTATGGCGGGGGCCGTGGCGGGTCCGGCGGGAGAAACCGGCCGGAGGAAAATGGCGCGCCCGGGAAGATTCGAACTCCCGACCCCCAGATTCGTAGTCTGGTGCTCTATCCAGCTGAGCTACGGGCGCGCGGCGGTTCGCTGTCGCCGGCGCGGCGAAACTACCCGGCCCGTCGAGCGAGCGCAAGCCCCATCGCGCGCGCCCGGCCCGCCCCACGGCGTCCGTCATCGGTCCCTCCGACAACCCTACAAATCGTGCTTGTAGACCCCTAACCCATTGCGTACACTCGAAGCGCAAACGGGGGCTGAACAACACTCAAGGTGTAACTCACGGCGAGCAATGATATTTTTGTCATTGATGCCCGACGCCGCGTTGAGGGGGCGCCGGGATGTCGTGATGCCGAAGGAAAACAGGCCGGTCGCATGGGACGTCAACCTTCCCGCGCTGTGATTTTGGCGGCGGCGCTTGCCGTCGGGGGCTGCTCGTTCGTTGCCGACGACATCTGGCCCTCGCTGACCGGCGAGGAGCCGGCGGCCGCGGCGCCCCAGCAGGTCACCGTCAGCCCGGCGCCGGTCGAGCAGCAGTCTTCGCCGACCGTCGCAACCGTGGCGCAACCCGCGCCCGCGCCCGTAGTCGAGCCCGCGCCCGCGGTAAGCGTTACGGCGTCGCCGACCTCGCCATCGCCGATCGGCGCCACCGGCACCTTCGTCGGCGCCAAGGTCGCACAGCACGCCCAGGAACTCGAGCAGCTCAAGGCCTCGATCGGCAACGGCAACGCGCGCTTCCAGCAATTGCGCAGCGTCACCGAGCAGAACGCCCAGCGCTACTACGCCATCGTCGCGGCGATCAGCGCCCGCCTGCAGATCGGCACCACGCC
>JBHHZM010000102.1:0-11105 GCA_046758065.1 Alphaproteobacteria bacterium | reverse complement strand
TAATCCCAGTCTCAATGGCGGCGCCGGAACAATGGCCGCTTGCGGACGCCGGGCCGACAGACGAGCCCGCGTCGTGCTTTCGGGCCGACGCCGGCGCCCTGCTCGCCCCGGCCCCCACCATCGCTTGACAGCATGCCTGTTGTGCGGCTTGCTAGCCCGTCCTTCGGGCGGACCGCGGGCGCCGCGTCCGTCCCCTAGGGCGGGCGTCCCGGAGGCTGCCGCGCTTGCCGAAACGCACCAATCTTCTGCTGCTGGGCGCGAGCCTGCTCGTCGGCCTCGCCGCCGTCGAGACGATGCTCCGGTTCGCCGATCTCTCGTATCCCGAATTTCACCGCCTCGACCCGATGCAGGGCTGGAGCCCGCGTCCCGGCGTCGAGGGCTGGTGGAATCTCGAAGGCGGGGCCTACCTCGCGATCAATCGCGAAGGCTTTCGCGACCGCGAGCACAGCCTCGCCAAGCCGGCCGGCGGCTTCCGCATCGCGGTGCTGGGCGATTCGTACACCGAGGCGCGCGCGATCCCGACCGAAAAGACGTTCTGGTCGATCCTCGAACGCCGGCTCAAGACCTGCGCGGCGCTCGCCGGACGCCCGGTCGAGGTGCTCAACTTCGGGGTTTCGGGCTACGGCACGACGCAGGAGCTGATCACGCTCAGGCGACATGTCCTCAAATACCGGCCCGACCTCGTGCTGCTCGCCTTCTACGCGGGCAACGACGTGTGGAACAACAGCCGCGCGCTCGATCGGCATCCCGACCGGCCCTATCTCGTGATGCGTGACGGCGCGCCCGTGATCGACCGCGCCTTCCGCGACACGGCGCGTTTCAGGTCGAAGCTCGTCTGGCAGGACGTCAAGCACGGTGTGGTCAACAGCCTCTATGTGCTGCAACTCCTCAAGGAGGGCTATCACCGGCTCAAGGTCCGCCTGACCGGCAAGTACGCCGCCGCCAGGGCCGCGCTCGACCAACCGGCGCCCCCCGACGCCGTCTATCTGCCGCCGCCGGATGCGACGTGGCGTGAGGCATGGCGCGTTACCGAGCAAGCGATCGGGCTGATACACGCCGAGGCCCGCGCCGCGGGCGCCGCGTTCTGGCTCGCCCTCCTGTCGACCCCGATTCAGGTGCACCCCGACCCGGCGGTGCGCGCGCGTTTCCTCGACCGTCTCGGCGGCGGCGATCTCGCCTATCCCGACCGCCGCCTCGCCGCCTTCGCCGGACGCCAAGGGATTCCCGTGGTGACGCTCGCACCCGACCTGCGGGAATACGCCCAGGCGAACCATGTCTACCTGCACGGTTTCGCCGGCGCCGCGCCCGGTACCGGCCACTGGAACGCGACCGCCCATGCGCTCGCCGGCGCGCGTATCGCCCGGACGATCTGCGCCGCACTCGGCGGAGCGGATTAGCGCGTGGAATCGAACGCCGCCCCGCCGGGTTCTTACGCTGCGCCGGCCGGTCTTTCGGCGCGCGTGTTCGCCGCCGCCGTGCTCGCCTACCCGGTGCTCGGGCTGTTCGCGCCCAAGGCGCTCGTCCCCCTGCTCGTCGTCGCCGCCGCGGCGCTCCTGTTCGCGCCCGCCAACCGCCGGGAGTTCGGACGCGCGCTGCGGCGGCCGGTATTCGTTATGATCGCGACCCTCATGCTGTGGTCGCTGGCCGGCGTCGCCTGGTCGCCGGCGCGGGCGGAGGCGCTTGCGCTGTGGCCGAGCATGGCGGCGCTCGCCGCCGCCGGCGCGGTCATGCTGGTCGCCGCCGGTCGGCTGGGCCCCGGCGCGCGCGCGATGACCGGGCGGGCGCTGGTCGCGGCGGGTGTCGGGTTCGTCCTGGTGTTCGCCGCGGAGCTACTGAGCGAAGGCTGGCTCACGCGCGCCCTCGTCGAGGCGTGGAACCGGCTGACCCCGTGGCAGGCCGCCATGCCGATGCCTAGGAACCTGCTCGGCCAGCAGTCGGCGACGCTCGCCGTCTTCGCTTGGCCCTGCGCCATCGCCGTCCGCCGACACCGTTCGGTCCGCGACATGATCGTCTTCCTCGCCGTTGTCGCCGCCGTGCTGGCGGCCCAGACCATGTTGTCCTCGGCGCTCGCTTTCGGCTTCGGACTCGGCGTGCTCGCCGTCGCATGGCGATGGCCGCGGCTCGGCGCCCCCGGCGTCGCGCTCGTCCTGTTGGCGGCGAACGCAGCGCTTTTCATGGCCGCACCCGGAATCGCCGAGCGTCTGCACCAGGATCCGGCCGCGCTGGGTCTCGCGACGAGCTGGCAGGAACGGATCTACGTCCTCGACTTCGTCCTCGGCCGGGTTGCCGAGCATCCGCTGATCGGCTGGGGCCTCGACGCCTCGCGCGTTCTCGGCCAAGGCGTCGCGGGTCCGTTTTCCGGCGCCGGCGCGATCCCGCTGCACCCGCACAATCTCTGGGCCCAGCTATGGCTCGAACTCGGGCTCGTCGGGCTCGTCCTCGCGGCCGCCCTGGTCGCCGGCGTTCTCGTCCGACCGGCGCGGCTCGGGCTGGCGCGCGCCGACGCGGCGGCGGTGCTCGCCTGCGTCGCCAGCTATCTGGTGATCGGCAACATCAGCTACGGCGTGTGGCAGAACTGGTGGCTGGCGCTTGCCTGGCTCGCCGCCGCTTTCGTCGCCGCGCTGGTGCCGTCGCAAAAGCGCGACGCGCCGGCGCCTACCTGAGCACTCAGCGCAAGCCAAGCGCGGCGAATACGTCGTCGGGCGAAAGCGCGGCGAGGCTGGGGCGCTGCACGATGCCGACCACCGGTCCCCGGGGAGCGGTGAGCTTGGGGTCCGACGCCGCCGAGAACAGCACCAGCGAGGGGCAGCCGGCGGTTGCGATCAGGTGCATCGGCCCGGTGTCGTTGCCGAGCGCCCCGGCGGCGCCGCGCGCCAGCGCGACGATCTCGGCGAAGTTGGTCTGCCCGCAGAGGTCGCGCACGCCGGCGCAGGCGCGGGCGATGGTTTCCAGCGCGTCGCGCTCGGCCCCGGTTCCGATGAGCACCGGGCGCACGCCGTCGCCGGCGAGCCGGTTCGCGATCTCGGCGTAGTTCGCGGCGGGCCAGCGTTTCGCGGGATGGTGCGCCGAGCCCCCGGGGACGAGAAGCGCATAACGGCCCGCGATCCCGAAGCGGCCGACATCGGCGTCGAGCCACGAGAGGTCGGGCGGCGGCGGCGCGTCGATCCCGGCCATCGCGAGCTGTTCGGCCTCGCGCTCGACGGTGTGCATGGCGTCGCGTCGCGGGTTGGCGTGCGGATGAGAACAGCCGCGCGCGATCCCCGACCACTCGGGGCGGCGGCGTCCGAACAGGCGAAAGTAAGCGTGGCTGCGGTCGGAATGTTGCAGATCGTAGACCCGTGCAAACCCGGCGATGCGCAGCCTGCGGCCGAGCGCGCGCCATGCGCTCACCTGCCACAGGGCGGGCCGGTCGTCGATCCAGACCTCGTCGAACCAGCCGCCGGCGCGCGCGAGCCCGGCGAACGGGGCGGTGGTGAGCAGCGTGATCCGGTCGTCGCGGTGATGCCGCCGGATCGCCTGGAACGCGCCGGTCGACAGCACGAAGTCGCCGAGCGCGCCGAGCTTGATGACGAGGATGCGCGGCACGATGCCCGGTCGGCGGAACCTACTGGGCCGCCTCGGCGCGCGGCGCGCCGGTCTCGCCGTCGAGCAGTTCCCGGTAGATGTCGAGCGTGGCGGCGCACATCGTCCGGCGGTCGTAATCGGCGCGCGCTCGGGAAATCGCCCGCGCGGCGAGCCGCTCGCGCGCGGCGGCGTAGAGGTCGAGCGCGGTTTCCAGCGTCCTCGCGAGCGCGCCCTCCTCCCCGGGCGGCGTCAGCCAGCCGGTGACGCCCGGGACGACGGTTTCGCGCGCGGCGCCGTGGTCGCTGGCGATCGTCGGCCGTCCCATGGCCTGCGCCTCGACGATGATACGGCCGAACGCCTCGGGATCGAGCGAGGCCGAAACCACGACGTCGGCGAGCATGTAGGCCGCCGGCATGTCGCGGCAATGGTCGACGAAATGCACGACGCCTTCGAGGCCGCGCCTGCCAATCTGCGCTTCGAGCTCCCTGCGGTAGCCGCGGCGCCCCTGGTCGGGGCCGACGAAGAGACAGCGCAGGTCCTTGCGCCCGAGAATCGCCAGCGCGTCGATCAGCACGCGGTGCCCTTTCCAATGCGTCAGCCGGCCGGGCAGCATGACGACCGGCGCGTCGTCGGGCAGTCGCCAGCGGCCCGCGAGCTGGACCAGGCGCTCGGCGCTGACGCGGGCGGGGTCGAAGATGTCGAGGTCGATGCCGCGGCGCACCACGCGCAGGCGCGCATCCGCGATGCGGTAGTGTTCGTGTAGGTGTTCGGCGATGAAACCCGAGATCGCGATCACCCGGTCACCGCGCGCCATCACCGCGTTGTAGCGGCGCTTGATCGCATTGGCGAAGTTGTAGGCGCCGTGGAAAGTGGTGACCAGGGGCCGGCCGGTGCGGCGCGCGGCATAGAGCGCGCTCCAGGCGGGCGCCCGCGAACGGGCGTGGACGAGATCGACTCCTTCGCTCTCGATCAGCCGGGCGAGCCGGCCGACGTTGGACCGCATCACGAACGGGTTCTTGCTCGCGAGCGGCAGGACCAGGTGCTCCGCCCCGGCGCGTTCGATCTCGTGCGTCAGCGCGCCGCCGGTCGATGCGACCAGCGCGCGCCAGCCCGCGTCGGCGAGAGCGCGCGCGATATCGACCGCGCCGCGCTCGACGCCGCCGCTTTCGAGCGCCGGCAGAACCTGCAGCACCGTGCGCGCTTCGCGTTTCGCCGCGGCCCCTGCGCTGGTACGATTGCGTTTCGTTGCCATCGAGCCTGCGAGGATACCCCATGAGCGAGAACGCTTCCAATGATCCCGCCGCGCCGCGCCGGCTCGAACGCGCCGACGGCCACACCATCGCCTACCACGCCACCGCCGGCGCCCGCCCCGGCATCGTCTTTCTCGGCGGCTTCATGTCGGACATGACCGGCACCAAGGCGATGGCGCTCGAAGCCTTCTGCCGGACGCGGGGGCGCGCCTTCCTGCGTTTCGATTATCTCGGCCACGGCGCCTCGAGCGGCGATTTCGAGGACGGTACGATCGGCCGCTGGGCCGACGACGCCATCGCCGTGATCGACGCCGCGACCGAAGGGCCGCTGGTGCTGGTCGGATCGAGCATGGGCGGTTGGATCATGCTGCTCACCGCGCTTGCCCGGCCCGAACGCGTCAAGGGCCTGATCGGGCTCGCCGCCGCCCCCGACTTCACCGAATACCTGCTGTGGGACGATTTCGGCCCCGAGACGCGCGAGACGCTGCTGCGCGACGGCGTCGTCCACCTGCCTTCGGACTACGGCGACGAGCCCTATCCGATCACCCGGGCGCTGATCGAGGACGGCCGCTCGCATCTGCTGCTGCCCGACGTCATTGCGCTCGCCTGTCCGGTGCGCCTGATCCAGGGCATGAAGGACGCCGACGTGCCCTGGCGAACGGCGCTCAGACTCGCCGAGCGACTGGCGAGCGACGACGTCGAGGTGACGCTGGTCAAGGACGGCGACCATCGGCTCTCCGAGCCCGCCGACCTCAACCGCCTGTGCCGCACCGTGGCGGCGCTCTGCGAGCAGCTCGCCTAGCGTTCAATGGCCGCCGAAGCTGGCGTAGCCGGGGGTTTTCCACCAGTGCCGGTGGTGCTGGTCGCCGGGCAACTCCCCGGTCACCACGTTCTGTCGTTTGGGCCACGCCTTGGTCCCGCCGGTATCGGCGCAGGCCGCGGCGAGAGCGGCGAGCGTCAGGGCGAGCACCAACCGGGGCGCCGTCCGGCGGACGGTGGTGGATCGTTCCATGGTCGCGCCTCCGGAACGGTTGCGGTGCAGCGTCTCCCTTTCAGGCAACCTGTGGCGCGGCGATGCCGGGTCAAGCGCGCGGCCGATCGGCGGTGGCAAGTAACGCCTTGAGTCCCGTCTTGTAGTCGGGGTAGCGGAGCGCGACGCCGAGTTCGTCCTTGATGCGGTCGTTGCGCACCCGCTTGTTGTCGGCGTAGAAGTTCTGCGCCATCGTCGACAGTCCGGCCTCGTCGTAAGGCACCAGCGGGGGCGGCGCGACGCTGAGGAGCTCGCAGGCGTAAGCCACCACCTCGGCGGGCGGCGCCGGGCAGTCGTCGCAGACGTTGTAGACCCGCCCGCCGTTGGGCCGGGCGATCGAGGCGCGGAGAACCGCCACGATGTCGTCGACGTGGATGCGCGAGAACACCTGTCCCGGCTTGTCGATGCGCTTCGCCGTGCCGGCGCGCACCGCGTCGAACGGATCGCGCCCGGGGCCGTAAATTCCGGCGAGACGGAAGACCTGTACCGGAATGCCGTGGCCCCACCAGTAGTTGAACCACAGCGTCTCGGCGGCGAAGCGGCGTTCGCCACGCTCACTGCTTGGCGCCGGCGGGGTGTCCTCATCGACCCAGAGGCCGCGATGGTCGCCGTAGACCGCCGTGGTCGAAAGATAGCCGATCCATTCGAGGTCTTCGGCGCGAGCGATTGCATCGGCGTGGCAATCGAGCACCGGGTCGCCCGATTCGTCGGGCGGCGCCGTACTCAGCAGATGCGTCGCACCGGCGAGCGCGTCGGCGCCATCGGCAAGCGGCCGGTCGCGGTCGAAAAGCCGCGCCTCGACGCCGCGCGCGGCGAGCGCGACGCGGGTCTCCTCGCTGCGGCAGGTGCCGGCAACTTGCCAGCCGTCGGCGAGCAACGCCTCGGCGAGACGCGTTCCGGTATAGCCGAGGCCGAAACAGAACAGGCGACGAGGCTTGTCGGTGGCGATCATGGCATTGCGATTGGCTTGGCACCGCTAAACTGGCAAATTAGCGGCTCCGGGTCGAGTCTGCACCAATCCGCCGAAGGACCGCGTCGCCATGCCGAGTCACGCCGAGCGCGCGCTTGCCGCTTTCCCCGCCGGCTCGAACGGCGAGTTCGACCTGCCGGCCGAACTCGCGACGGTCATTGCCCGCGGCGAGGGCTGCCGGCTGTGGGACAGCGCCGGCCGCGAGTTTCTCGACTTCTCGCTCGGCTGGGGTTCGGCGCTCGTCGGCCACGCCCGGCCCGAGGTTACCGAGGCGGTCGTCGCCCAGGCCGCGCGCGGCGCCAACTTCGCCTGCATCACCGAACCGGCGCTCGCGCTCGCCGAGGAACTGATCCGCCTGAGCCCCGCCTGCGAGCAGGTGCGCTTCTGCGCCTCGGGGACCGAAGCGACGATGTACTGCCAGCGTCTCGCGCGGGCGTTCACCGGGCGGCCGCGGATCCTCAAGTTCGAGGGCGCCTACCACGGCGCCAACGAGGTCGGCGTCACCAGCCTGTTCCCGACCGACTTCAAGGACTTCCCGACGCCCGACCCGACCAGCACCGGGATCGAGCCGCTGGTCCGCGACCAGGTCCTCGTCGCGCCGTTCAACGACCTCGAGACCACGACGCGCATCGTCGCGACCCACGCCGGCGAAATCGCCGGCATCATCGTCGAACCGCTGCAGCGCTGCATGCCGCCCGCGCCCGGCTTTCTCGAAGGCCTGCGCGATCTTGCGCGCGCCCACGGCGCGCTGCTGATGTTCGACGAGGTGGTCACCGGCTTCCGCCTCGCCTACGGCGGAGCACAGGACTATTACGGCGTCGTCCCCGATCTCGTGGCTTACGGCAAGGCGCTCGGCGGCGGCTATCCGATCGGCGCTTTCGGCGGCCGCGCCGAGGTCATGGCGCTGGTGCGCGAGGACCGTTTGGGGCGCGGCGTGCCTTACGTGTGGATGGCCTCGTCGCTCGGCGGCAACCCGGTGTCCACGGCCGCCGCCAACGCGGCGCTCGCGGTGTTTCGCGGACCCGGCGTCTATGCGCGTCTCCACGGTCTCGGGGAATATCTGCGCGCCGGCATGCGCCGCGTGCTCGCCGAGCGCCAGGAGAAGGCGCAGGTAATCGGCGACGGCCCGCTCGCCCAGGTGGTGTTCTCCGCCGAGCCGGTCAGCGACTACCGCAGCGCCCGGCGCGGCGATTCGCGCAAGGCCCGGGCGATCATGCTCGGCCTGTTCGAACGCGGCGTCTTCCTCAACCCCATGGGCACCAAGCTCTACCTTTCGCTCGCCCACGACGAGGCGGTCTGCGATTGTTTCCTCGAGCGCTTCGACGCGGCGCTCGGCGCCGGACACGCCTGAGCCATGCGACGTAGCCTCGCAGCCGTGCTGCTCGTCCTGTCGGCCGCAACGCTGCCGGCGGCGGCGCAACAGGCGGCCAACGAAGAGAGCAAGTACAACGCTTGCGCCGCGCAGGCCCGGAGCGACGCCGAGGCGGCGTACGACACCGCGCTCACCTGGCGCGATGCCGGCGGCGGCGCCCCGGCGCGGCACTGCATGGCGCTGGCGCTCATCACCATGGGGCGGTTCGCCGAAGCGGCCGAACAGCTCGAAGCGCTCGCCCAGGACATGCACGAAACGCGCCCGGTCTTGCAGGGCCAGTTGCTCGGCCAGGCGGGGCAGGCCTGGTTGCGGGCGCGCAACGCCGAGCGCGCCGTCGCGGCGCTCGGCGGCGCCCTCGAAATCGATCCGAAAAACATCGAGTTGTTGATCGACCGGGCGCTCGCGTTCGCCGCACGCGGTGCCTACTGGGAAGCGATCGACGACCTCAATGCCGCCGCCGACATCGAACCCGGCCGCGCCGAGATCTACGCTTTCCGCGCCAGCGCCTACCGCTACGTCGATGCGATCGAACTCGCCGCCGAGGACATTGACCGCTCGCTCAGACTCAAGCCCGGCGCTCCGATCGCGCTGCTCGAACGCGGCAACATCCGCCGCCTGCGGGGCGATGACAAGGGGGCGCGCGCCGACTGGCTCGACGTGCTCGACAAGGCGCCCGGCACGCCGGCGGCCGAGGCCGCGCAGAACAATCTCGAACGCCTCGACGTCAATACCCAGCAATAGCCGCGCGGGTCAGCCGCCGCGGTCCCATTCGTTGCGCACGGCGGCGTCATCTTCACTCGGCGCATGACGGGCACGAAGCGCGGCGAACGTTCCATTGTCGAGCAGCCGCGAAAGCGCCCAGACCGCCATCGCGCGCACCAGCGGCGACGAGTCCGCAAGCCGCGCCCGGGCCACACGCGCGAGGTCCGGATCGTCCGCGTTGCCGATCGCGATTAGCACGTTGCGGACGAAGCGGTCGCGCCCCAGTCGTTTGACGGCCGAGCCCGAGAACAGCGCGCGGAAGGCGGCGTCGTCGAGGTCGGCGAGGTCGGCGAGACGGGGTGCGGTGAGCTCGGCGCGCGGCAGGAAATCGGCCTCGCGCGCGGCGCGGGCGAACTTGTTCCACGGACAGACCGCGAGACAGTCGTCGCAGCCGTAGATGCGGTTGCCGATCGCGGTGCGGAATTCGGCCGCAATGTGGCCCTTGTGCTCGATCGTCAGGTACGAAATGCAGCGCCGCGCATCGAGCCGGTAGGGCGCCGGAAAGGCGTGCGTCGGGCAGACGTCGAGGCAGGCGCGGCACGACCCGCAGTGATCGGCTTCCGCATCGTCGGGCGGCAGCGCCAGCGTGGTGAACACCTCGCCGAGGAAGAGCCACGAGCCGTGGTTGCGCGAGACCAGATTGGTATGCTTGCCCTGCCAGCCGACGCCGGCGCACATCGCCGCGGGCTTTTCCATCACCGGCGCGGTATCGACGAAGACCTTGACTTGCGCCTCAAAGCGCTCGGCGACGAAGCCGGCGAGTTGCCTGAGGCGACTCTTGACGATCTTGTGGTAGTCGCGGCCGCGGGCGTAGACCGAAATCGCGCCGCGTTCGCGCGCACCGAGCAGCGCGAGCGGGTCCTCGGCGGGTGCATACGACAGGCCGAGCGCGATGACCGTGTTCACCTCGGGCATGAGTGCGCGCGGCGCGGCGCGGCGTTCGGCGTTCTTCGCCATCCAGTCCATATCGCCGTGACTGCCGGCGGCGAGGTAATCGCGCAGGTCCGCGGCCACGTTGTGCGGCTGTTCGGCCGCGGCAAAGCCCACCGCGTCGAAGCCGAGCGCCCGGGCTTCGGCGGCGATCTCGGCCTTGGCGTCCGCGCCGTCCATCACATCTCGCTCTAGAAATCGAGGTTGGCGTAATGCTTCGGCGGCGGCAGGCCGGGGATGGCGTCCTTGAGCAGCGGACGGAACGACGGCCGTGACTTGAGCCGCGCATACCACTCCTTGGCTCGCGCGTGCTCGTCCCAGGGCACGTTTCCGAGATAATCGACCGCCGAGAGATGCGCTGCGGCGGCGATGTCGGCGAGGCTGAAGTCGTCGCCCGCGAGCCAGTTGCGGCGCTCGGCCAGCCAGGCGATGTAGGCGAGATGCGTGCCGATGTTGGCGAGACCCGCGCGGATCGCCGCGGTGTCGGGTTCGCCGAGGCCGAGAAAACGCTTCATCACCTTTTCGCCGACCAGATTGTCCGAAACCTCGCACGCGAACTTGCCGTCGAACCAGGAGACCAGCCGGCGGGTCTCGGCGCGGGCCAGCGGCTCGACGCCGATCAGCGGCGGCTCGGGGTGGCATTCGTCGAGGTACTCGCAGATCGGCCCGTCGCCGACCAGCACGGCGCCGTCGCCGTCATCGACCAGCACCGGCACGTCGCCCGCCGGGTTGATCGCGAGGAACGCCGGCCGACGCTCCCACACCTTTTCGATCCTGAGGGTGAAGTCGAGCCGTTTCTCGGCGAGCGCGAGCCGCACCTTGCGGCAGGCCGGCGAGAGCCAGAGGTGATGAAGCGTCAGCATGGCAGCGAGTGTAACCCAAGCGCGCCGACCGGCGACAGCGTTTGCGTCCGCGTACCCGCTGCTAAGCCGTTTCGGCCGCCGCCTCGTCGCTGAGCGGATGATCGAGGCGGGCCAGCATCTCTTTCGGGCAGACCTGCCAGAAGCGCTCGCGCGCGGTGTCCCATTCGTCGATCAGGCGGCGGGCGCGGGCCGAATCGGTCTCGCGCGCGTGCTCGGCGACGAGCGACTTGAGCCCGTCTTCCCAGTGGGCGCTTGCGAGCCGCTGGTAGACCACCGAATCGGGGTTGATGCGCAAGGGCAACTCATCGCCGGGGTCGTAGACGAAGGCCATGCCGCCGGTCATGCCGGCGGCGAAGTTGTCGCC
>JBHHZM010000101.1:0-11193 GCA_046758065.1 Alphaproteobacteria bacterium | reverse complement strand
TTTCGCTTGCGGCCCGGTCCGCGAACCGAACTGTTCGCGACCTACGGTGAATCGGACGATCAGGAAAATCTCGACCTCACTTTCCGCTACGATGTGACCACGCGGACAAGACTATTCGCCAGTTACGCCGAGACGCTCGACACATCTCAGGGACGGTTGTCGCAGACCTTGTCGTTCATCGGAACGGACCCCGTAACCGGAGAGATCATCGACACGCGAACGGGACTTCCGTTCGATCCAAACGCGAACCCGCAGACGATTCGCAACGAGACGACCCGGACCAAAACGTTGAGCATCGGCGTCAGCGGCAGTCGCAATCGCAATACCTTCGGGCTGGTCGCGACATTCGTGAACGAAGCGATCGAGCCTGCTATGGATGGCGACGACTCGATCACGGTGGACGCCAATTGGGGGCGACAACTGAATCGACGATTGCAGATGAATCTTTCCGGCAATTACCAGAACATCGCCTTTGGCGATCAGCCGCGCGAAGACGACGAGTACACGGTAACCGGCGGGTTGACCTACACTATATTTTCGGGTACGAGCGCGGGCGTGAACGCCGGGCTGAAATATTCGTTTCGCAAGAGAGATTCACAGCAAGAAATTAATGAATTTACGGAGAATTCAATAGTGGTTACGTTGAGCGCGGTATTTTGACTTTGTATTGTTCGCTCCCGGTCGATTGCACCGCGAGGTATATTTTCTAACAGTGGGCGGTTTCCTTGATGGGGGATGGGCCGTCATCGAGCTCTCCTTCGGTGTGAACGGGACGGTGCGCTTTTACCCGAGAGCCGACGCTCCGAAGTTCGCACGCTCATCATATCTCAAGCGGTTGTCAGGCAGGATCGGGCAGTTTACTTCTACACCGAGCGACACGTGGTCGCTCATGGCACCGATAGACCGGATGGGTATCGAACGGCGGCTCCAACGGCATGTTTACGGCCTTCTATAATCTGACCGGGCGACCGTTCCAGCTCAGCCCCGACCCGCGTTTCTTCTTTGGCAGCCGCAGCCACAAGAAGGCGATGGCCTATCTCACCTACGGCCTTAACCAGGGTGAGGGATTTATCATCGTCACCGGCGATATCGGGGCCGGTAAGACGACTTTGGTCGGCCATCTCCTCAGTCAACTCGACAGCCAAAAGTATATCGCCGCGCAGGTGGTGACGACGCAGATCGACGCGGACGATACGTTGCGCATGGTGGCCTCGGCCTTCGACATTTCCCAGGAAAGCCGCGACAAGGCAACGCTCTTGCGTGAGATCGAGGGTTTCCTCGTCGCCAGTCACGGTGCCGGCAAGCGGGTGCTCCTGATCATCGACGAAGTGCAAAACCTGCCGCCGGCGTCGCTCGAAGAGTTGCGCATGCTGTCGAACTTCCAGGTCCGCGAGAACCCCGTGCTGCAGTGCTATCTCCTCGGGCAGCCGCAGTTCCGCCGCACGCTGGCGAGCCACGCGCTCGAACAGTTGCGCCAGCGCGTCATTGCCTCGTACCATCTCGAGCCGCTCGACGCCGAGGAAACCCGCGCCTACATCGAACACCGCTTGCGCATGGTCGGCTGGAAGAATGATCCGGGTTTCGCGGACGGCGCCTTCGACGCGATCCACGCATATACGCGCGGCGTGCCGCGGCGGATAAATACGCTGTGTTCGCGTCTTCTCTTGTTCGGTTTTCTCGAGGAGAAGCACGAGGTCGACAAGGGCGTCGTGGAAGAGGTGATTCACGACCTCGACCAGGAAGGAGCGCACGGCGACATCGACAAGACGATTGCCACGGCTGCGCCCATGATCCTGTCCGAGGAGACCCCCGCCGAGACGAAGGCGGTCAACGGCGAGTTCGAGCAGCTATTTTCGCGCGTGGAGGTTCTCGAACGCTACGTCAAGGCGCACGAACGCACGATCAAGCGCGCCCTCGAGATCGCCGCCGAGTATCTCGATGGGACGGCGGAGGAAGAATCGGACACCGACGCCGGGAGGCGCTAGTGATCGAATTCGATCGCCGCGTGGATGCCGACACGGCCGCGCCGTCGCTGGCCGCATCCCGATCGCATGGCGGAAAACGAACGTCCGCGCCGTGCAACGCGATGTCGGTCGATGTCGAGGATTACTTCCAGGTCTCGGCCTTCGCCGGCCATATTCCCCGCGCGGACTGGGACGCCTTCGCCAGCCGCGTCGAGCGCAACACGGACGCCGTCCTCGGCTTGTTCGACGAGCATGGCGTCTGCGCCACGTTCTTTACCCTCGGTTGGGTCGCCGAACGCTTCCCTTCCCTTGTCCGCCGCATCGTCGAGGCGGGCCACGAGCTCGCGAGTCACGGATACGAACACGTTCGTATCACGGAACAGGACCCGGAGACGTTTCGCGAGGACGTGCGTCGCACCAAGCATCTGCTCGAGGATGTCGGCGGCGTTGCCGTGCGGGGGTATCGCGCGGCGAGCTTCTCGCTCGGCGCGGAAACGCTGTGGGCACACGCGGTACTGGCCGGCGAGGGCTACGCCTACAGTTCGAGCGTCTATCCCGTCCGCCACGATCTCTACGGCATGCCCGAAGCCCCGCGCTTTGCCTACCGCCCCCGAAACGGCGACGGCATTTGGGAAATCCCGATTACCTCGCTCAGACTTTTCAAGCGCAATTTCCCCTGCGGCGGCGGCGGTTACTTCCGGCTGCTGCCCTATCCCCTGTCGCGTTGGGGGATGCGCCGCGTAAACCGGGTCGACGGGCAGCCCTGCGTTTTCTATTTCCATCCTTGGGAGATCGACCCGGAGCAGCCGCGGCAGCGGACGGCGCCGCTCAAATCGCGGCTGCGCCACTACACCAATCTGGACCGGATGGCGGGCAAGCTGAACACGCTGCTTGGGAACTTCGCGTGGGATCGAATCGACCGGATTTTCCTTGCCGGACGGCATGGCGACCTCCCGGCCGAGGCGGCAGGAAAAGACGAGGCGCCCCCGGACGTCTGACTGCTCAACGCACCAGATGGCGGCGGATGTGGGGTCCCAGGAGGCGGGCGGCAGGGCGCGGCATGGTGCGCGCCCAGATCTTCGACATCAGCGCCATTCCCGACGACGAGGAGTTGAAGGTGGCAACCCTTTGGGCTGCACCCTCCGGCCGGAGGAAGTAGTAGCTGTCGTCCTCGGTCTCGCATCCCCATTTTTTCTTGTACTGCTGTTGTCCGCCATAGCGCGCGCTGCCGAAATCGAAAAAGCCGTAACCGTTGGCGACCGACCACGCGATGAAATCGTGATGCACGAGGTCGTTGGGACGAAGAATCCAGGAATCCGGGTCCGATACGGTATTGGTGATGGCGACGCGCCGCCCGCAGGCGAAACCGAGCAGGCCCGCGAGAAACTTGCCGTCCTTCAGCGCCCAGAAGATCTTCATGCGCGGTCCGAAGGCCTCGAGGCAGTCAAGGAAGTAACGCGCCGGATGCGGCGGGACTCCGAGCCGCGCCGTCGAATCGAGGTAGAGCGGGAAGAAGCGGTCGAGGATGATGTCTTGGTCGCAACGCTCGACGACGTCGAGCCCTTCCCGGCGCGCCTTGTTGACCGCCTTGCGCACGTGACGGTTGAACGCCTTCTCCCACAACGTTTCCATCGGCCGGTCGAGGACGAGGTAGGCGCAGAGCTGCTCGTTGGCCTGAAGCAGACGGCGCTGCCGGATATCCCGATCGAGACTGCCCGGGCCGTGCATTTCAAGGGTAGGTAGGGCGTTATCGCGCAGATGCCTTTCGAGCAGGTCGATGATCGCCGCCGCGTCATCGCCGTTGAGGGTCTCGTCGAGCAGCAGCCCGCCGTACTCCGAAAACGGCTGGCTGACGAGCTTGCGCCCGAACAGATAACTGCGCGCCTCGAACGCCGGCAGCACCGCAACGATCCGGCCAGCCTTGCGAAACGCGAGGTAATGGGGACGATAGCCATACGTCTTCTCGACACAGGCGTAGGCGGAGAGATGACTGAACCGGGCGCGGGGCTGGCGCTCCACGAAGGCATCCCATTCCGCCGCGTCAACCCCGTTGCATACGACTTCCATTCAAACAGCCCCGCGTCGTCGCGCCCCTTTTTTCCAGTCTTGCCGGATGGCCCCGTCCCCGGCGGGCCGGCGGGCGCGGCTCCGAGCACGGCCGGCTTGCCAGATACCACCGGCCAAGCCATGGTGTGCACTCGTCGACGCTTCCCTCGATCAGGGATCACGAACGTGGCCGACGCCGTGCCCGAGCTCTTGTTTCTCGCCCACCGGATACCCTATCCACCGAACAAGGGCGACAAGATTCGCTCGTGGAACATTCTTCGTCATCTCGCGGAACGCTACCGCATCCATCTTGGCTGCTTCATCGACGACCCGCACGACCGGCAGTACGAGGGCCGACTGCGCGAGATCTGTGACGAATGCCACTTCGCGACGCTGGGCCCGACACAGGCGAAGCTGCGCGGTCTCGCGGGACTCGTCAACGGCGAGCCGCTGACGCTGCGTTGCTATCGCGATCCCGGGCTGGCGGCGTGGGTCGAGGGCATACTCGCCCATCGTCGTCCCGGTCGCGTCTTCGTTTTCTCCTCGGCGATGGCCCAGTACGTCATGTCGGCTCGCACCGAGGGGGTTCGCCGCGTCATCGATTTCATCGACGTCGATTCCGACAAATGGCGGCAATACGCCGCCGGCAGGCGCTGGCCCATGCGCTGGGTCTATCGGCGCGAGCATCGCACCCTGCTCGCTTTCGATCGACGCGTCGCTGCGGCTTTCGACGCTGCGACCTTCGTTTCCGCCGCCGAGGCGGCGCTGTTCCGCCGGCTTGCGCCCGAAAGCGCCGGCAAGATTTTCCCGCTCAACAACGGCGTCGACTTCGCGTTCTTTTCACCGGCACGCGCTTACGACGATCCCTTCGGGGGCGCGCGCGGCGTTGTCGTCTTTACCGGGGCCATGGACTACTGGGCGAACGTCGACGCCGTCGAATGGTTCGCGCGCGAGGTTCTGCCCGCAGTGCAATCGCGTCTTCCCGACACACGGTTCTGCATCGTCGGTGCCAACCCCACGCCCGCCGTGGCGCGTCTTGCCGGCCTGAAAGGGGTCGAGATCACCGGCCGCGTCGCCGACGTGCGTCCCTATCTCGCCCACGCCGCCGCGGTGGTCGCGCCGTTGCGCATCGCCCGCGGTGTCCAGAACAAGGTGCTCGAGGCGATGGCCATGGCCAAGGCGGTGGTGGCGACACCGCAGGCGCTCGAAGGGATCGATGCGGCGCCGGGCGACGATGTGCTCGTCGCCGCGGAGACGGGAGCGTTCGCCGACGCGGTTTCCGGTCTGCTCGAAGGCGGAGAGGGCGCCGCCATCGGCGCGCGCGCAAGGGCGCGCGTGACCGAGAGCTACGACTGGCGGGCGAACCTCGTGCGTCTCGACGAGCTGCTCGAGGGCGATCCGGCAGTCGCCGAAAAAGAGGCATGACAGGTAACGACTTAACAACCATTATCAAACTAGCCTCGAAGGCGTGAGGGCAGGGAGGCCGCACGCGAATGAACAGCGAACATCCGTGACTGTTTGGGGCATAACCCGCCGTGGCGCCGGTGTTACCACGGGCGACGGTTCCATTGCGAAGGACGCCCGCTGGCGCATGGCGGCGACGCTCGTCGGCGTGGCGGCCCTCGGTCTCCTTGTCCTGTTCTCCGACACCGCCGTTTCGGTGGTGCGGAAATGGTCCGATTCACTCACCTTCACGCACGGCTTCCTTATCGTTCCCATCGTCGGCTATCTCGTGTGGCGGGTCCGAGAGAACGTGGCGCGTCTCGCGCCGGAACCCAACCTGTGGGGGCTCGTAGCCATTGCCGCCGCCGCGTTCGGCTGGCTCATCGGCAACGTCGCCGGCGTTCTCGTGGTCCAGCAGTTTGCGCTCGTCGCGCTGTTGCAGGCGATGGTCTTTACGGTGCTTGGCCGCCGGGTCGCCCGGGCGCTGGCCTTTCCTCTGGCGTATCTCTATTTCGCGGTGCCCGCCGGGGAATTCCTGGTGCCGCCGCTGCAGGATTTCACTGCGGTCTTCACGGTAAAGGTGCTGCGCTTGATCGGCGTACCGGTCTTCCTCGACGGCATCTTCATCTCGATTCCGACCGGCAATTTTGAGGTCGCCGAGGCTTGCGCCGGCGTGCGCTTCCTGATCGCCATGGTCGCGCTGGGCTGCCTGTATTCGTACCTGACGTACCATACCTGGATACGCCGCCTCGCCTTCATCGCGCTTTCGATGGCGGTGCCGATCATCGCCAACGGATTCCGCGCCTTCGGCATCGTCTACATCGCCTATTTGACCGACAACCGTGTCGCCGTCAGCGTCGATCACATCGTCTACGGCTGGGTTTTCTTCACCGCGGTGATGATGGCCCTTCTCGCTCTCGGGATGCTATTTCGCGAACGCGACGCCGTGCCGGATGCCGACGCACCGCCGGCGCGGACGGTGACCGGCGGTTCGACAATTCGGTCGGCCCGCGCGTTCGTGACCGCCGCCGCGGCCGTCATGCTCGTCGCGGGCGCCGCGCCGGTCTATGCGCTCTATATCGATTCTCAGCCCGCCGCCGCGCTCGGCGGCGCCGAGTTGCCCGCGGTCTCGCCGCCGTGGACGGCCGCGTCCGAGGAGGGCAGGTGGCGACCCGTCTTTCCCGGCGCCGACCGGGTGCTCACGCGGACCTACGTTTCCGACGATCGTCGGGCAAGCCTCGCCATCGCCTATTTCTCCCGGCAGACGGAGGGCGCCGAGGTGATCGGCGATCTCAACGATCTGGCCGGCGGAACGTCATGGAAGCGCGCCGGCGGCGGCCGGCGGGACGCCGTGATCGACGGTCAAGCGCTCAGGGTCGCCTACACCCGCTATCTCGCGTCCGATGGAGACAGGATCGTCTGGTACTGGTATTGGGTCGACGGCGCGTTCACCGGGGGCGCTTACGTCGCCAAAGCGCTTGAGGCGCGAGCGAAGCTCCTGGGCGGCGTTCAGGCGGCGGCGGTCATCGCGGTCACCGCTCCTTACAACGACAGGCCGAGCGAGGCGGACGCCTCGATCGAGAGCCTGCTCGCCAGCCTGGCGCCGATCGGCAAGGCGCTCGAGCGAATGGCCGGGCGCTGACCCGGTAGGGACGCGGCGGCGCGAAGGGTACGGAACATGTGCGGAATTGTCGGCATCTTCGATATGCGTGGCAAGCGCGAGATCGACCGCGCGCTTCTTGAACGGATGAACCAAAGCCAGGTCCATCGCGGGCCCGATGAAGGCGGCCTGCACCTCGCACCCGGGATCGGCCTCGGCCACCGCCGCCTTTCGATCATCGACCTCTCGGGCGGTCGGCAGCCGCTTTACAACGAGGACCACAGCGTGGTCGTCGTCTACAACGGCGAGATCTTCAACTTCGCGGAACTCACGCGCGAGCTCGAGGCCAGCGGTCACCGCTTCCGCACCCACTGCGATACCGAAGTGATCGTCCATGCCTGGGAGGAGTGGGGCGACGCGTGCGTCGAACGTTTCCGCGGACAGTTCGCATTCGGGCTGTGGGACGAAAACCGCCAGACGCTGTTCCTCGCCCGCGATCGCCTGGGCATCAAGCCGCTGTATTACGCGGTGCTCGGCGACGGCACCGTGCTCTTCGCTTCCGAGCTCAAGGCGCTGCTCAAATGTCCGGACCTGCCGCGGAAGATCGATGTCTGCGCGGTCGAGGACTATTTCGCTTACGGCTACGTGCCCGATCCGCGCACGATCTACCGCAGCGTCGTCAAGCTGGCCCCGGCGCATCGCCTCGTCTTGCGGCGCGGCGGCGCGGTCGCCGAGCCGCAGGCGTACTGGGACATCCCGTTCGGCGACGGCGCGGACGGGCTGGACGAGGACGAGGTCGGCGAAGAGCTGATCGCCCGGCTGCGCGATGCGGTCGACGTGCGCATGATCGCCGACGTCCCCTTGGGGGCGTTCCTTTCGGGCGGCGTCGATTCGAGCTCGGTGGTGGCGATGATGGCGGGGCTCTCGTCGGACCCGGTCAACACCTGCTCGATCTCGTTCGGCGATCCCGACTATGACGAATCGCGTTACGCCGCCGAGGTGGCCCATCGCTACGGCACGCGCCACCACGTCAACCAGGTCGATCCCGACGCCTTCGACCTCGTCGACCGGCTGGCCTCGTTCTACGACGAACCCTTCGCCGACAGTTCGGCGATGCCCACTTACCGGGTGTGCAAGCTCGCCCGCGAGCGGGTGACCGTGGCATTGTCGGGCGACGGCGGCGACGAGGTCTTCGCCGGGTACCGGCGCTACCGCTGGCATCATCTGGAGGAGCAGGTGCGTTCGCGCCTGCCCGACGCCGTGCGGGCGCCGCTCTTCGGTTTCCTTGGCGCGGTCTATCCCAAGGCCGACTGGGCGCCCAAGCCGCTGCGCGCCAAGTCAACCCTTCAGTCCGTGGCCCGCGACAGCGTGGCAGGCTACTTCCACAGCGTTTCCATCCTGCACGACGGCATCCGCCGGCGGTTGTTCAGCTCCGGCTTCAGGCGTGAGCTCCAAGGGTACCACGCCATCGAGATTCTGCGCCGCTGCATGGCGAACGCCCCCTCCGACCACCACGTGACGCAGATCCAGTACGCCGACATGAAGACCTACCTGCCCGGCGACATTCTCACCAAGGTGGACCGGACGAGCATGGCCAACTCGCTCGAGGTACGGGTGCCGATCCTCGATCATCCTTTCGTCGAGTGGGCGGCGACGCTACCGCCGCGGCTCAAGCTGCGGGGCCGCGAAGGCAAGTACGTGCTCAAGAAAGCGCTCGAGCCGCATCTGTCGCACGAACTCCTGTATCGGCCGAAGATGGGATTCGCCGTACCGCTCGCGTCCTGGTTCCGGGGACCGTTGCGCGGGCGCGTACGCGAGGCGCTCACCGGGGCGATTCTTGCGGACACCGACATGTTCGACATGGCGTATGTGGAAAAGCTGGTCGATCAGCACCAGTCCGGATTGCGGGACCACGCGGCGGCGCTCTGGGCGGTCCTGATGTTCGAATCCTTCCTCAGGCAGGTTCACGCGGGCGAGTCGCCTGTCGGCGACGCGCGCGGCGAACCGCGTCGTGCCCGTGCCTGACGCTGCCGGGAGCGGCGCCGGGACCCGGCCCACTCCTTCGCCTCGACATGCCGGCGGCGATACGCATCCCGTTGTCCGAAAGGGCCGCGGGAGCGTGTTCCGGCGTTTCGTGCCGGCAGCGGTCGCGGGTCTCGTCGTCGGCGGTCTGATCGCCGTCGCTACGGCGGCGGGGGGCGAACTGCGCGAAACCGTCAAGCGGGTCAAACCGGCGATCGTCGGCGTCGGCAGCTACCAGACGACGCGGCGGCCACCGGCGCATCTTCTCGGCACCGGTTTCGTCGTCGCCGACGGTCTCCACGTGCTGACCAACGCGCATGTGATCCCCGAGGCGCTCGACGAGTCGAACCGGGAGTTCCTTGCGGTTTTCGTCGGCGTCGGCGAGTCGGTGAGTTATCGGCGCGCCGAGCGCGTCGCCGAGGACAGGGCGCACGACGTCGCCGTGCTCCGCATCTCGGGTCCGCGGTTGCCGTCGCTCATCCTGGGCGAAGACGCAACCGTCGAGGAAGGGCAGCCGATCGCCTTCACCGGCTTTCCCATCGGCGCGGTGCTGGGTCTTTATCCGGTAACGCACAGGGGCATCGTTTCGGCGCGCACGCCGGTCGCCACGCCGGCGATTTCACCTCAGCAGCTCGATGCCGCCATGATCCGCCGCCTGAGCGACCGCTACGAGGTCTTTCAGCTCGATGCGACGGCGTATCCGGGAAACAGCGGCAGTCCGCTCTACGACCCGGGGACGGGCCGGGTGTATGGCGTCATTAGCAGCGTGTTCGTCAAGCAGACGAAGGAGAACCTGCTCTCCGACCCGAGCGGCATCATCTACGCGATCCCGATCCGCTACGCGCGCGACCTGCTCGAACACCTTGGCCTTGTCGCCACCGGCTCGCCCTAGCGGCTCGCCTTAGCGGTACGCGCAGGTGCGGTTACTCGGTGGGTGCCCCGGCCGGTTTACTCGGCGCGAAAGGTCCGGTCGCGCCCGCGGCGGGTGCGATTTCCTGCAACGCCTTGAGATCCTCGTCGGAAAGGCCCCGATCGCCGGCGCTTCCCGCTGTCTCTTCCTTGTGCGTCGAAGACATGCTGAAGAACTCGGCGAACACGTTGTCTCCCGACCGGATGGCGTAATAGACGCCGACGAAGGCTACAACCCAGCCGACGATGGCGCCCGCCACCCAGATCAGAACCGAGTGTCGCGCACTGAGACGTGGTCCCGTCTTTCTACGCATTTCGCCCCCGGCGCTTCGAACCTCAGCGCGGCCACCCCGTCGCCGCAGCTTCGGGGGTCGTGTCAGCCCCGAATCTGCTCGCCACGCCGGACCGGCCAAGCCCGGTCAACGCTACCGTCATTTCCCCCGGATTACTATGGTTAACGCCAGGGGTTGTGACGTGCGAAAAGGGCTGTTCCGAACCCATCGTCGATAGTCGTGTCAAGGTCATGCGGGGCTGACCCATCAATCAATCGGCACGTTCTTTTCTAACGCCATGCAATTTCCGGGCCAAACTTGGTGAATTCCGCAATTTCAATGACTTAACGCAAGGGCTTCGATTGATGAAGTGAAAAGTGTAAAATTTTCCGACAGATTTTTTTGCCCTTTACGCAGGTGAATTGGCACGCAACGGACGCCGGAAGGGCGTCTCGATCAGGGCGAGACGGGTGCTCGCCGGCCACGCTTTGGAGGCGTCGATAACGCCGTTTCGTGGGGCCGCCGAACCGGCTTGCGACGGGATTGCGCGGCTTAAAAGAGCGCTGCGGCGAGTCCGTAGATCAGACCCCAGCCGATGCTCGCCAGGGAGACCCAGACCGCCAGCGCCGCGCGCGGGGAAAGACGCGTGTCAACGACGTTGAATTCGCCGGCGGCGGAGCCGACGGGAAAATTCAGGCAGTTCGCCATCGTTTCGCCCCAGTTTCCTGCATGTGCAAGTCTGGGACGAATTGCCTAACGAAGTATTAACCCCCATTTCCCGGATGACCGAGCCTTACGATGACGCTCTGACGATATTCTTGTATGAACATCAAAGCGATGACGGCCGTAGTCGAAATCGGAAATGAACAAGGGGGGGGTGAATCGGAAGCGATGGGTCTTCGGGTTGCATACGACCGTCGTCGGAAACCGGAAGTCC
>JBHHZM010000100.1:0-11280 GCA_046758065.1 Alphaproteobacteria bacterium | reverse complement strand
TCGCCTCGCCGCCCGGGAAACAGAATCGATCCGATCTCATCACATCTCGCTCTAGAACCAGTCGTCGGGAATCTCGGTGATCGTCTCGGCGCCGGCGGTGATCGCGTTCGCGAGGCCCGAGACCTGCGGCAGCAGCCGGGCCATGAAGAAGCGCCCGGTCGCAAGCTTGGCCTTGTAGAAGTCGTCGCGGTCGCCCCCGAGTCCCGCGATCGCGGCCTTGGCCGTTCGCGCCCAGACATACGCCAGCGCGACCAGCGCGAACAGGCGCAGGTAATCGCTTGCGGCGGCGCCCGCCTGTTTGTGGTCCTTGAACGCCGCTTGCGCGAGCCACAGGGTGGTCTGCTGCAATCTGGCGGTCGCCTTCGCCAACGGGCCGACGAACGCCTGCAGTTCTGCTTCGCCCTGCGTCTCCTCAAGGAAGCGGAACACCGGGTGAAAGAAGCGCCGCAGCAGCCGCCCGGTATGCTGCCCCATCTTGCGCCCCACCAGGTCGAGCGCCTGAATGCCGTTGGCCCCTTCGTAGAGCTGGGCAATGCGGGCGTCGCGCACGAGTTGCTCCATGCCGGTCTCGCGGATGTAGCCGTGACCGCCGAACACCTGGAGCCCGAGGTTGGTGGCCTCGAAGCCGTAGTCGGTGAAGAACGCCTTGATGATCGGCGTCATCAGGGCGACGAGGTCGTCGGCCTCGACGCGTCGCGCCGGATCGGGATGTTTGGCGGCGACGTCGACCGCCATGCCGATCCAGAGGGCAAGCGCCCGCGCGCCCTCGTTATAGGCCCGGATGGTGAGCAGGTTCTTGCGTACGTCGGGGTGTACGATGATGGGATCGGCGGGACGGTCGGGGTAACGCGGTCCCGAAAGCGCGCGGCCCTGAAGACGCTCCTTGGCGTAGGCGGCCGCCGACTGATACGCGGTTTCGGCAAGCGCAAGTCCCTGGATGCCGACCCCGAGCCGGGCGACGTTCATCATCGTGAACATGTAGCGCATGCCCTTGTGGGGCTCGCCGATGAGCTGGCCCCTGGCGTCGGCGAAATTCATCACGCAGGTCGCCGACGCGCGGATGCCCATCTTGTGCTCGATCGAGCCGCAGCTCACGCCGTTGCTCGTTCCCAGGCTGCCGTCGGGCGCGACCAGGAACTTGGGTACGATGAACAGGCTGATGCCCCTGGTGCCGGCGGGGGCGTCGGGCAGGCGCGCCAGGACGAGATGGACAATGTTTTCGGTGAGATCGTGTTCGCCGGCCGAGATGAAGATCTTGGTGCCGGTGATGTCGTAGTCGCCGTCGCCGTTGGGCTCCGCCTTGGTGCGGATCAGGCCGAGGTCGGTGCCGCATTGCGGCTCGGTGAGGCACATGGTCCCCGACCAGACGCCTTCGGCGAGCTTCGGCAGGAACAGCCGTTTTTGTTCCTCGTTGGCGTGAAGCGTGAGCGCGTTGTAAGCGCCCTGGGTCAAGCCGGGGTAGGTGCCGAAGCTCAGATTGGTCGAACAGATCAACTCGTCGAGGATGAACTGCACAACCTTGGGTAGGCCCTGCCCGCCGTACTCCGGATCGCAGGCGAGTCCGGCCCAGCCGCCTTCGACGAAGGCGCGATAGGCCTCCTTGAAGCCCTCGGGCGTGTGGACCACGCCGTTCTCGAACGTGCAGCCCTCGGCATCGCCTGGGGCATTGAGCGGCAGGAGTTCGTTCTCGCAGAAACGCGCCGCGGTCTCGATCACCGCATCGACCGCTTCGGCGGTGGCGTCCTGGTACCCGGGAAGCGCGGCGACCGCGCCTTCGTAGTCCCACAATTCGTGGAGGGCGAAGCGGATATCGTCGAGCGGCGATCGGTAGGTGATCATGGCGGATGCTTCAGTTCCTCAGCGGCTTGCCGGTTTCGAGCGTGTGCTCCATGCGCGCGAGGGTCGCATCGGTGCGCATCAGTCGCGTCAAGGCGGCGCGTTCGAGCCCGAGCACCGTGTCCTCGCCGGTCGGCTCGATGAAGTCGGCGTCCGGGCCGCCGCTGAGCACCTCGGCGAGCGCTCCGGCGACCACCTCGTCATGCGCGGTGGCGACGCCTTTCCTGCGCAGATCCTGCACCGCGAGACCGAGCGCGGCGCGGCCCGAGGGGCCGGGCAGGGTGAGTTCGAGCGGCTCCGGCGGCGTGTAATCCTCGGCCAGTTCGAGCGCCTTCGCCTTGGCCTCGGCGAGCAGACGCTCGCGGTTGAAGGTGATGCCGTCGGTGGGCCTGAGGAAGCCGAGTTCCCGGGCCTCCGGGGCCGAGCGCGCGACCTTGGCGAGGCCGATGGTCTCGAACGCGGCGGTGACCGGCGGCATCGGTCCGCGCGGGCGTTTCGGATCGCTCGCGAACCGCGCCAAGAGCTCCTTGCAGCCGCCCCAGCCCGGCACCAGACCGACGCCGGTCTCGACCAGGCCGATGTAGCTCTCGGCGTGCGCCTGTATCGCGTCGCAATGCAACAGGATTTCGCAGCCGCCGCCGAGCGCCAGACCGGATGGCGCGCCGACCACCGGGAAGGGGGCGTATTTGAGCGCCTTGAATGTCTCCTGACCCTGCGCCACCAATCCTTCGATCGTCGGCCAGGCGGCGATGTTGGCGGCGAACAGCGCAAGGCCGAGATTGACCCCCGCCGAGAAATGCTCGCCTTCGTTGTAGATCACCAGCGCCTTGTGGTTGGCGGGCACGATCTTGAGCGCCTTGCCGAGGATGGCGAACACCTCGGGGTCGATGGTGTTCATCTTGGTGTGGATTTCTAGACAGACCACGCCGTCGCCCACGTCCCACAGGCTGGCCGAGCCGTTGCGCGCCAGCGGCTCGCTCGCCAGTTTGATATCGGCAAGCAGCATGATGCCGTCGCCGCGAACGACGTCGCGGTAGTCGCCGTCGATGCCGAGGTACTGTCGGCCCCCGCCGTGGACGCGATAGAAACCGCCGGCCTCCGCCGCCGTCGCGAGCAGGGGAGGAACATCGTGGTCGTCCTGCTTCAGGCGCTCGGCGAAGTAGCCGGCGCCCAGGCGGTCGATCAGCTCGAAGGGTCCGTACGACCAGTTGTAGCCGAGCCGCATCGCGCGGTCGACGGCGTCGATGTCGTCGGCGATCTCGGGCACCAGCGCGGCGGCGTAGGCGAGCGTACGGGACAGCACCGCCCAGGCGTAGGCGCCGCCCTTGTCGGGGTGATCGACGAGCGCGCGGAGCCCGCCGGTCTTGCTCGCTTCGACGCAATCGGGCCGTGGCCGAACGGCCGGGTGATGTTCGCCCGTCACGAGATCGATCGCCTCCTTGACGCGCTGGCCGCCGTCGGTATTGAGCCGGTAGAAGCCGCCCTTGCCCTTCCGCCCGGTATAGCCGCGCTCGATCAGCGAGCGGATCAGCGGCAGATCGCGCCGGACGTCGTGGTAGGCGTCGCCGGCCGGCAGCGCGGCCGCGAGGCTGGCATCGACCTTGGGCATGAGATCGAGGCCGACCAGATCGAGCAGTCCGAAAACGCCGGTCTTGGGAAATCCGACCGGCCGGCCCATGACGGCGTCGGCTTCCTCGACGGACAGTCCCCGTTCGATCGCCTCGGCGACCGCATGCTGGAGCCAGAAGGCGCCGATGCGATTGGCGATGAAGCCCGGCGTGTCGTGACACGGCACCACCCCCTTGCCGAGGCGTCGGTCGGCGAAATCGCGGACCGTCTCGACCGCGTTCGCCCGGGTGTCGGGCCCCACAACCATCTCCAGCAGCCGCATGTAGCGTGGCGGGTTGAAAAAATGGGTGATCAGAAAATCGCGTCGCAGGCGCTTCGGAAGCCCTTCGACGAGCCGGCCGAGCGCCAGGGTCGAGGTGTTCGAAGCGACGATCGAGCCTTGCTTGCGCGCCTTGTCGATCCGCCGGTAGAGCGCCTGCTTGATGGCGAGGTCCTCGACCACCGCCTCGACGATCAGATCGACTTCGCCAAGCTTATCGAGATCGTCGTCGAGGTTGCCCGGCGCGACCAGTTTCGCCGCCGCCCGGGTCATGAAGGGGGCGGGGTCGGTCCTGAGCATGCGCGCGATCGCCCCCTTGGCGATGGCGCTGCGGTCCGCCTCGCCTTCGGCTGCCACGTCGAGCAGCAGCGTCGGCACGCCCGCGTTGGCGAAATGGGCGGCGATGGCGGCGCCCATCACGCCGGCGCCGACGACCGCGGCGGACTCGATGCCGCTCATCTAGACCGCCTCGAGCAGCGTGGCGATGCCCTGGCCGCCGCCGATGCACATGGTAGCGAGCGCGTAATTGCCGCCGTTGCGCTTGAGCAGCATCGCCGCCTTGCCGGTGATCCGCGCGCCCGATGCGCCGAGCGGATGGCCGAGCGCCAGCGCGCCGCCGTCGAGGTTGAGCTTCTCGATCGGCAGGTCGAGCTCCTGGATGCAGGCGAGCGCCTGCGCGGCGAACGCCTCGTTGAGTTCGATGACGTCGATGTCGGCGAGCGACAACCCGGCGCGATCGAGCGCCTTGCGAGTGGCGCCGACCGGCCCCAGCCCCATGGTTTCCGGTTCGCATCCCGCGACGGCGATGCTCCTGATGCGCGCCAGAACGTCGAGGCCGTGGCCTTCGGCGTAGTCCTCGGAACACACCAGAACGGCGGCGGCGCCGTCGGTCAGCGGGGCCGAGGTTCCCGCCGTCACCGAGCCTTCGCTGTCGAACGCCGGGTCGAGCCCGGCGAGCGCCTCGAGGCTGGTGTCGGGCCGGATGCAGCCGTCGGCCTCGACCGCGGCGCCGTTCTGCGCGATCGCAGCGATCTCGTCGGCGAAGGCGCCGGATGCCGCCGCGACCGCCGCCTTGCGGTGGCTGTCGAGGGCGAACGCTTCCTGGCTCTCGCGGGCGATCTGGTGGCTGCGCGCGAGGTTCTCGGCGGTCAGCCCCATCGAGATGTAGGCTCCGGGACGGGACTCACAGAGCCCGGGGTGGGGCAACACGTTGAACCCGGTCATCGGCACCCGGGACATCGATTCGACGCCGCCGCAGACGAACGCCTCGCCCGCCCCCATCGTCACGGCGCCGGCCGCCATGTGGATCGCCTGCATCGACGAGCCGCAGAAGCGGTTGACCGTCGCGCCGGCCACCGAGATCGGCAGTTCGGCGAGGAAGTCGACGATGCGGGCGATGTTCAGCCCCTGCTCGCCTTCGGGAAAGGCACATCCCAGGATGAGGTCTTCGAGGTCCGCAGGCTCGACGCCCGACGTCTCGACCAATTTCCTGACGACCTGGGCGGCGAGGTCGTCGGGACGCACCCTGGCGAGCGCGCCCTTTTTCGCCGGGGTGAACGGGGACCGCACATAGCCTGCGATAACGACGCCTTTCATTGCCTCTCACTCCTCACGCTCGTTTGGAGGTCTTTGCATGACCTCCGATTCACCTCTCATCCTTCGAGACGCGACCGTTGGGGCCTCTCAAAGCAGGAGGCGGTCTACCCCTTGGGCAAGAGCTTCCCGTTGGCGGCGCCGACGCCGCCTCGTCGATACGATATGTTGTCGTTCGCGCGCGACATCTCAAGCCGCGAAGGCATCCCGCGGCTCGATCGGCTGGTAACCGGCGATCCGGTGAAACAGCCGGTACGGCCAGCTATCCCGTGCTTCGACGCGGTGGTGGTCGGGGAGCGCGAGACGCGCCTCGATGAAACGCCGCGCGATCAGCGCCTTGCGCGCGTCGCCGCGTTTCAGATCGGCGGCGGCCTCGTCGAGCAGCAGCGCCGCGGCGAGCGTGTCGGCCATCAGGTCGAGGATCCTGCGGGCGAGGCGCGGTCCCTCGTCCGGGGTCTTGTGAACATGGCCGACGGCGGCGCGGCAGGCGTCACGCGCGCGCCGCACCGGGGCCGCGAGTTCGGCCGCGGCGCCGTCGCAGGGGGCGAGCAGCGCGTCGATCCGGCGGTCGAACGCCTCGAATGCGCCGAATTTCTCGCCCAGAAGCCTGAGCAGTTCGAGCGCCTGGATGTTGCCCGGTCCTTCCCAGACGGTCAGCACCTGCGCGTCGCGCAGCAGCCGCGCGGTGACGAACTCCTCGGTATAGCCGTTGCCGCCGAGGATCTCGATCGCCCGGCTTGCCGCCGCGACGGCCTGCTCGGCGGTCTGGTGCTTGGCGAGGGCGGTCGCGGTCCGCTGCCAGACCCGCGCCGGCTCGTCCGTCTGCTCGGCCGCGTCGAACGCCGAAGCGGCTTCGAGCGCCAGCGCGAGCCCCGCCTCGACCTGCATCAGAACGTCGAGCAGCAGGTCCTGGATCATCGTATAATCGGCGAGTCGCCGGCCGAAGGCCTGGCGCCGGTAAACGTGGCCCGCCGCTTCGAGAAACGCCCGCCGCTGGGCGCCGGCCGCCGCGACGGCGTTGTGGATGCGGCTGAAGCCGAGCGCCTCCATCATGATCTTCAGGCCGTTCGGCGGGCCCGCGACCTCGAACGCCTCGGCGTCGAGCAGGTCGATCTCGCCGGTGGCGAGTCCGCGCGTGCCGAGCTTGTCCTTGAGCCGGCGGATGCGGTAGCTGTTGAGCCCGCCGTCGCCGAGCCGCCGCGGAACGAGATAGAGCCCGAGCCCCTTGCTTCCGCCCGGCGCGCCCTCGGGCCGCGCGGTGGCCAGCGCGAGATCGCAGTCGGCGTTACTGGCGAACCATTTGAGGCCCGACAAGGTGAACCCGCCGGCCGTCGCGCGCGCCGCCGTCGTCGTCGCCGCGAGATCGCTGCCGCAGTCGCGCTCGGTCGCCCAGGTGGCGCCGGTCATGGCGTTGCCGTCCATGCGCGTGAGCTCCTTGAGATAACCGGCCTTGACCACCTGCGGCGCGTAACGATCGAGGACATAGGCCACGGCGCCGGTGAGCGTCACCGGGCAATGGATCGAGATGTCGGCCTGCGACAGCAGATAGCCCATGACGAAGGTCGTCAGGAAGGGGCGCGCCTCGGCCTCGTAATTCAGCCCGACGATGCCGCGGCGGTAGACGTCGCGGTGGACCGCCGCATAGCGCGGGTTGTGCTCGACCCGGTTCGCCGTTTCGCCGTCGCGATCGTAGGTGGCGAGCACCGGCGGCGCGAAGCGACTGGTATATTCCGCCTGGGCATCGACATCCGTTCCGACCCAGGCGCCGAAGGCGGTGAGCCGTTGGTCGTCGCGCGCCGCCGTCTCGGGCGCAATTCGCTTCAGCGCCCGCTGAAGATTGACGTCGAGACGGTAGAAGTTCTCACCGCGCGTTTCCGGAGGATAATCCATCGCGAGACCAGATTGCGGCGGACGAGGAACGATCCGCGTTCAACCCCTGCCGAACCGCGGCGTCGCGAGGATGGTCGGCGGAGACGCAACCTCGACTCGGGTCAAAACGTTTGACGCACCACCGTCTTCAATCCTACCGATCACGAAGCGCGTCAAGTCCATAAGCGCGGCGGCGAACTCGTCGGCTTCGGACGGCGACAGCCCGGCCGCGGCGGCGGTCGCCGCGATCTCGGCCCGGGTGCGTCGCAGATAAGTCTCGCGGGCGGCGGGATCGGTCGTTTCGAGTGCGGTGAGCGCGTAGTTCGCGATGGGGCGACTCCCGGCGAAAGGTGCCAAGGGCGTCTCTCCATAATGGTGCCATCGTGGTTAAGAGAGCGTTAACGCAAACGCCGCCGGGCGGGTTGCAACCTGTTCGGCAACGGCTAGAATCCGCTGGCTACCGCGTCGAACATTTCGACAACCTCGGCGCCGATCAGGGTCACCGAAACGATGATGGCGAGGGCCGTCGCCGCGATGATCAAACCATATTCGATCGCCACCGATCCCGACCTTTCGGTCGTGAGGCGGCGCAGCAGACAAAGCATTGACAGGCTCCCCACTCGTTCCGGACGATCGCATCATAGCCGACCGACGAACGGCGGGCAGTGACGGCCGTTACAGGGGAAGGGGCGCGAGTCCGCGGGGTTGGTGAGCTAAGAACGGCCGAAATAGTCTTTCAGCGCGCGTGCCGTCGCGTCGCTGACGTAGAGCACGCCGTTGATGATGCGCTTGTGCGCCTTGTCCCACTTGGTCTCGTCGTAGTCCCAGCCGATGAGATAGGTTTTCTTCTCTGTGTCACGCAGCAAACGACGCAGCTTGCGGGTGACCGCGCCTTCGAAGTAGGAGAGCACGCGCAGGTCGGTGTCCTTGGTAACTGCGAGGAGTTGGCGCATCGTCACCCGCCCGTCCCGGCGGGCGAACAGTTGGAGTCGGCGGCGGTGATTCTCGGCCAGGCCGTGCAGCAGTTTGGCGGCCAGCTCGGCGTCGATATCGACCGGGCGCCGCCCCAGCTGCGGCGACGCCGTTTGCCGTTTCGTCGACGCCCCGGCGTTCCGCTTGCCCGAAAGGGTTGCGATCAACTCGCTTCGGGTCGCCGCCGAAAGCCGCCGGAAGTCCCTCTCCTCGATGATCAGCCGCATGGATGTCTCCTTTTCCCCGCTTCTCCGTGTCTTCGCCATCGTTCCGGCGCAGCATAACACGTCCGGTTGCCGCCGAAACCGGAACCCGGCCCTTTCCAGCAGGCTGGCACAAGTGCGAGGGGCATTGTTCTCCTCAGCCCGGCCGGGGCTGGACCAGCAATCCCCGGATCGTTTCTTCGCCCAGCGCCCGGCAGGCTTCCAGGCGATGGAGCCCTTCGACCAGCACCAGGCGCTCGCCATCACGCCGCACCAGGATCGGGGTCAACTGCCCTTCCTCCAGCATGCTCTCGGCGATCTCGTCTACGACCCTGGCGTCGAGCGTCTTCCGCCGCTTGACCGGGACGTAGATCCGGGCGATCTCGAAGGTCTGCTCCTCCATCATCATCGGCCCGGTCCCGCGACATTGATGTTTTGCAGGAATGTATTAATGCAACACCCTGAAAACATTGGAGAGCCGGGCCGGAATCGAACCGACGTAGACGGATTTGCAGTTTGTGGAAAACCATACCGCGCAGCTTTACTGGTGTTTGCGATGGGTTGAAAATACACGCTTCCGCAGGGGATTAAACATTGACATGGCCTGTGGGCGCTTGCGGGATTTTGAAATTCGGTGGTACCCACGTGGTACCCAGGATCGCAGGCTTTGTAGGGGAAGGCCATGGCGAAACTCACCACGAAATACGTCAAGTCGCTCAAACCGCGCGACCGCGATTATGTCGCGTGGGACAGCGAAATACCAGGCTTCGGCGCCCGCGTCTGACCATCGGGCAAGATCAGCTATATTTTCAAGTATGCGTTGGCGGAGGCCGCACGGGCACGATACGCAAGCCGAGGATCGGCGTGCATGGCTACGGCACCGCCGCCGGCGGCCTCGGGCTCAATGCCTTCATGGTCCGCGATCTGCTTGGCCACAAGACGCTGGCAATGACCGGGCAATACGTGCAGCGAGACACCGATCCCCTGCGCGCTTTGGCCGGCGTCAGGCCGCCGACCACGGTGTCCGGAACTCCGCCAGCTTTGAATTGCCGATACCCGGCCGCAGATTGAGGCCGTGCGGCGGCGTATGCGTTCCGTCGCCACGCGGCAACCCTCAGCAACGCCGGACGAACGGTCATGAATCCATGTTCAGACGCGGCGCTCCCGGCCACCCGGATGATCCTGCTGACGGCGATAACGCTGATCGCCGGGCTCCTGCTGGGTTGCGCCACGGCGGACGAACCGGGCAACGCAGCGGCGACGTCCGGCACGATCCCGGACTCATCGGGGCGCGAGCGCTCCGCAGGCCCGTCGGAACCCGACAACGGGTACGCGTTTCCCGTCCTGCCCGCCAGTGTCGCCCTGTTCCGCACGCTGGTAAGCAAACCCGCGGCCCGGCCCCTGTCGTCCCTCCATCGTCTGGCCTCGTTCGTGACCAGCACCATGTTCGACACCCTGAACCCCGACTCGGTGGTTCTGACCAGGCGGGCGCCCGTTCCGACGCTTTCACAGGGGCGCGGCATGGACCTCGCGACCTGGGAAAGGCAGCTCGACGAGCTCACCGGCAGGGCGCCATCGAAAGGCACGATCCGCTTCCTGGTTGACGGCGACGAGTTCTTTCCCCGGCTCGTCGACGCGGTCGAGGGCGCCGAGCGCTCGGTCGATATACGGATCTACATCTTCGACAATGACGACTACGCGACGGCCTTCGCCGACCGCCTGAAGCGGCGTTCCGAGGACGTGAAAATCAGGGTGCTCATGGACGGTCTCGGAACCCTGGTCGCCGCCGGCGCGACCCCGGGATCGACGCCTCCGGACGCGGTCCGCGCGGGCTGGATCGCGGATTACCTGGAGCGCGATTCGGACGTCGACGCAAGGGTACAGTCCAACCCCTGGCTGACCGGCGATCACACCAAGACCATCGTCGTCGACAACGAGGTGGCATTCGTCGGCGGCATGAACATTGGCCGCGAATACCGCTACGACTGGCACGACCTGATGATGGAGGTCCGCGGCCCGATCATCGGCGTCATCGACCGTGAGTTCCGGTTGGCCTGGTACCGCGCCGGGTTCCTCGGCGAATTCGGATACCTGGCCGAAAGCCTGTGGCCGCGCCCGGACCGCGAAACGGGCACCGGTTACCCGCTGCGCATGCTTGTCACCAAGCCGGGGAATTCAGAGATCTTCCGCGCCCAGCTCGCGGCTATACGCGCCGCCGAGCGCTACATTTACATCCAGAACCCCTACTTCTCCGACGACGAAATTCTCGTCGCGCTGATCGAGGCCCGCCGCCGCGGCGTCGACGTTCGCGTCATTCTGCCCTTCCGGGGCGACAGCAATATAATGGATGGCAGCAATATCGTCGTCGCCAACACCCTGTTCGAAAACGGCATCCGCGTGTTCATCTATCCGGGGTTCTCCCACGTCAAGGCGGCGATCTTCGACGGCTGGGCCTGCCTGGGCTCGGCGAACCTCGACAAGATGAGCCTGCGCGTCAACGAGGAGATGAACCTTGCGACGTCGCACCCGCCGGCCGTCGCAGCCTTGATGGCGCGGGTCTTCGACGTCGACTTCGCGAAATCGGTCGAGATGACCGAGCCGTTGCAGCAACACCTGGGTCACAAACTCGCCGCCCTGGTCGCAAACCAGCTTTAGCAATTTCAACGTGATCGACGAAGGCTAGGCCGAAAGGTCTTCCGCCGCCGCCTCACTCCGCGCCAACCAGGCCGAGCGTGAGGACGGGAACGTAGGTCACCAGCAGGAGTATGAGAAAGAGGATCAGGAGGAACGGCAGGGCGCAGCGGTACATGTGGACCAGCGGCTGCTCGAAGCGATGGCTGGCAAAGAACACGTTCATGCCGACGGGCGGCGTCAGGTAGCCGAGCTCGAGGTTGACCAGGAAGATGATGCCCAGATGCA
>JBHHZM010000099.1:0-11531 GCA_046758065.1 Alphaproteobacteria bacterium | reverse complement strand
GACATGTGGCCGACGGTCAAGCAGGTGGTCAGCCTGGTCAAGGCCGGCGTCTACAGCGCGCAGGACTTCGGGCAGTTCTCCTACATGGGCAAGGGTGGGTCGTATCTCGCGCCCTATCACGCTTGGGAAGGCAAGTTGCCGGCAAGCGTCACCGAGGCGGTGGACAAGCGCCGTCAGGAAATTCTCGACGGCACCTTGCGCGTCGACGTCGACGAGGGCATTCCGCAGTCCGATTAGTCGGTCGATCCGAAACGACGGCCAGCCGGGGCGGTTTCCGCACTGCCCCGGCGGGTCGGCCCGTCTTCATCCGAAAGGGGAAACATGAGCGCGCCCGCGCCTCTTCTCGCCATGCGCGGCATCTGCAAGAGCTTCGGCGCGGTCCGCGCGAACCGCAACGTCGATCTTGCGCTCAGTCCGGGCGAGGTGCTCGGTCTTCTTGGCGAGAACGGCGCCGGCAAGACGACCCTGATGAACGTGCTGTTCGGGATCTATGCGGCCGATGCCGGGACCATCAGCATCGACGGGCACAGGATCGACATCCGCGGCCCGGCCGACGCGCTCGCCGCCGGCATCGGCATGGTGCATCAGCATTTTCATTTGGTGCCGGGCCACAGCGTCCTCGAAAACCTTATCGTCGGCCGCAAGGGACGGCGCGGCCGGCTCGATTTCACCGCGGCGCGGGCGCGTCTAGCCGAGATCGCCCGGGAATACGGGCTTCGGCTCGATCCCGACCGCTTGGTCTCGACCCTCGGCGTCGGCGAGCAGCAGCGTCTCGAGATCGTCAAGGCGCTGTTTCGCGGCGCCCGCGTGCTGATCCTCGACGAACCGACTTCGGTACTCACGCCGCAGGAATCCGAGGGACTGTTCGCGGCCATCCGGGCCATGGCCCGAAGCGGCGTCGGCGTGATCTTCATCAGCCACAAGCTCAACGAGGTGCGCGAGATTACCGACCGCATCGCGGTGATGCGCCAGGGCGAGATGGTGGCGACCATCGACAACGCCGGCGATCTGACCAACCGCGGGCTCGCCGAGCTGATGTGCGGGCGCGAGCTGACGCCGCCGGTCAAGGAGAAGGTCGACGCCGCGCGCGTTCTTCTTCGTCTCGACGGAGTGAGTGTCGGGCGCGCTTCCGGCCGGCCTGCGGTGCTGCGCGAGATTTCGCTCGAACTGCGCGGCGGCGAAATTCTCGGTATCGCCGGCGTCTCGGGCAGCGGCCAGCGGGAGCTTGCCGAGGTCATCGCCGGGCTCATCGCGCCCACCACCGGCCGTATCGAAATCGACGGCCGGCCGGTGACCCGTCACGACCCCAAAGCGATGCAGGCGCTCGGCGCCGCCGATATACCCGAAGACCGCATCGGCGCCGGATTGCTGGGCAGCCTGCCGCTCGCCGACAGCATGGTCCTGCCGCGCATCGCCCACGCGCCGTTCAGCCGCCGCGGCTTCCTGCGTCACGGCGCGATCCGCGGCTTCGTCGCCGAACAGATCGAGCGCTTCGACATCAAGGCGGAAGGGCCCGAGGTGCGGACCGGCACGCTTTCGGGCGGCAACCTGCAAAAGGCCCTGCTCGCGCGCGAGCTCGCCTGGGACCCGCTGGTTCTGGTCGCGGCGCAGCCCACCCGCGGCCTCGACGTCGGGGCGCAGGAGTTCGTCCACCGGCAGTTCCTCGACTTGAGGGCGCGCGGCCGCGCGGTGCTGCTGATCAGCGAGGACCTCGAAGAGCTGTTCGCGCTCTCGGATCGTCTCGCCGTGATGTTCGAGGGCCGCATCCTCGACGTGCTTCCCGCGGCCGAGGCGACCGTCGGCCGCGTCGGCTTGCTGATGACCGGGGTCAGGGAAGCGGCATGATCCGGATTGCCATCGAGCCGCGGTCGCGAACGCCGGCCTGGCTTAACCTCCTGCTGCCGCTCGCCGCCGTTCTGGCGACGCTGATCATTTGCAGCGGCCTGATCGCGCTCGCCGGCGCCGACATCATGCAGGCTTACGCCATCCTGTTTTCCAGCGCGCTCGGCAGCAAGTTCAGCCTGTCGGAAACCGTGGTCAAGGCGACACCGCTGATCTTTACCGGGCTCGCCGTCGCCGTGGCGTTCCGGGCGAAGTTCTGGAATATCGGCGCCGAGGGCCAGCTTCTCGTCGGCGCCATGGCGGCCGCGTTTATCGGCGCCCGCGCGGGATTGCCCGGCTGGAGCCTCGTTCCCTTGATGATCGTTGGCGGCGCGTTCGCCGGCGGTCTCATGGCGACGCTCCCGGCGGTGCTCAAGCTCCACTACCGGGTCGACGACGTGGTCGCCACCCTGATGCTCAACTTCATCGTGCTCTACGGCATGATGGCGCTGCTCGACGGTCCGTGGAAGGATCCCTTGAGCGGCTACCCGGATTCTCCCGACATTCTGAGCGCGGCCGAGTTCCCGGTCCTCGTCCCGGCGACGAGGGTGCATCTCGGCGTTCTGCTCGCGGTCCTTGCGGTGTTCGCGGTGTGGTTTCTGATGCGCTCGACGACGCTCGGCTTCGCCATTCGCGCAGTCGGCGAGAATCCGCGCGCGGCGCGTCACGGCGGCGTCGATATTGTCCGCACGGTGCTGCTCACCGCTCTGATTTCGGGTGGGCTTGCCGGTCTCGCCGGGGTTGGCGAGGTCGCCGGTCTGCATTTTCAGGTCATGGCGACGCTGTCGCCGGGCTACGGATACACCGGGATCGTCATCGCCATGCTGGCGCGGCTCAACCCGCTCGGCGTGGTGCCCGCGAGCCTGTTCTTCGCGGTCGTCATCACCGGCGCCGAGGCGATGTCGCGCAAGACCGGCGTTCCGGTATACCTCGCCGACGTGATCCAGGGCGCGGCGTTGATCTGCATGATCGTCGCGCTGCTGTTCACCACCTACCGCCTGCGTCTCAAGCGGCCGCAAACGGACTGACGGGAGGCAGCCATCAGCGAGATTATCGACCAGATCATTTCGATCGGCTTCTTCGCCGCGATGATTCGGGTGGCGACGCCGCTGCTGTTCGCCACCCTGGGCGAAATGTTCGCCGAACGGTCGGGGGTGCTCAACCTCGGCATCGAAGGTATCATGCTGCTCGGCGCCATGACCGGCTTCACTGCAGCGTATTTCAGCGGCAGCCTGTGGGTCGGGATCGCTGCGGCGGCGGCGACCGGCGCCGCGTTCGGCGCGCTGATGGGGCTCCTGACGGTGAGCCTCGGCTTGAGCCAGCACGTCTCGGGCCTCGGCGTTACGCTGTTGTGCTCGGGTCTCGCGTTCTTCTTTTACAGGCTCGTCTTCGGTCAGCCTTCTCAGCCGCCCAGCGTCGAGGCCTTCCATACCCAGCCGATTCCGTTTCTCGCGGACATTCCTGGTCTTGGACCGGTACTCTTCAATCAGTTCTCGCTGGTCTACCTCGCCTTCCTTCTGGTGCCCGTTTCGGCGTATCTGCTCTACCGTACGCCGTGGGGGCTCAACCTGCGCACGGTCGGGGAAAACCCTTACGCGGCGGTGTCGGCGGGCGTCAGCGTCGCGGCGATGCGCTATCAGGGATTGATCATTGCGGGCATGCTGATGGGGGTGGGCGGCGCCTACCTTTCGACCGCCGGATTCAATGCCTTCACCTTCGGCGTGGTTTCGGGACGCGGCTGGGTGTGCATCGCGCTTGTGGTGCTCGGCCAGTGGGACCCCTGGCGATCGGCCGTCGCCGCGCTGCTCTTCGGCGGCGTCGAGGCGCTGGGTCTGCGCCTCCAGTCGTCGGGCGCCATCGACGTACCCTACCAGCTGTTCCTGATGCTGCCTTTCGTCGTCACTATCGTCGCCATGGCGGTGCTGGCGCGTTCGGCGCGGGCGCCGACGGCGTTGCTGGTGCCGTTCCGTCGGGAGGAACGCTGAGCGTTCGTGACTGCCGTTTCGGGCCGAAAGATCTTCCTCAATTCTCCTCGGCGATGTCCTCGTTCCACAGCTCGGGGCGTTCGGCGATGAAACGCTCCATCAGGGCGATGCAGTCGCCGTCGTCCATCAGGACTACCTCGACGCCCTGCTCGGAAAGGAAATCGAGGTTGCCGGCGAAATTCCGGTTTTCGCCGACCACCACCCGGGGGATGCCGAACTGCAGGATGGTTCCGGTGCACATCATGCAGGGCGCGAGCGTCGTATAGAGGGTGACGTGGCCGTAACCGGGACGGCGCCCCGCCTTGCGGATGCAATCCATCTCGCCGTGGGCGATCGGATCGCCTTCCTGCACCCGCTTGTTGCGGCCGCGGGCGAGCAGCTCGCCGTCTTCGACCATGACCGATCCGACCGGCACGCCGCCTTCGTCGAATCCCTGCCCGGCCTCCTCGTAGGCCAGTTTCATGAATTTGACGTCGTCGTCGGTGGGGCGGGCGGACATCGGCATCGTCACCTCACGGGCATTATGGTTGCGGGATAGGGTAGTCTAGCACCGTTCGCCGAGCGAACGAACGTCAGCGGACGGGGTTCTCGGGACCACGGCCGCGATAGGCGTCGATGAACGCCGCCGCCGCGTCGGGGTCGAACGTCTTCTGACGCAGCATGCGCCGCCATGCGGTAAGGATGAGCGCCTCGCCGAGTCCGGGGCGCGGCGCGAGGACGATGCCGCTCCAGGGCGCATCGTAGAGCGCGGCCCAGGCGTCGAGCGTCTCCCAAGCGGATTGCTCGGGCTTGTCGTAGTAGACGACGATCATGCCGTGCTCGAGCGAGTGCACCAGCTTATCGCGGGCCTGCACGTTGCGATAGACGCCAGGGTCGATCGGTTCCGGATCGTGCGCGCCCGAGGTCGGCGGGTCGCTGACATAACGCACCGATTCGCCCGGGGCGAGATGGCTGCGCCCCTCGTCCGCACGGCGGGCCAGCGACTCGATCGCGCCGGCGCCGCGGCGGGCGTGTTCGAGGAAGGCGGCTTCGCGGTCGCGCTCGGCGTTCCAGTACCAAGCCGAGACGCCGATCACAAGCACGGCGAGAGCAGCCGTGATCCCGAGCCGCCGCCGGCCCTGCCGGCGCGTCGCGGCCGCCGGTCGCCGTGCCGCCTTGCGCCTGGGCTTGCGTCGTGACCTCGCCATCGCCCGTATCTTACCCCGACCATGAAGACGATGTCGCCTTGGCCGAACGCGTCGGCAACCGCCGGGGCTGGGGACCCGGTTCCGGCGGTGGCGACGCCTTGCCGGCCGGACGTCGACGACGAGCGCGTTTGCGGTTCGACGGCCTTTCCCTGCGCTCAGTGGCCAGCGGGGTCGTTCCACTCGGGCAGAAGGACGATGAGGTTGGGGTTAAATCCTCCGTTCTTCAGCGTGTCGATCGAACCGATCACATCGTCCTTTGCGAGGTCGATGACAGTGATCGAGCCGTCGCTCATTCCCGGCAGGTTGAGAAGCGCGTTCTGTACGAAAGCGTATCGCCCGTCCCTGGTGAAGGCGACGTGATGGGCGCCCTCGCCCGTCGCCAGCGTTTTCACCAGTTTCGGCTTGGTCGGACCGGCGCCGATGTCGAAGATGTGCAGGCGGCCGGGCTTCGCGGTGGTGATGTACAGACGATCGCGCTTGCCGTCGACGTACAGTTCGAGCGGCACGCCGACACCGAGCGGCGCGAAGTCGATCACCTGCTCGACGTCGAAATCCTCGGCTGCCGCGTTCCACACCGCCGCCCAGACGGTGCCGCCGTACATGTTGGTGATGTAAGCGGTCGGCGGGTTGGAACCGGGCACGAAAAGAATCTCGACCGGCGCCTCGCCCGACGGCGACGGCTTGTTCGAAACCTTGTGGCTCGACAGAACGTCCCCGGTGCTCGCCTTCAGGACCGTGATCGTCTCGCCGGGATCGCCGAGGTCGCTGGCGCGCACCGTGCTCGAAACGAGGATACGGTCGATGCCGTCGTGAATGGCGATGCCGTGCGGATAGGGCATGGGCGTCGCGATCGTCCTTATCGGCTTGTCGACGACGGCGTCGCCGACGATCACCGCGTTCGAGCCCATGCAGGTGAGATACCAGGTCTTGTTGTCGCCCGAGAAGATGACGTCCTCGCCCACCCGGCAGTCGGGCACCTCGATCCGTTTCAGCCGGTAAGGGAACCGGTTCATGTCGATGACGTGCAGCAGCGGCTTGCCGAGCGCCGTGAGGTACGCCTTCGACATGTCGCGGTTGTAGAAGATGTGATGGGCGATGAGATCCGACGGCAGCGGAATCGTCATCAGGACGGTGCCGAAGTTCTCGGAGTTGGGGTCGACGTCCATGATGGCGATGCCTTCCTCGCGCTCCTGCGGGCCCGAAATCTTGAGCGTCTTGATCGACTCGGCGGTCTTGCTCTCGTAGTTCATCATGGCGAGAATTTCGCTGCGCGCCGGCCCCGGGGCCAGGACGAGCATTATCACCGCACCGAAAATCATCTGCATCCGGTGTGTCATCGCAAACCTCCCCCTCTTATCGAAGTTACCGCGTATATTGCCGCTGCTTGAGCGTGCTGTCGCTTGCCTGCGCCGGTCTTCTCCGGCTAGGCGTCGCCCGGATTTCCGGCGGCGGCGCAAAATGATACCATAGCCGGTGCAATGTGGAGGTATTCAAACAGTCTCCCTCGCAGCCTGCATTTTTGCGAGATCATGGGGCTGGGGGATGGAGGGGCGTTGCGTCGCGTATTCGATCCTCGGCGTTCGGTTTCGCGGACGTCCCTAGCTTCTCCCGGGCGGCGGGCGTGCCTTTGCGGCCTTGTCGCCGGCGGTCTCGCGATCGCGTTTCCCAGCGGCGCGCGCGCGCAGACGGCGGCGACACGCCGCTACGAGCTCGCCATCCGCGATCGCAAGCTGGCCGACGCCGGGGTCGTGCTGCGGGTCACCGAGGGCGAGACGGTCGCGCTTCGCTGGACCACCGACGAACCGGTCGAGCTTCACCTGCACGGCTACGATATCGAGGTCGCGGCGACGCCGGAAGCTCCCGCCATCATGCGATTCGAGGCCTTCGCCACGGGCCGCTTTCCCATCAACGTCCACGGTTTTGGCGATGAATCGCACGACGAGGGAGAACGGCGCCCGGTGCTGATGTACCTCGAAGTCTATCCCCGCTAAAGGGTGTCGGTGCGCGGCATTCGCGGCAGGAACCCGGCGGCGGGCGCGGCGACGGCGGTTTCATTCCTGGCCTCGCCTGCCTGGGGACACGCCTTCGGGCAGCGCTACGACCTCCCGGTACCGCTGTGGCTTTACCTCGCGGGCGCCGGCGCCACCGTCGCGCTGACCCTCGCGCTGCTCGCGCTGTTCGTCCGCGAAAAGGACGGGGTGTCGGATTATCCCCGTTTCAACCTGCTGGGCCGACTGCCCGGACGTCTGCTCGCACATCGCTACGCCGTGACCGCGGTGCGCCTGGTCTCGGTGGCGCTCTTCCTGCTCGTCGTCGTCGCCGGCTTCTTCGGCACGCAAAGCCCGATCCGGAACATCGCGCCCACCATGGTCTGGGTCATCTGGTGGGTCGGCATGGCGTTCGTCTCGGCGCTGTTGGGCGATCTCTGGGCGCTGATTAGTCCCTGGAACGCCATTTTTGCCTGGATCGAAGCCGGTTATCGCCGGCTGAAGCCAGGAAGGGCGTTCGGACCGGGACTCGCCTATCCGCGGTGGCTCGGCGCCTGGCCCGCCGTCGGGCTGTTCGTCGCCTTCGCCTGGAGCGAACTCGTCTGGAACGGCGGCGAAACGCCCGCGAACATCGCCCGCATGGCGGTCGCTTATTCACTCGTCACCTGGGCGGGGATGTTCGCCTTCGGCCGCGAAATCTGGTTGCGGGAGGGCGAAGTGTTCGCGATCGCCTTCGGCTTGCTCGCGCGCTTCGCGCCGCTCGAATTGCGCGTCACCGACGCCGCCGTCTGCTGCGGCTGCGGCGCCGAGCGATGCCGCGAGCGACCCGGCGAATGCGTCAACTGTTACGCCTGCTTCGCGCGCGCCGGTACGGCCAGGCGCCAGTGGAATCTCAGGCCCTACGCCGTCGGACTCGTGAGCCAACGACCGGTCCGCCCGGCGATGGGCGTCTTCGTCCTCGCGATGCTGGCGACGGTGAGCTTCGACGGCTTCATCGAGACCCCGGCCTGGGCGGCGATTCTCGACTGGATCGCCGGCAATGCCACGCTGAGGCCGTTGCTGCTCGATCTGCGCGCGACCGGCGTGGATCTTCTCGTCGCCATCAAGACGCTCGGCCTGATGCTCGCACCGGTCCTCTTTCTCACCGTCTATCTCGTCTTTGGACGGGTGATGGCGTACGCCGTGGCCGGTGCAAACGGCAGCGCGGGAGAACGGCGCTCGACGGGCGAGATGTGCCGGTTGTTCGTGCTCTCCCTCGTGCCCATCGCCATCGCCTACCATCTGGCGCATTACCTCTCGTTCCTGTTGCTCGCGGGCCAGCTCGTCATTCCGCTTGCTTCCGATCCCTTCGGCTTCGGCTGGAACCTCTTCGGCACCGTGGATTACGCCATCGACATCAGCGTGGTGAGCGCCCGTCTGGTGTGGTTCGTCGCAGTCGTGACGGTCGTGCTTGGCCACGTATTTGCGGTCTACATCGCCCATATGGTGGCGCTGGCGACCTTCCGTGATGCGCGCCGCGCGCGGCGCAGCCAGTACCCGATGCTGGTGCTGATGGTCGGTTACACCATGATCAGCCTGTGGATCCTGGCGCAGCCCGTGGTCCAGACCTGAGCATTGCCGTGCACGCACGCGCCTCCGCCACAGCGCGGCGATTCGTAACCAACGCGCAAGCCCAAATCGGCTATGGTGCTGTTTCCACACAACCCGACGGCTTTGGGGTACGAGCATGAGCGAAGGTTTCCACCGACCGCCGAAGGCCTACAAGAACGAGGCCTTTCTCAACAGCCGCGACGCCCGCCCCATCCGCATCCTCGCCGAATATCTCGAACCCGTGGAGCGTTTCGAGGACCAGCGCATCGAGGACACCATCGTTTTCCAGGGTTCGGCGCGCATTCCGTCGCGCGAGGAGGCCGAGGCCGGGCTTGACGCGGCGCGCCGCGAAGGCGGCGACGTCGCGCGCGCCGAGATGTGGCTCCGGATGTCGCGCTACTACGAGGACGCCCGCGAGCTTGCCCGGCGACTGACCGAGTGGTCGAAGGGACTCAAGACCAGCGACGGCCGGCGCTTCGTCGTCTGCACCGGCGGCGGACCGGGCATCATGGAAGCGGCCAACCGGGGCGCCGCCGAGGCCAAGGGTCTCAACGTCGGCCTCGCGATCTCGCTGCCCGGGGTCGGCGAACCCGCCAATTCCTATGTCACCCACCAACTCGCCTTCGAATTTCACTACTTCTTCATGCGCAAGTTCTGGTTCACCTACCTCGCCAAGGCGATCGTCGTGCTGCCCGGCGGGTTCGGCACTCTCGACGAACTGTTCGAGGTGCTGACGCTGATCCAGACGCTCAAGATCAAAAAGCGCATGCCGATCGTGCTGTTCGGCGGCGAGTTCTGGCGCGACGTCGTCGACTTCGACGCGCTGGTCAGGTACGGCACGATCAGCGCCGAGGACCTCGACCTGTTCTTTACGACCGATTCGGTTGACGACGCCTATGACTTCATCACCCGCGAGCTTACCGAACACGCTCTCGGAGTCCCCGGCGCAACGCTTTAGACTCGCCGTTTTTCCCGGGGCTACTTGGTGCCGTAGATACGGTCGCCCGCGTCGCCGAGGCCGGGAACGATATAGCCGTGGTCGTTGAGATGGTCGTCGATCGCGGCGGTGAAGATGGGCACGTCGGGGTGCGCTTGCGCGAAGGCGCTTATCCCTTCCGGCGCCGCCAGCAGGCAGACGAACTTGATCGTTCGCGCGCCGCCTTTCTTGAGGCGGTGGACCGCGGCAATCGCCGAATTTCCCGTCGCCAGCATGGGATCGACGACGATGACGACGCGGCGGCCGAGCTGGTCGGGCACCTTGTAGTAGTACTCGACCGGGTTCAGTGTCTCGGGGTCGCGATAGAGACCGATATGGCCGACTCGCGCCGACGGCACGAGGTCGAGCATGCCGTCGAGAATGCCGTTGCCGGCGCGCAGAATCGAAACGATGCAGAGCATCTTGCCTTCGAGCACCGGCGCTTCGACCGTGGCGAGCGGCGTTTCTATTTCCTCCGCGGTCAGGGACAGGTCGTGCGTCACCTCGTAGGCGAGCAGCAGGCTGATCTCGCGCAGCAGACGGCGGAAGTCGGCGGAGCGCGTTTCCTTGCGGCGCATCAGCGTCAGCTTGTGCTGCACCAGCGGGTGGTCGATGACGATGGCGTTGTCCTGCATCGCTTGATCTCCCTGTGGGCTTTTTCGCTCTGGTGTTTTAGACCACGTCGTCGCCGTTGACGAAACGAATCGACGTTGCCCATTGGTCGGGCGACAAATTGTCCGATGCGCCGCCGTCGCCTACACTCTGCGGACGGGGCGCCGAGGCGCCCGGGTACGCGAGGGTTGCGGATGACGAAAAGCGAAGCGGCCGTCCACGATCTGCGGCGTTTGATCGAAACGAGCCGCAACGCCGTCGTTTTCACCGGCGCCGGCATCAGCACCGAATCGGGCATTCCCGACTACCGCAGCCCGGGCGGCATCTGGGACCGTTACCGCCCGGTCGACTTCGAGGATTTCATGGCGTCCGAGGACATGCGCCGCGAGTTCTGGCGACGCAAGTTCGCGACCCACGGCGCCGTGGAGCAGGCCCGCCCGAGCCGCGGCCACCGCGCGGTCGCCGAACTGGTCAGACGGGGCCGGGTATCGGCGGTCATCACCCAGAACGTCGATGGCCTGCACCAGCGTTCGGGCGTGCCCGAAAGGCGAATCATCGAGCTTCACGGCAACACCACCTACGCCAAATGCCTCGACTGCGGCGCGCGATACGGGCTCGCGCCGATTCGCGCCGCATTCGAGGCCGACGGAACGCTCCCCGAGTGCGATGCCTGCGGCGGTCTGGTCAAGACCGCGACGATTTCCTTCGGTCAAGCCATGCCCGAGATCGAGATGCGCCGCGCCGAGCAGGAAACCCTCGCTTGCGACCTGTTCATCGCCGTCGGTTCGTCGCTCAGGGTCTATCCGGCGGCGGGCTTCCCAGCTGCGGCCAAGCGCAACGGCGCGCGGCTCGTCATCCTCAACCGCGAGCCCACCGAGCTCGACCCGCTCGCCGACCTTCTCGTCCACGACGAGATCGGGCCGGCGCTCGGCGCCGCCGTCGGCGTCGAATGAGCCGAAGCACTGGACTTCGGCTCACTTCGTTTCCGGGGAACGCTCGGATCCGGCCGCGTCCTCGAAATCCGCGGAAACGGGTGTGGGAGGTTTTTCTTCGACCGGCGCCACGGCGTTGTCGCGGTCGCGCGGCGTCGTCGTTCGCGGCGAGACGCCGGGCAGCAGAAAGCCGCGGAAGCCCGCCGCACGACCGGAGGCAATGCCTGCGGCGGCCGCTTCGCCGAGAGGCGCGGCGCCACCCGTTTGACTACCCATGATTCCGAGGGCTGCGGCCAGCGCCAGCACGAGCACGGGACGCGACCGCCCGGAGACATCGGCGGCTGTATGTTTCTTCTCGGTGCGATTTGTGGCCATCTCAA
>JBHHZM010000098.1:0-11548 GCA_046758065.1 Alphaproteobacteria bacterium | reverse complement strand
CTAGAACAGGCGGCGCTCGACCTCGATCGTGTCGCCGGGCAGCACCGCGGCGTCGAGCTTGGACTCGCGACGCTGCTGCTCGGGATCATGGGCGCGTATGACGACCACGCTGCTTTCCCGGGCGCGCCGCGTGAAGCCGCCGGCGAGCGCCACCGCCATGCGCACGGTCATGCCTTCAATGTACGAGTAGCTGCCCGGCTTGTTGACCTGGCCGAGAATGAAGAACGGCCGGTAGTTGACGACCTCGATGCTGACCCTGGGATTGACGATGAAATCGCGGTCGAGCGCCACGGTGATCTGCGCCTGCAGCTCGGCGATGGTCTTGTTGTCGGCGTCGATCAGGCCGAGCAGCGGGAAAGAGATGCGCCCCGAGCCATCGACCACGACTTTGCCCGACAGATCCTTTTGGCCGAAGACGGTGATGTCGAGCCGGTCGCCGGGGCCAATTCGGTATTCAGGCTGCTCTTGGCCCCGGACGGGGGCGGCGAGCGTCGTAATCGCGCAGAAAAGCGCCGCCGCTGCGAGGCCGCGCAAGATCCGCTGAACGGAGGTGGACGGGCGTGGGTTCATGGTTTGTCCGGGTTAGAATTGCGCGCTTGCGAAGACGGTGACGGAATTGGCCGTGAAATTGTCGCCGAACGCATCTGAATCGCGTTTCTCGAATTCGTATGTAACCCCGGCGTGAAGGTTCGGGCCGATGAGATAGCGGCCGCCGAGGCTGAATCGCACGGAGTTGTCGTCGCGCGGTATGCCCTGGAAGTCCTCGACCTCGTACTCGAGGGACGCATTGACAATCAGATTGACGAGGGGCTCGTAATCGGCGTCGAGGCCGAACACCGAGACGAAGGTCGAGGATGCGCCGGTCACCGTCGTCTCGCGGACGAGACGACGGGCATTGAGGTCGAAGCTGAGCAGATCCGTGGGATTCCAGACGATCCTGCCGCTGAACGAAAAGCCTTCGGTCGGGTCGAGCCGGGCGTCGTCGAACGTCTGCCTGCGATAGCCCGCGGAGACTTCGGCGAAGGTGACGCCCGAAAGATCGAGCGTGTTGCCGACGAGCACTTCCCAGCCGTGCGAGCTGCGCTCGACGAAGTCGTCGTCGAAGCGGGCGTCGAATTCTCGGATGTCGAGCGCGCCCTCGATGAACGCCGCCGAGCCCGGCACATACTCGTAGGCGGCGCGACCCCGAAGCCCGATCTCGACGCGGTCGCGATCGTCGTTGTTGACCACGCCGGCGTCGCGGAAGTCCCGCCGCCGCAGGGTAAACGTACCCTGCAGCAGAATCACGTCGGGGTTATAGGCGCCGGAGAGCTCGAGACTCGCGACATGGAAGACCGTCGGTTCGTTCTGCTCGGGATCGTCGGGCGAGCCGCGGTCCTCGTGGCCGCGCTCGAATGCGAGCCTACCGTTGAGGCGGCTCCGTTCGAACGCGTCGAGCCGGCCCCCGAGCGCAACCTGGTAGTCGGTCCAGTCCTCGCTCGGGGTTCTCTTGTGGTAGGCCTGGGTAAGCTGGCCCTTGAGCGACAGCGCGTGATTGTCCCAGTCCGAGCGCACCTCGAACGAGGGATTGATCCGCAGAACCTGGTCCGAGACCTCGTTCGTTCGGGTGCGGAACAGGTTGTCGGTGTGCGCGACGTCGACCTCGAGCTTGGGGAAGAACAGAAAGCTCACGTCGCGGCCGAGGGAGATGCCGATGGGCTCGAAATCGGGATGCTTCCGCTCACCGACCGAGTCCTCAAGTGCGGTCTGAGCCTGCGCGCCGGCAGCCCAGCCGAAGATCGCGGCGGCGACCGTTGCGCATCGCACGCTGCGGCAGTTCAACAGCAAGGCGTTTCTCCCCGCGTCGCGCCCGGACCGCGCCGCATCCGGCGGAACGATCGACGGCGCGCGACCGAAAAGGGTCGTCGCACGCATCGCGCCCCCGCACAAGAACCACGGGCGTTAACCATTTACCTTACATGGCCAAGCTTGCAAGAAAAGCCATATCAATCCGTCTCTTGACTATCGCCTGCAGGTTAATTTGGAGTGAACGGGGGTCAAAATTTCGTTAACGCCCCCGCCGCACCGGTGTGTGGGGCGCGCCGTGCCGTGGCTCGCTGCGCGGTATCCATCGGGTCGCTAAGCCTCTGTTAACCGTATCGGTTCCATCGTAGCGAAACGTGCCGCTCCCGTCACGGGCGGCGGCGAGTGAAGCTGCGAGGGTCTCCTGCGATGACGCGGAAGGTTGCCTTGATCACCGGGGTTACCGGCCAGGACGGGGCGTATCTGGCGGCGTTGCTTCTCGGCAAGGGCTACGAGGTTCACGGCGTCAAGCGCCGCTCGTCGTCGTTCAACACCGGCCGGATCGACCATCTCTATGCCGACCCGCACGAGGACGACGTGCGCTTCTTCCTGCACTACGGCGACCTCACCGACGCGACCAACCTGATCCGGCTGATGGCCGACTGCCGGCCGAGCGAAATCTACAATCTCGCGGCGCAGAGCCACGTGCAGGTGAGCTTCGAGACGCCGGAGTACACGGCCAACGCCGACGGGCTGGGCACGCTTCGGCTTCTCGAAGCGATGCGCATTCTCGATCTCGGTCCGAGCGCGCGCTTCTATCAGGCCTCGACTTCGGAGCTCTACGGCGCGGCGGTCGAGACACCGCAGCGCGAGACGACGCCGTTCCGGCCGCGCAGCCCGTACGGGGTGGCCAAGCTCTACGGCTACTGGATCACGGTGAACTACCGCGAGGCGTACGGGTTTCACGCCTCGAACGGGATCCTGTTCAACCACGAGGGCCCGACGCGCGGCGAGACCTTCGTGACCCGCAAGATCACGCGCGGCGTGGCGGCGATCGAACTCGGGCTCCAGCGGACGCTCTATCTCGGCAATCTGGAGGCGCGGCGCGACTGGGGCCACGCACGCGACTACGTCGAGGGCATGTGGCTGATGCTGCAACAGGACGCGCCGGACGATTACGTGCTGGCCACCGGCGAGCAGCACTCGGTGCGCGAGTTCGTCGAACTAGCGTTCCGCGAGGTCGGCCGGGAGATCGTCTGGCGCGGCGCGGGCGCCGAAGAGCGCGGCCTCGATGCGGCGAGCGGCGAGGTCCTGGTCGAGATCGACCCCACCTATTTCCGTCCCGCCGAGGTCGAAACCCTGATCGGCGATCCGACCAAGGCGCGCGAGCGACTCGGCTGGCGCCACCGCACCGGCTTTGCCCAACTCGTCGCCGAGATGGTGAACAACGACCTCGAAGAAGTGTCGCGCGCCGCGGGACTCGCGGACTCCGAAAGCGGCCTCGCTCATTTGGACCTGCGTCTGCGCCAGAAAATCCGGGATCTTCAGGCCGGCGTGAACGCGAAGGATACGCACCGGGCGCGGGTGAAGCGACGCACCGGTCATGGCGCCTGAAGGGTCGGGGTTCCGGCTCGCGAACCGGCGGGTATGGGTCGCCGGTCACCGGGGCATGGTGGGCGCGGCGCTGGTGCGGCGGCTGGCGGCCGAGGACTGCGAGGTGGTGGCGGTCGAACGCGCGGCGCTCGATCTCAGACGCCAGGCCGAGGTCGAGGACTGGATGGCCGAGACGCGGCCCGAGGTCGTCGTCGTGGCGGCGGCGCGGGTCGGCGGCATCCTGGCGAACGACAGCCGGCCGGGCGATTTCCTGTACGACAACCTGGCGATCGAAACCAACGTGATCGAAGCGTCGCGACGGCTGGGGGTCGCCAAGCTCCTGTTTCTCGGCTCGTCGTGCATCTATCCCGGACGCGCGCCGCAGCCGATTCCGGAGAACGCGCTGCTCACCGGCCCACTGGAGCCGACCAACGAGTGGTACGCGGTGGCAAAGATCGCCGGCGTCAAGCTGTGTCAGGCGTTCCGCCGCCAGCACGGTTGCGACTTCATTTCGGCGATGCCCACCAACCTTTACGGTCCCGGCGACAACTTCGACCTCGAAACCGGCCACGTGCTGCCGGCGCTGATGGCCAAGGCCCATGCGGCGAAGCGCGCGGGCGCGTCCGCGCTCGAGGTCTGGGGTACCGGAAGGCCCCGGCGCGAGTTCCTTTACGTCGACGATCTCGCCGACGCGCTGGTGCATCTCCTCAAGGTCTACTCGGACGAAGCCCCGGTGAACCTGGGCTGCGGCGAGGACGTGACGATCGCCGGGCTGGCGCGGCTGGTCTGCGAAACGGTGGGGTTCGAGAGCGAGATCCGCTTCGACGCGACCCGGCCCGACGGCACGCCGCGCAAGCTGCTCGACGTTTCGCGCCTGGCGGCGCTCGGCTGGCGGGCGCGGACTCCGCTCGGCGAGGGTCTGGCGTTGACCTACGCCTGGTATCTCGACCACATTGGCGCCGATGCGCCACGCTCCGCCCGGGTCACCGTCTGACCAACCTGACCAGCCGCATGGCTGACTGGCCGCCCGTTCCCGCCGGGCTCGCCGGTCGCGTCGCGGCCGACGGCCTGTGGCGCGAGCTGCGCGCGCCTCCGGCGGCCGGGGCGCCGCGTCCGGCGCTGTTCCTCGACCGCGACGGCACGATCATCGATGAGGTCGCCTACATCTCGCGGCCCGGCGACGTGCGTCCGATCCCCGAGGCCCTGACGGCGATCCGCCGCGCCAACGCCCTCGCCGTCCCGGTCGTGGTGGTAACCAACCAGGGCGGCATCGGTCGCGGCTATGTGAGCTGGTCCGAGTTCGCGGGCGTCGAGGCGGCGGTGAACAAGGCGGTAACGGCGGCGGGCGGCCGCATCGATGCGGTCTACGCCGCGCCGCACGCGCCGTCGTCCCGCGATCCGGCGGCGACGCCCTGCCGCAAGCCCGGGCCCGGCATGCTGCTGCGCGCGGCCGACGACCTCAACCTCGATCTCGGCGCGAGCTGGATCGCCGGCGACTGCGCCAGCGATCTCGCGGCGGGGCGCAACGCTGGCCTGCCCTGCGGCTGGCTCGTGCCGACGGGCTACGGCGGGGGCGACGGCGACGCCGCACGGGCGCTGGCGCGGGCGGATTTCGAGGTCGTCGTCGGCGCAACCCTCGCCGCGCTCGCCACCCGCCTCGCGGCGCTGGCCGCCCGGGACTGACCCGGATTCACGCCCGCCCCAACCGGTCGCGCGCGAGATACCAGAGGAACAGGCCGTTGGTCACGAGATAGCGTCGCCACAGGCGGCGCGGCTCGCAGATCAGGCGGAACAGCCATTCGAGGCCGGCGCGCTGCATCCAGCGCGGCGCGCGCGGCGTGATGCCCGCCAGAAAGTCGAACGCGGCGCCGACGCCGAGCAGCACCGCCGGCAACCCCGGCGCCTGCGCCGCCATCCAGAACTCCTGCTTGGGACAACCGAGCCCGACGAAGACGAGCCGCGCGCCCGAAGCCGCGATGCGCGCCCGGGCGGCTTCGTCGCGCGCCGGTCGTGGCGGCAGCATCGGCGGCGCTTCGCGCCCGGCGATACGGAGGCCGGGAAAGCGCGCGGCGAGCGTCCGGGCAAGCGTCTCGAAGGTCGCCGCACCGCCGCCGTAGAGGTAGATCGGCATGCCCTCTTCGGCGGCGCGGGCGCAAAGCCGGGCCATCAGGTCGGGGCCGGCCACCCGCTCGGCGTCGAGGCCGGCGCGGCGCAGCGACCAGACCAACGGCATGCCGTCGCTCGCCACCGCCAGCGCCCGCGTCATGATCGCACGCAGCGCCGGATCGCGCCGAGCGGTGACCGCCATATGGGCGTTGGCGACGCAGACATATCCCCCGCGGCCCGCGCGCGCGGAGTCGAGCACCACCTCGGCGACCTCGTCGAAGGCGCCGGCCGTCACCGGCGCGCCGATCACCGCCCCGCGCTCAAGCATCGCGGGCCTCGGCGTAGATCGCCGCCAGCATGGCGTAGTTGGCCTCGGGCGTGTAGCGCGCCTCGTAGCGCGCCCGCGCCGCGGCCCCCATGCGCGCCAGCGCCTCGGGGTTGGCGGCGGCCCAGCGCACCCTGGCCGCGAGGTCGGCGGGATCGCCCGGTGCCGCATGAAGGCCGGTGACGCCGTCCTCGACGATTTCGGCGAGGCTGCCGAGCCGCGCGGCGATCACCGGCAATCCGCGGGCGTAGGCCTCGACGATGACCATGGGGAAACCTTCGTACCACTCGGACGGCACCACGAGGAAACCGGCGCGGCGCATCTCGTGCGCGACGGCGCGGGCGTCGATACGGCCGAGCGGCGTGATCGCCGGAGAGGCCGCCGCCCGCACCGCCGCGTCGAGCGGACCGTCGCCGGCGATGCGCAGCGGAATGTCGAGCCCGCGCCATGCGGCGAGCAGGGTGGCGATGCCCTTCTCCGGGCTCAGGCGGCCGACGAACAGCGCGCCGCCTCGCGCGGCTGGCATCTCTTCGGGCGGTTCGCCGGCGACGAAGTTGGGTTTGACCGCGATTCGTTCGGCGGGCAATCCGCCTTCGACGAACTTGTTGCGCGCAAACCCGGTCAGCGCGATATAGCGGTCGACGCGCTCGCGCCAGGTGCCGCGCGCGCGGTGGCGTTCGACCATGCGGGCGACCGCGAGCGTCCCCGGCCGCGATCCGCGATAGCAGCCGTGCAGCACCGCGTGGTACGCGCTTCCCGTGACGCAGCGCTCGCAGACTGCGCCGTTGCGCCGCAGCGTCGCCACCGGGCAGATCAGGCGGTAGTTGTGCAGCGTCTGCACCACCGGCACCCCCGCCGCGCGGCAGGCATCGTAGATCGACGGGGTGAGCAGCGGGAAGAAATTGTGCACATGCACGATGTCGGGTCGTCCGCTCGCGAGCCGCCGGGCGAGCGCGTCGCGCGCCGCCGGCGAATAGGGCGCCCTGAACGCCGTGCAGAGCTGCGACCATGGACCGTCGATAGCGTGGTTCGACGCGCCGAAGGTCTCGACGGCATGGCCGTGCGCTTCGAGCAGGGCGTGCTCGGCGGCAACCACGGCGTCCTCGCCGCCGATCTGTTGGTAGGTGTTGTGAGCGATCAGGACTTTCATGCGCGGCGCGGCGCGGGAGCAAGCCGACGAGCGGGCACAACGCCGGGCGCGGCTCCGGGCGCGCCGTGGAGCGGTCGGCGGGAATCGCGCGCCGACGCCGGATGGCGAGCGACCTGCCAGGCCATCTTCAGGGCGATGCCCCAGAAGAAGTAATAGGAGATGGCGAAATACGGTTTTTCGAGCGCGTCCTCGCCCATCGCATAGACCCAGATCAGGATGAAGAACACCATCAGGATGAGCAATCGGTTCTGCCCCTCGCGCCAGTGCGCCCGCACGCTCGTCCGGTAGGCGCGCCACCATGCCCTGATCATGAGCACGTGCATCCAGAGGAAGGCGAAGAGGCCGATCAGACCGGTGCGTCCCAGCACCGAAAGGTACGAATTGTGTGGTTCGCGCACGATGGCGCCGTCGAGCGAATGGTGGTTGGTGAGCGGCATGCCGAAGCCCAGCCCGAGCATCATATTCTCGAAGCTCGCGCTCCAGTTGGCGATGATATGGTTCCACCAAACCATGCGCAGCGACACGCCGCGCGCGGTGCCCCTGAGGCCGCTGCTCTCGACGCCGCCGATCGACAGGATGTGGTTGACGATGAAGTCGAACGACACCTTCTGGCCCAGACGTCCCTCGATATCGATGCCCGTGAGCGGCAGGGCGAGCAGCGCGAGCACGATCACGATCATCCCCAGGATGCCCTTGCCCACCGCCTCGCGGCGGAATGCGGCGAAGAAGATCATCAGGGCGAAGATCTGCAGATAGATGGTGCGCGCCTGGAAAACGAAGGCGGCGTAGCCGATGAGGCAGATCTGAAGCGCCACGGTGACCTTGGTCCGCTCCCTGAAGAGCATCAGCCACGCCGCACCCATGAGCAGCAGCACCGAGGTCGAAGTGTAGTTGAAGAGCACGGGCACGGTATGGCCCGCGGCCGAGCGGATCGTCGGCGCGAAGTCCATGAGCGTGTCGGCGAACGGGAAACTCAGCGCATAGACCGCGCCGACGCCGAGCATCCAGGGCAACCACCGGAAGAAACGGTCGAGATGTTCGGCGCGGGTTGCGAAGGCAAAGCCGACGAGGAGAAAGAGCGATTCGATCTCGTGCGTGGCGTCCCTCAGCGCCCAGAAGCCGTAATCGGAGAAGCCGGAAAGCGCGCGGCCGATGCCGTAGGTCCACCACAGCAGGAAGGGAAAGAGAAACACGGTCGCCTGCAACCGCGAGATCACCCTGAAATGGTTCATGCCGAGAAGCGCGAGGACGAGGATCACCTCGCCGACCGGCACCCCGCTGGCCGAGGCCGGCGGGATGCGGATGAGCATGAAGCCGTAGTTGAGCACCAGATAGAGCCCGATGACGGCGAGGATCGTGGCGTTGCGGACGCGGGTCATGCTCATCGCTCGCGGTCCTCGTCGTAGATGCCCTGCACCAGACGGCGCCACCGAAACGCGTCGGCCCTCCGGCGCGCGCCGGCTGCGAGGCGGCGGCGCTCCTCAGGGTCGGCCGCGAGCCCGGCGAGCGCCTCGGCGAGGTCTGCCGCGACCCGCCGCTCGTCGCGGCCGGCGGTAGCGACGACCCGGCCGCAGTCCGCATCGACCAGCACGCCGGGGCCGCCGAGGTCGAGGCAGACCACCGGCAGGCCGGAACCCAGCGCCTCGAGCACCACCATACCGCCCGAATCGTGAAGGCTTGGATAAAGCAGGACGTGGTGGCGGACATAGACGGCGGCGAGCGCTTCGCGCGCCAGCCAGGGCGTCCAGTCGATCCGCCCGTCGAGGCCGAGTTCGCGGGCGATACGGCGCAGGCGGCGCGCGTCGGGGCCGTGTCCGACAACGGTAAGACGGGCGTCGATCCCGGTGTCGAGCAGGCGGCGGAAGGCGGCGAGTCCGAGGTGGAGGCCCTTCCAGTGGACCAGCCGGCCGGCGAACAGCAGGCGCAGCGGTCCGCCGTCCGCGGCGTCGTCCGCCGCCGCCGGCCCGGAGAGGGCGTTCTCGCCGTCCCAGCCGATCGCCAGCGCAACCCGCGCCTTGTCGCGGAAACGGCGGGGCAGCAGATCGCGCGTTTCTTCCGAGGTGACGTAGATGCGCGCCGCGCGCCGGAAGGCGGCGGCCATCAGCGGATCGAAGCGCACCAGTTGGTTGGCGCCATCGCGCAAGCGTTCGAGCAGGCGGCCGCGCAGGCCGCAGCCGCGGCGCAGGCGGGGCGGCGCGCGTTCGCCGCCGGCCAGCGGGCCGAAGACGAACGGGACGCCGAGCCGGCCCATGAAGCTCGGCTGCCGCACCCCGGCGAAGGTGACGTGATGCACGCGCTCGAAACCCTCGTTCGCATGGACCTCGCGGGCGCGCCGGAGGGCGCCCCATTGCCAAAGCAGGTAATACAGCCGGATGCCGCGCCCGCCCCTCTTCCACCGGCGCGTCCAGCGGGGGAGGTCGTAGTAGAGGAAGCCGGGGCGCCACGCCGGCGCCATGCCGGCGAGCGCTTGCTCGATGCGCGGCCGGTTGGCTTCCCGCGTCAGCACCCGGACCTCATGGCCGAGCCGGGCGAGTTCGACCGCCCAGTGCCAGCCGACGGCGGGTTCCGAACCGAGGCCGGGTTCGCAGGCGTATGCCGACAGCAGAATCTTCAAGAGTGCTCCGCGGCGCCCGCCGCCTGACGGTAGACGTGGACGATGCCTTCGCCCCAGTTGGGCGTCACCGCGGTGGCGAGGCGTTCGACGAGCCAGGGCGCGAACGGCTTGCGGTTGGGCAGGCGGTAGCCGTAGGCCGCCTCGAGCGCATAGCCGAAGCGCCGCGCCAGGCCGGCGAGCGTGACGTGGGAAAAGTAGTAGACGTGATCGGGGTGGACGCTCTCGACGCCGAACGGGATGCGCAGGAATCGGCGCAGGCAGAAGGCGTTGGTCGTGGTGATGACGAGCCGGCCCTCCGGCTTGAGCACCGCGTGCGCGGTTTCGAGGAAGCGCCCGGGGTTGGCGAGATGCTCGATGATTTCGCCGGCGACCACGACGTCGAAACGCCCGGCGTCGAGGGCGTCGAGCGCCTCGGCGTCGCCGACGGCGAGGTTTGCGATGCCTCGGTCCTCGCGTAGCCAGCGGACGACCTCGGCGTTGGCGTCGATCCCGAAGCAGCGCGCGGCGACTTCCGACAGCGCCCGGTGCAGCCAACTGCCGTCGGCGAGTCGTTCGCGCGTGTAGGGATGGTCGGCGCAGCCGAGATGCAGCACCTCCCGCTCGCGGCAGCAGTCGAGCAGAAAGTCCACCCTATCGACGCGCGCGCGCGGAATCCTGGAGTGGCTCATCGTCCCATGTTTCGACGATTTGGTTAAAAATCCGCGCGCAGGCGTCGTCGATGCCGTTCTCAAGGCAGAGAATGCGGTACCACAGCACGTAGTAGCGCCACAGCGGCGCCGGACGGAGGCCGCCGAGGAGGCGGCGGAAGCGCGGTGCGGCGAGCGCGGCGCGGATTTTACGCTCGATCTCGCAGGCGTCGGCCGCGCCCCGGGCGAGCAGCACGCGGCAGAGGAAATGAACCAGATCATGGCCGGGAAGACCGGGCGTTTCGGAGAATTCCCAGTCGAAGGCGATCAGCGTTTCGCCCTCCGCGCGCCGCAGGTTCCAGGGCGCGAAGTCGCCGTGGACCCGGAAGGCGGGCAGCGGCTCGGGAAACGCGACGCCTTCGAGCAGCCGCCCGTAACGCCGCCGCGTCCCGTCGTCGAGGCGGGGCAGCGCCCGAAGCCGGCGGGCCAGCGCCTCGGCGCCGTCGCGCAACGAGGTTTCCGAATTGGAAACACGCAGGCGATCGAGCCAGCCGAGGTGGGCCGCGGTGAGCCGCATGCCGCTCGGCGCGCCGGCGGCGAACGTCTGCAGGCTGCGTCCGGTTGCGGGATCGCTGAACAGCGGGCGCGGGGCGACGCCGGGCGCTTCGCGCGCCAGACCGTCGAGCGCGGCGGCCTCGTGGAGGATGCGCCCTGCAGCGGCAGGGCCGAGCGGCGCCTTGGCGACCGCGAGCGGGCGCCCTTGTGCACGGTCGACGAGGGTGGCGATCGCTTTTCGGGTCGGCCCCGGCGTCCCGATATGGATCACGGCAACCGGCGCCGCGTCTCCGTCCCAGCCGAGGTGGCGCCAGCCGTCGCACCCGGCAACGCCGAGCGCGGCGACCCCCGGCAGGCGTCCGAGCTCGCCGGCGCGATAGGCGGCGGTGACGAGCGTCCACTTGGCGCGCGAGGCGGCGTCATAGGGCCGCCACAGGCGCAGCGCCGGCCAGCCGAGTGCGGCGTCCTGCGGCACGATCCAGCGCGGTCCGGCGCGGCCCGGGATCACCCAGAAGCGCGCGTCGGCGGGCGCGTCGTTAGCGGATTGCAGCGCCACGGCGTCGCCGGAGAAGATGCCGCGGACGCTGTCGGCGACGATGTCGCTAGCCAAGGCGCGCTTCCAGCCGGCCGCTCAGGCGGTCGATCACGGCCTGCGCCGCCTGCGCCGCGACCGCCTCGGGGGACTGCGCGGCGTCGATCACCACGGCGTTCGGAAGGCGCGCGGCGAGGGCGCGGTATTGGTCGCGCTGCCGCCCGCTCTCCGCCGCCGGGACCTCGCGCTTGCGCGCCTGCAGCAC